>DASPKD010000030.1:0-3985 GCA_035628275.1 Caulobacteraceae bacterium | reverse complement strand
CGCGCCAGATAGACCACGTCGGCGAGCGCGTAGTCGTACTGCGCCGCCGACAGCGGACGGCGGCTCCAGTCGGTGAAGCGGCTGCCCTTGTCGATGTCCTTCTTCAGCATCTGGCGCACCAGGCCGTCGTAGGACACCTGGTCGCCGAAGCCCGCGGCCATGGCCGCCACCTGGGTGTCGAACAGCGGGCGCGGCAGCACGCCCAGGTTGTTGAATATCTCCACGTCCTGGCGCGCGGCGTGGAACACCTTGGTCACCTTCTCGTCGGCCAGCAGGCGAAGGAAGGGCGCGAGATCCAGCCCCTCGGCCAGCGGATCGATGCAGGCCGCCTCGTCCGGAGACGCCGCCTGGATCAGGCACAGCTTGGGCCAGTAGGTGGTCTCGCGCATGAACTCGGTGTCCACCGCGACGAAGGGGGCTTGGGAAAGGCGGGCGCAGAAGCTTTCGAGTTCGGCGCTGTTCGTGATCGGCTGCATGACCTGCTATAGCCCCGCGGCGCGCCCCCCGCGCAAGGTGGAATCGGATTTTCGGGGTTCATCCATGACCGAGCGGCCGAACGGCCTGACCTACGCCCAGGCCGGCGTCGACATCGACGCGGGCGAGGCGCTGGTCGACGCGATCAAACCGCTGGCCAAGGCCACGCGGCGCCCCGGCGCCGACGCGGCGCTGGGCGGATTCGGCGCCCTGTTCGACCTGAAGGCGGCCGGCTACGACGACCCGCTCTTAGTCACCACCACCGACGGGGTCGGCACCAAGCTGAAGATCGCCATCGAGACCGGGCGGCACGACACGGTCGGGATCGACCTGGTCGCCATGTGCGTCAACGACCTGCTGGCCCAGGGCGCCGAGCCGCTGCTGTTCCTCGACTACTACGCCACCGGCAGGCTGGAGGTCGACGCCGCGCGGCGGGTGATCGCGGGCATCGCCGAGGGCTGCAAGCGCGCGGGCTGCGCGCTGGTTGGCGGCGAGACGGCCGAGATGCCGGGCATGTACGGCGACGGCGACTACGACCTGGCGGGCTTCTCGGTGGGCGCGGTCAACCGCGACGCGGTGCTGCCGCGGCTGGACGCTCAGAAGCCCGGCGACCTGCTGATCGGCCTGGCGTCGTCGGGGCCGCACTCCAACGGCTACTCGCTGATCCGCAAGGTGGTGGAGCGTTCGGGCCTCGGCTGGGGCGACGACGCGCCGTTCGCCCGCGACCGCGCCCTGGCCCAGGCGCTGATCGAACCGACCCGCATCTATGTGAAGACCGTGCTGCCGCTGATGAAGGCCGGCGTGATCAAGGGCGGGGTCCACGTGACAGGCGGCGGGCTGGTCGACAACACGCCCCGCGCCCTGGCGAAGAACCTGCAGCCGCGCTTCGACTGGGACGCCTGGGAGCGCCCGGGCGTGTTCGCCTGGCTGCAGGAGGCCGGCGGAATCCCCGAGGCCGAGATGCGCCGCACCTTCAACTGCGGCGTAGGTTTCGTGCTGGTCGTCTCGCCCGACGAGGCCCCTCCGGTGCTGGCCGCCCTGCTGAACGCCGGCGAGCAGGCCTTCGTGATCGGCGAGCTGGCCGCCGCATGAGGGCGCGCGTCGCCGCCCTGATCTCCGGGCGCGGGTCGAACTTGCAGGCGCTGTGCGAGGCGGCGCGCGACCCCGCCTACCCGGCCGAGATCGCCCTGGTGCTGTCTAACAGGCCCGACGCGCCGGGCCTGGAGATCGCGAAAGGCTACGGCGCCGAGACCCTCGCCATCGACCACCGCCCGTTCGGCAAGGACCGCGAGGCGCACGAACGCGCGATCGACGCCGCCTTGCGCGAACGCGGGATCGAGTGGGTGGCGCTGGCCGGCTACATGCGCGTCCTGACGCCGTTCCTGGTGAACGCCTGGGCAGGGCGGATGCTGAACGTCCACCCGTCCCTGCTGCCTGCATTCCCGGGCCTGGACACCCACGCCCGCGCTCTGAAGGCCGGGGTGAAACTGCACGGCTGCACCGTGCACCTGGTGAACGAGGGCGTCGACGAGGGCCCGATCCTGGGCCAGGCGGCGGTGCCGGTGCTGGACGGCGACAACGAGGCGGCCCTGGCCGCGCGGGTGCTGAGGGCCGAGCACCGGCTGTACCCTGCGTGCCTGGCGGCGCTGGTGCGCGGGCGACCGGTCGGGGCCGATGCGGACGCCGCCCTGTTCAGCGCCTGATCACATCCGGAACACGCCGAACCGCGTCTCCGGGACCGGGGCGTTCAGGCTGGCGCTGATGGCCAGGCCCAGCACGTCGCGTGTCTGGGCGGGGTCGATGACGCCGTCGTCCCACAGACGGGCGGTGGCGAAGTAGGGGTTGCCCTCGCGCTCGTAGCCGTCGCGCACCGGCGCCTTGAACGCCTCCTCGTCCTCCTTGGACCAGGTCCCGCCCTTGGCCTCGATCGCGTCGCGGCGGATGGTGGCCAGCACGCTGGCGGCCTGCTCGCCGCCCATCACCGAGATGCGGCTGTTGGGCCAGGTGAACAGGAAGCGCGGGCCGTAGGCGCGGCCGTTCATGCCGTAGTTGCCGGCCCCGAACGAGCCGCCGATCAGCACCGTGAACTTCGGCACCTCGGCGCAGGCCACTGCGGTGACCATCTTGGCGCCGTCCTTGGCGATGCCGCCGGACTCGTACTTGCCGCCCACCATGAAGCCCGAGATGTTCTGCAGGAACACCAGCGGAATCTTCCGCTTGCAGGCCAACTCGATGAAGTGCGCCCCCTTCAGCGCGCTTTCCGAGAACAGCACCCCGTTGTTGGCCAGGATCGCCACCGGGTAGCCCCAGATGCGGGCGAAGCCGCAGACCAGGGTCGTGCCGTACAGCGGCTTGAACTCGTCGAACTCGCTGCCGTCCACCACCCGCGCGATCACCTCGCGCACGTCGTAGGGGGCGCGGACGTCCTGCGGGATGACGCCGTAAAGCTCTTGCGGGTCATACGCCGGCGGGCGCGGCTCGCGCACGTCCAGCGGGTGGGACTTCACCGTGTTCAGATTGGCGACGATCGAGCGCACGATCTCCAGCGCGTGCTCGTCGTTCGCGGCGACGTGGTCGACCACACCCGAACGACGGCCGTGAACCTCGGCGCCGCCCAGGTCCTCGGCCGAGATCACCTCGCCGGTGGCGGCCTTCACCAGCGGCGGGCCGGCCAGGAAGATAGTGCCCTGGTTGCGCACGATCACCGTCTCGTCGCTCATCGCCGGCACGTAGGCGCCGCCGGCGGTGCAGCTGCCCATCACGCAGGCGATCTGGGCGATCTCGGCCGCGCTCATCCGCGCCTGGTTGTAGAAGATGCGCCCGAAGTGCTCGCGGTCGGGGAACACCTCCGCCTGGTGCGGCAGGTTCGCGCCGCCGGAGTCCACCAGGTAGACGCACGGCAGGCGGTTCTCCATCGCCACCTCCTGCGCGCGCAGGTGCTTCTTCACCGTCAGCGGGAAGTAGGCGCCGCCCTTCACGGTCGGATCGTTGGCGACGATCACGCACTCACGCCCCGACACCCGGCCCACGCCGGTGATCATGCCCGCGCCCGGCGCCTCGTCGTCGTACATGCCGTTCGCCGCCAGCGGCGACAGCTCCAGGAACGGCGCGCCGGGATCGAGCAGCCGCTCCACGCGGTCGCGGGGCAGCAGCTTGCCGCGCCCGACGTGGCGCTTGCGCGACTCCTCCGAGCCGCCGAGCGCGGTTTTCGCCGTGCGCTCGCGCAACTCGCGCACCAGCGCCTCGTTGTGAGCCCTATGGGTCTGGAAGGTCGCGGAGTTCGGGTCGAGGGCGGAGTTCAGCTTCGGCATGGACCCGCCTTACCGATCTTCCCCGGAAGGGGGAAGCGGCGCCGGAAAACGAGGGGGGAGCGCGCCGCGTGAATCGCGCCTACATTCCCCGCATGGCGCCCCGCAAGAAGCCCGACCGCCTGCAGACCGCCCTGACCGCGCTGTTCGGCAAGGCGGCGGTCAGCGAGACCAGCTGGTTCTCCATGCCCGGCGGCGAGCAG
>DASPKD010000029.1:0-3327 GCA_035628275.1 Caulobacteraceae bacterium | reverse complement strand
CGAGGCGCTGAAGGCGCGGCTGGACGGCGAGGGCGTGGGCGGGCGGCGCTTCGGGCTGGAGCTGTTCCGGGTAGACGGGGCGGTGAAGCGGCTGGAGGTGGCGTGCAGCCGGCCGCTCGCCGAGCCCCGAAGGATCGCCGCTCTGTTCGCCGAGCGGATCGCCTCGCTGAACGACGGGCTGGAGGCGGACTACGGCTTCGACGTGCTGCGCCTGTGGGCGCTGAAGGTGCAGCCGCTGAAGGCCGCGACCGGAGCGCTGGACGGCATGGCGGTCGAAAGCGCCGACGCGGAGCTGGACGCCCTGGCCGACCGGCTGGCGGTCAGGCTCGGCGACAAGGCGGTGACCCGGCTGAAGCCCGGCGACCGGCGCGAGCCCGAGCGGGCCTGCCGGGCGGTCCCTTACGCCGAAGCCGAGCCGTCGGTCGCATCCTGGGCCGCGGAGGTTCCAGCCGCTTACCAGGGGACCCCGCTGCGCCCGCTGAAGCTGTTCCGCCGCCCGGAGCCGGTCGAGGCGGTGGCGGAGGCGCCCGACGGACCGCCCTTGCGGTTCACCTGGCGGCGGGTGGCGCGGCGGGTCGCCAAGGCCGAGGGGCCGGAGCGGATCGCGCCCGACTGGAGCGAGGGTCGTGCCGGGCGGCTGACCCGCGACTACTGGCGGCTGGAGGACGACCAGGGCCGCCGCTACTGGGTGTTCCGCCACGGCCTGTACGAGGAGACCGACGCGCCGCGCTGGTGGGTGCACGGGCTGTTTCCGTGAGCCCGCCGCCCGACAGCCGCGACCCCGCCGCCAAGCAGTTTCGCGCCCGGCCCAAGGGGGCGGTGGTCGTGCCCCTGCCGGAGGAGCGCACGCCGCGTCCGGCCGCGCCGGCCGCTCCTTACGCCGAACTGGCGGCCCAGAGCTGCTTCTCCTTCCTGCGCGGGGCGTCCTTTCCGGAAGAGTTGGTCGAGGCGGCGCAGCTGCTGGGGCTGGAGGCGGTGGCGGTGACCGACCGCAACACCCTGGCCGGGGTCGTGCGCGCCCACGCCAAGGCCAAGAAGCTGGGGTTCCGGCTGGTGATCGGCGTGCGGCTGGCGTTCAGCGACGGCACGCCCGACGTGCTGGCCTACCCCGAGGATCGTGCGGGCTACGCGCGCCTGTGCCGCCTGCTGACGCACGGGAACACCAAGCCACACGTGGTGAAGGGCGAGTGCGACCTGACGCTGTCGGACCTAGAGACGTGGGCCGAGGGGCTGCTGCTCACCGTAGTCGCGCCCGAGCAGCCGGACGATGCGCTTACTCCGGTGCTGGATCGCTTGGCCGCCGTCGCGCCCGGGCGGGTGTGGCTGGCTGTGCAGATGCGGCGGGGACCGGCCGACCTGCGGCGGCTGCTCGCGCTGAAGGGGCTGGCCGAGAGCGCCGGGACGCCGCTGCTGGCTGTAGGCGACGTGCTGCACCACACGCCCGAGCGGAAGCCCTTGCAGGACGTGATGACCTGCATCCGCGAGCACGTGACCATCCGCGAGGCCGGGCGGCGGCTGGAGGTCAACGCCGAGCGCTCGCTGAAATCATCGGCCGAGATCGCCGCCCTGTTCCGCGAGGCGCCAGAGGCGGTCGCCGAGACCATGCGGCTGCTGGACCGGGCGCGGTTCTCGCTGGGCGAGCTGGAGTACCAGTACCCCGACGACGACATCCCCGAGGGAACCTCCGCGCAAGAGGAGCTGGCCCGGCGGGTTGCCGAGCTGCTGCCCTGGCGCTACCCCGACGGCGCGCCGGAGAAGGTGCGCGAGACCCTGGCGCACGAACTCGCGCTGATCGAACAGCTCGATTACGCCAAGTACTTCCTGACCGTGCACAACGTGGTCAAAGCCGCGCGCGACATGGGCGTGCTGTGCCAGGGGCGCGGCTCGGCCGCCAACTCGGCCGTCTGCTACGTGCTGGGGGTCACCGAGGTCGACCCGGCGGTCAACGACCTGCTGTTCGAGCGCTTCATCAGCCCCGAGCGCAACGAGCCGCCCGACATCGACGTGGATTTCGAGCATGAGCGACGTGAGGAGGTGATCCGCTGGATCTACGAGCGATACGGCCGCGACCGGGCCGGGATCGCCGCCACCGTGATCACCTACCGCGCCCGCAGCGCCATCCGCGAGGTGGGCAAGGCGTTCGGCCTGACCGACGATGCGCTGGGGGCGCTGACCTCCACCATCTGGGGATGGTCGAACGACACCACCGCCGAGAAGGACGCCCGCCGGGTCGGGCTCGACCCGCAGGACCCGACTTTGCGCATGGTGCTGAGGCTGGCGCGCGAGTTGATCGGCTTTCCCCGCCACCTGTCCCAGCACGTCGGCGGCTTCGTGATCACCCGCGAGCGGCTGGACGAGATGGTCCCGGTCGGCAAGGGCGGCATCGACGGGCGCACCTTCGTGGAGTGGGACAAGGACGACCTCGACGCGCTGGGCATGCTGAAGATCGACGTGCTGGCGCTGGGCATGCTGACCTGCATCCGCAAGGCGTTCCAGATCGTCGAGCGCGAGTACGGCGAGCGACTGACCCTGGCGAGCGTCCCCCAGGAGGAGCGCGAGGTCTACGAGATGATCTCGCGTGCCGACACCATCGGCGTGTTCCAGATCGAAAGCCGGGCGCAGCAGTCGATGCTGCCGAGGCTCCGGCCCGACACCTTCTACGACTTGGTGATCGAGGTCGCCATCGTGCGGCCGGGACCCATCCAGGGCGACATGGTGCATCCCTACCTGCGTCGCCGCCAGAAGCTGGAGCCTGTGACCTACCCTTCGCCGGAACTGCAAGCGGTGTTGGAGAAGACGCTCGGGGTGCCGCTGTTCCAGGAACAGGCGATGAAGGTGGCCATCGTCGGCGCGGGCTTCACTCCCTCGGAGGCCGACCGGCTGCGCCGCGCGATGGCGACCTTCCGCAGCGACGGGACGATCCACTCCTTCCGCGAGCGTTTCTTGGGGGGCATGGCCGAGCGCGGCTACGACCCGGGGTTCGCCGCCGCCTGTTTCCGCCAGCTGGAGGGCTTCGGCGGCTACGGCTTCCCCGAGAGCCACGCCGCCAGTTTCGCGGCGCTGGCCTACGTCTCCTGCTGGCTGAAGTGCCGCTACCCGGACGCCTTCTGCGCGGCCCTGCTGAACAGCCAGCCGATGGGCTTCTACGCCCCCGCCCAGATCGTGCGCGACGCCCAGGAGCACGGGGTGGAGGTGCGGCCGGTGGACGTGGCGTTTTCCGACTGGGACTCCACCCTTGAGGACGGCCCCGACCCGACCACCCGCCTGCACCCCCGGCACGCCTCCATGAAGGACGCGATCTGGTCGACCAAGGCGGTGCGGCTGGGC
>DASPKD010000028.1:0-2295 GCA_035628275.1 Caulobacteraceae bacterium | reverse complement strand
CGCTTACGTAAACGTCAAGATCACCTTGCGTCAGCTTCCGAACTTTCCAGCTTCCGCCGGGCGGGTCTAGGCTCTCCGGCGAACGAGGCGGAGGGCGGCATGAAACGGTGGCTGGTCGGGACCTGCGCGGCGGCGGCGCTGGCGGGCTGCGCGGCGTTTCCGGGGGCGCGCGAACCGGCCGGTGTGCGCGGTCCCTACGACGTGCTGATCACCGACGCGATGATCTACGACGGCTCGGGCGGCGCGCCGTTCCGGGGCGAGGTCGGGATCGACGGCGATCGCATCGCCTTCGTCGGGCCTGAAGCGCCCTCGCCCGGAACCGTCCAGATCGACGCGGACGGCAAGGCGGTGGCGCCCGGCTTCATCAACATGCTGAGCCACGCGCGCGAGGAGCTGCTGCACGACGGCCGGGCGATGAGCGACGTGCTTCAGGGCGTGACGCTGGAGGTGAACAGCGAGATCTCCTACGCGCCGTTGAACGCCCGGATGCGCGAGGAGCTGATCGCCGGCCAGGCCGACATCAGGTTCGACGTCCCCTGGTCCACGATCGGCCAGTACCTGGACCAGGTCGAGCGCTCAGGCGTGTCGGTCAACGTGGCCACCATGGTGGGGCTGGGCGCCGTGCGCGAGCACGAGATCGGCTCGCAGGACGTGGATCCGACCCCCGAGCAACTGGCGCGCATGCGGGATCTGGTGCGGCAGGCGATGGAGGACGGCGCGCTGGGGACCAGCTCGGCCCTGATCTACGCGCCGGCCAGCTTCGCCGAAACGCCCGAGCTGATCGCCCTGACCGGCGAATCCGCCCGCTGCGGCGGCCTGTTCGCCGCTCACGTCCGCGGCGAGGGCGGACGGCTGCTGACGGCCCTGGACGAGATGGTACAGATCGCGCGCGCCAGCGGCGGGCCGGTCCACGTCCACCATCTGAAGCAGGCCGGGCGGGCGAACTGGGGCCTGCTGGACCCCGCGATTGCCCGCATCGAGGCGGCGCAGGCGGCGGGGCTGGCGGTGACGGCCGACATGTACCTCTATCCGGCCGGGGCGACGGGGCTGGACGCGGCCATGCCGACTTGGGTGCAGGCGGGCGGCTACGAGGCCTGGAGAAAGCGCCTGCAAGACCCGGCGACCCGCGCGAAGGTGATCGCCGAGATGCGCGCCGAGCCGGTCGGCTGGGAGAGCCTGATGCAGGGCGCGGGCGCCGAGGGGATGCTGCTGGTCGGCTTCAAGAACCCGGCCCTAAAGCCGCTCACCGGCAAGACCCTGGCGGAAGTCGCGAAGGCGCGCGGCGTGTCGCCGGAAGAGGCCGCGATCCAGCTGGTGGTCGAGGACGGCAGCCGGGTCGGGACGGTCTACTTCCTGATGAGCGAGGACAACGTCCGCCGCCAGACCGCCCTGCCGTGGATGAGCTTCGGGTCGGACGGCAGCGCCGACGCGGCCGAGGGGCCGTTCCTGCTCTACAACCCGCACCCGCGCGCCTACGGCAACTTCGCCCGGCTGCTGGGCAAGTACGTCCGCGAGGAGAAGACCATGCCGCTGGAGGAGGCGGTGCGGAAGCTGACCTCCTTCCCGGCCGACATCCTGAAGCTCGAGGATCGCGGCCGGCTGCGGCCGGGCGCCTTCGCGGACGTGGTGGTGTTCGATCCCGCGACGATCGCCGACCACGCCACCTTCGCCACGCCGCACCGCTATGCGACCGGGGTGGAGCACGTGTTGGTCAACGGCGTGCAGGTGGTGCGCGACGGCGAGCACACCGGCGCGAAGCCGGGCAAGGCGGTGCGCGGGCGGGCCTGGACCGGGCGCGAAGGCGGCGGCTGCCGCGCTTCGGCCGCCGACTGGAGCCGCTGACCGGCCGGAACCGCCGTCTCCGGCGGGGGTTCTTCCCTCGCCCCGGATCATGGAGACCGCGATGCCCGCCAAAGGTGGAAACGAAAACGTCATCGAGCTGCTGAAGCAGGACCACCGCGATGTGGAGCGGCTGTTCGAGCAGTTCGAGAAGGCCGAGAACGAAAACGAGAAGATGGCCATCGCCGAGCGCATCTGCCTGATGCTGCAGGTCCACACCCAGCTCGAGGAAGAGCTGTTCTACCCGGCCATCCGCGGCAAGATCGAAGACGACATGGTCGACGAGGCCGTGGTCGAGCACGGCTCGGCCAAGCAGCTGATGGAGCAGATCCAGGCGGCGGAAGCCGGCGACGAGATGTTCGAGGCCCAGGTGAAGGTGCTGCAGGAGCAGATCGAGCACCACGTCGAGGAGGAGGAACAGGAGATGTTCCCCGAGGTCGAGAAGTCCGGCGTCGA
>DASPKD010000027.1:0-35378 GCA_035628275.1 Caulobacteraceae bacterium | reverse complement strand
CGAGGTGATCGAGCGCCGGGTCGAGAAGGCCAAGAGCGAGATCGAGCGCTGGCGCGAGTACGACTACGTGGTGGTCAACGAGGACTTCGACCGCTCCTACGCCGAGCTCGCCCACATCTACCACGCCGAACGCAGCCGCCGCCCGCGCAACGTCTGGATCGAGGACTACGTCGGCAGGCTGATGGACGAGCGGGTTTGAGGCGAGGCTTGCCGGACCCGGCGCGCGCCACCATAATGGGGGCATGACGCTTGGAGAAGCGCAAACCCAGCTACGACCTCGCCGCGGTTCAGGCGGTGCTTGGAACCACGCTGGCGACCACCACCACGGCGGCCATCGACGCCGCGGCTCTCGGCTACGACGGTGCCGGGATCATGGAGGTGATCCGCAGCATCACTCCGGCCATGTTCTACAAGTCCATGACCACCTTCGCCGATCATCGGCTCTGGCAGGACGTCTATTACGTTCCGACCGAGGACGGATTGTTGCTCTACGTGAAGTTCCAGGCCGACGTGGTGACCGAGTTCAAGCTCGTATCGTTCAAGGAGAAGTGACGTGAGCGAAGCGGCGCAAATGATCTCCCCAGAGACCGGCGAACCCTTAAGCCGCGACGTGCGGCCGGTTACCGTGACCTACAAGGGCCGCTCGCTCACCGTTGATCTGCCAGGCTGGTATCCGCCCGGGGAGGGCGAGGGGGTGCATGTCGGCGACGACATGGCCGTGATCGACGAGGCTCTGCGCGAGCTGAAGGCCCAGGCCGGCGCGCCCACGCCGGAGTCGATCCGGGCGTTCCGCAAGCGGCTGAACCTGTCGCAACGAGCGGCGGGCGACCTGTTCAAGGTGGGCCCGAACGCCTTCGACAAGTACGAGCGCGGGCTGGTCGAGCCCAGCGGTCCGACGGTCCAGTTGATGCGGCTGCTGGAGAAGCGCCCTGAACTGGTCGAGGAGCTGCGCCGGAACGCCTGAACTCACGAAGCGATCAGCCCCGCCACCGCCGCCCGAACCCGCTCCGGAACCGGGGTGGGGCGACGGGTTTCGCGGTCGACGTAGACGTGGACGAAGCCGCCCTGGGCCGCGGCCTCGGTCTGGTCGTCGCGGAACAGGGCGATTTCGTATGCGATGCTGGTGGTCCCCAGGCGCGCGACGCGGACGCCGGCGGTGACCCGGTCGGGAAAGCTGAGCGGCGCGAAGTAGCGGCAGCGGGTCTCGACCACCAGGCCGATCTCCGGACTGCGCTCGGGGTCCAGCGCGCCCTGCTCGATCAGGTGCTGGTTCACCGCCGTGTCGAAGAAGCTGTAGTAGACCACGTTGTTCACGTGACCGTAGACGTCGTTGTCCATCCAGCGGGTGGTGATCTCGCGGAAGGCGCGGAAGTCGGCGCGGGTCAGGCGGGGTTCGCTCACAGCACGCGCTCGTAGACGGCGAAGGCGTCGTCGTAGGTGACCTCGCGGGGATTGTTCACCAGCAGCCGCTGGACCTGCATGGCGTCACGGGCGAGGCGCTCCAGATCCTGGCGGCGGACGCCGACCTCGGTCAGGCGCTGCTCCATGGGCATGTCGGCGACCAGCGCCCGCATGGCGTCGACGAACCCGGCCGCGCCGCCGACCCCTAGCGCCGCGCCCAGTTCCCCGTAGGCGCCCTGCGCCGCCGGCAGGTTGAACTCCAGCACCGGCGTCAGCACCAGGGCGTTGGAGAGGCCGTGGGGCACGTGGAAGACGCCGCCCAGCGGATAGGCAAGGGCGTGGACGGCGCCCACCGGCGCGTTGGCGAAGGCCATGCCGGCGGCCAGCGCCCCTTGCAGCATCGCGCGGCGGGCGGGCAGGTCCGAACCGTCCTGGACCGCGCGCCGGATTGAACCGTGCAGCAGCTTCAGCGCGGTGATCGCCAGGGAGTCGGAGATCGGGTTCTTGCGGTGCTTGCTGGTGTAGGCCTCAATCGCGTGGACCATGGCGTCCACGCCGGTCATGGCGGTCACCCGGGGCGGCAGGCCCAGCGTCAGGGTGGCGTCCAGCAGGGCCAGGTCGGGGTAGAGCAGGGGCGAGACCACGCCCTTCTTCTGATCGTCCGGAGTGGTGACGATGGCGATCGGCGTCACCTCCGAGCCGGTGCCGGCGGTGGTCGGAACCTGGATCAGCGGCAGGCGCGGCCCCTCGGCGAGACCGATCCCGTAGGCGTCCTCAAGCCGCTGGGGCGTTCCCGCGAGCAGGGCGACCAGCTTGGCGGTGTCGAGCGAACTCCCGCCGCCGAAGCCGATCACCGCGTCGACGGCGGCCTCGCGGGCGAGCGCGACGGCGGCCTCGACGGAAGCTTGCGGCGGGTCGGCCTGGACCTCGGAGAACAGCAGCGGTTCGAGCCCGGCGGCGGCCAGGCTTTCGAGCGCGGGGGCGACCAGGCCGGCGGCGACCACGCCCGGATCGCTGACCACCAACACGCGCCGGGCGCCGAGTTCGCGCGCGTACTCGCCGAGCCGCGCGGCGGCGCCGTCCTCGCAGACGATGCGCGGGGTGGGATCGAAGGTGAAGCCGGTCATGGCCGCGACCTTACCCGCCGCCGGTCGCGCCCGCTACGCCAGGGGGGCGCGGAGCATGACCCACAGGCCGGCGGCGGCGATGGCCAGGGCGTAGGGCAGGCGGCCGTCGGCGCGCTGCAGCCGGCCGGCCCGCTTCAGGAAAATCCAGACGACCGCCTGGATCCCGCCGGCGAGGGCCACGGCCAGCAGGAAGGAGGGCACGGCGGCCAGCGGAAACCAGAGCGCGGCGGCCGCCAGCAGCTTGACGTCCCCGCCGCCGAGCGCGCGAAGGCTCCAGGCGAGCCAGCCCAGCGCCAGCACGACAGCGCCGCCCAGCAGCCGCCAAGGCCAGGCCGGCTCCGGCAGCAGCACGGCGTAGAGGGCGAACCCGGCGGCGAGCGCCAGGGGCAGGGCGTTGGGGATGGTGCGCCCGCGCAGATCGGCCGCCGCCGCCGCCGCCAGGCAGGCGGAGAAGAAGACCAGGCCCGCGGCCTCGACAGGGCTCATCCGCCGCCGATCTGGACGGTCATCAGCACGCGGATGAAGCGGATCACCACCGGGGTGAAGATCACGCCCATCAGGCAGGGGAAGATGAACAGCACCAGGGGGAAGGCGATCTTGACCGGCAGCTCGGCCGCCTTCTGCTCGGCGCGCAGGAAGCGGGCGGAGCGCATCTCCTCCGCGAAGACGCGCAGGGTGCGGCCGATGCTGGCGCCCAGGCTCTCGGACTGGATCAGCAGGCCGACCATGGCGCGCAGCTCCTCGGCCGGGGCGCGCTCGGCCAAACGCCGCAGCGCGTCGGCGCGGCCGGCGCCGGCTTGCATCTCCAGAAGGGTGGTGCGGAACTGGTCGGCCAGGACCTTGTGCAGGCCGCGCATCTCCTGCTCGACCTTCTGCATGGCCGCGTTCAGGGTGGCGCCGGCCTCGACGCACACCACCATCAGGTCCATGGCGTCCGGCATGGCCAGGCGCACCTGCTCGACACGCGCCTTGATCCGGCGCTTGAGCCACAGCGGCGGCAGGTAGAGGCCGAGCGTGGCGCCCGCCAGCACGGTGAACAGCGCCTGCAACGCGCTTTCCGGCTTCATCGCCAGCGCCGCCAGCACGCCCGCGACCCCGCCCAGCAGGGCGCAGGCCACGCGCGCGGCGAAGAAATACTCCACCCGCCGTTCGCTGGTGAAGCCGGCCTGGAGCAGCGAGAGCCTGAGCGTGCCGCGCTCGGCCTCGGTGAAGGCGCCCTGGGACACCCGCTCGGCGATGCGGCGGAAGGTCTGCTCGAGCTTCAGCGCCGCCTCGGCACGCGGGTCCGCCTCGCCGCGGGCGAGTGCCGACAGCCGCAGCTCGAAGCCGCGGTCGGCGGCAAGGAACAGCACCGCCGCGCCGGCCAGCGCCAGCAACGACAGGGCGGCCAGGACGGAGACGATCAGAACGCTCATGCGGCTCGCCTCCTCAGTACTTGAAGTTGACCATGCGCCAGATGGTCCAGACCCCGAGCAGCAGCAGCATCGGCGGACAGATCATCATCGGCCAGAACAGCGGGTCGGAGGCCACGTCGGCGTAGTAGCCGGGCCGCAGCGCCAGGATCGCGCCGCCGACCACCACCGGCAGGGCCGAGACCACCAGGCAGGACATGCGGCCCTCGGCGGAGATGGCCATGACCTTCTTGCGCAGCTGGGCCTTGGTGCGGATCACCTCGGACAGCTTCAGGAACACCTCGGCCAGATTGCCGCCGGTCTCGCGGGTGACCTGGACGGAGGCCACGAACATCATCAGCTCGGGCGCGGGGAAGCGTTCGGCCAGGTTGCGCAGCGCCTGGTCGCGGTCGACGCCGTAGGTCATCTCGTCGACCACCAGGCCGAACTCGGTGCCGATCGGGTCGGACATCTGCTGGGCTACCACGCCGATGGCCACGGGCGCGGGGTGGCCGGCCTGGAGGCTGCGGGCGATCAGGTCGATGGCGTTGGGGAACTGCTCCAGGAACTTCTTGCGACGCGCCCCGGCGCGGAACTGCACGAACAGCACCGGCATGCCGACGCCGACCAGGGCGCCGCCGGCCAGCGCCACCGGAACCGGCGCGTCCAGCAGGCCGAACAGCAGCATCAGGAACACCGCCAGGCCGAGCGTGACGCCGAGCATCCGGCCGGAGGAGATCTTCAGCCGCGCCGCCCACAGGGTGTCGCGCACGGCCGGGAAGCGGGCGTCCAGCCGCTGCGACAGCGGCCCGCCCTCGCGGTCGGCGATCAGGCTGAGCGCGGCGCCGGCGTCGCCGGTCTTGCGGATCATGCTCAGGCGCCGGTTCAGGTGCCGGTCGCCGAAGGTGGAGCGCAGCAGCAGCCACACGCCCTCGACCGTCAGCACCGCGGCTATGAAGGCGGCGAGGTAGAACAGCCAGGCGATCGGGTCCCTCACGGCCGCCTCCTCACGCGCACAGCCGGGTCAGGTCCTGCGGCACGCGCACGCCGTAGGCCTCGAAGTCGGCGAAGAACTTGGGCCGCACGCCCGTGGCGACGAACCGTCCCTGCACGCGGCCGTCCGGAGCCGTGCCGGTCTGCTCGAAGCGGAAGACTTCCTGCATGGTGATCATGTCGCCTTCCATGCCGTCGATCTCCTGCACGCTGATCACGCGCCGGGTGCCGTCGGAGAAGCGCTTGAGCTGCACCACCACGTCGATGGCGCTGGCGATCTGGGCGCGCATGGAGCGGGTCGGCAGGTCGATGCCGGCCATGCCGATCATCTGCTCCAGGCGGGACAGGGCGTCGCGCGGGGTGTTGGCGTGCACGGTGGTCATGGAGCCGTCGTGGCCGGTATTCATGGCCTGGAGCATGTCGAAGGCCTCGCCGCCGCGCACTTCGCCGACGATGATCCGGTCGGGCCGCATCCGCAGGGCGTTCTTGACCAGATCGCGCTGGGTGATCTGGCCCTTGCCCTCGACGTTGGACGGGCGGGTTTCCAGCCGCGCCACGTGCCGCTGCTGCAGCTGGAGTTCGGCGGCGTCCTCGATGGTGACGATCCGCTCGCGCTCGCCGATGCCGCGCGACATGGCGTTCAGCATGGTGGTCTTGCCGGTGCCGGTGCCGCCCGAGATCAGGATGTTCTTGCGGCAGGCGACCACGCCCTTGAGCAGGTCGGCGCAGGCCTGGGTCATGGAGCCGTTGGCGACCAGGCGGTCGAGGTCGAACGGGATCTTGGCGAACTTGCGGATCGACAGCAGCGAACCGTCCACCGCGATCGGCGGAACCACGGCGTTGACCCGCGAACCGTCGGGCAGGCGCGCGTCGACCAGAGGCTGGGACTCGTCGACCCGGCGACCGATCTTGTCGACGATGCGCTGGATCACCCGCACCAGGTGCGCCTCGTCGGCGAAGCGCACGGCGGTCAGCTCGATCACGCCCTTCCGCTCGGCGTAGACCTCGGCGCAGGTGTTGACCAGGATGTCGGACACGTCCGGGTCGCGCAGCAGCGGCTCCAGCGGGCCGTAGCCCAGCAGTTCGTCCAGCAGGTCGTCGACCAGCCGGCGCATGTCCGCGGCGCTGACCGGCCGACCGTCCTCCTGCATCAGGTCGCGGACCACGGCGGAGACGTCGGCGCGGACCTGTTCGCGCGGGGTCTTTTCGATGCCGGACAGGGTCAGCCGCTCGATCAGCCGGCCGTGCATCTCGTTCTTCAGCGCCAGATAGGCGGTGTCGACGGTCGCGACCTCCAGCGGCTGGGCGCTGGAAGCAGGGGGAGCGACCGGCGCGGGAGCGGGCGCGGCGGGCTTGGGGCGGACTTCGGCGAAGGACAGGCGCATGGCGGTCAGATCCTCCTGGCGACGGGGGCCGGCGCGAACAGGCGCGCGTCCAGCCGGGCGGCGGCGGCCTGCAGTTCCTTGGCTAGCCGCGAGGACGGAGCGGCGACCACCACCGGTCGCCCGCGGTCGGCGGCCTTCAGCGCCGCGGAGTCCTCGCCCAGCATGACGGCGGCTTCGACCTCCAGCACCCGGGCGATCTTGGCGGCGCGGTCGCGTCCGTCGAGCAGGCCCCCGCCGCGGTTCAGCACCAGCATCACCTCGGCCGGGGCGCCGATCTCGGCCAGACCGTCCAGCACGCGCCGGGCGCCGGTCGCGCCGGACACCGTGGCGCCGGTCACCAGCACCACCAGGTCGGCGGCGTTCAGCACCGCGGCGGTCCAGTCGGTCCAGGCGGCGGGCAGGTCGACGAAGGTCAGGTCGTGGGCCGCGCGCGCCTCCTCGACCAGCCGCACCGCGGTCGCCGCGTCGATCGCGTCCAGCGGCAGCAGTGACGGCGGCGCCGCCAGCAGGCGCACGCCCTCTTGGGTGTCGGTCAGCAGGCCGTCGAAGAAGCTGGCGTCCAGCCGCGCGCGCGACTTCAGCGCGTCCAGCACCGTGTGGCGGGGCTGGGCGTCGAAGGCCACGGCGGCGTCGCCGAACTGAAGGTCGAGGTCGAGGATCGCGGTGCGCCGGGCCGGACGGGCGGGCTTGCGCGACGGCTGGGCCAGGGCGGCGGCGAGGTTTGCGGCGACCAGGGTCGCGCCGGAGCCGCCCGCGCCCTTGACCACCGCCACCACCTTGCCCGCGGCCGGGGCGGCGGGGCGGGCCAGGGCCTCCGTCACCGCCTCGGACAGGGCCTGGAGGTTGAACGGAGCGGTCAGCACGTCGCTGGCGCCGGAGCGGAACAGGGCGCGCACGTCCTCGCCCGCGGCGTTGCGGGCGGCGGCGATCAGCTTGCAGCCGTCCGGAGCCGCGCGGGCGAGGTCGCCGAAGCCCTCCAGCGCGCCGGGCAGGCCGAGGTCGACCTCCATCACCACCGCGCGCGCGTTCGACAGGGCGCCGTTCAGGCTGCGCGGGTCGCAAGGCGCGGCGACTGCGACGGTGGTCTCGGGCGCACGTCGGCCCAGCGCCTGGGAAGCTTCGATCAGGTCCCGGCCGCCGGCCAGGACGAGGACGCTGGCGGGAGTGGTCATGGGGCTCGGCCTCACTGGCCGGGCGCGGCGGGTTTGGCCGGGGCGGACGCGGCCGGAGCGCTGGCCGAGTCCACCGCCGGCGGCTTCACCTTGCCCGCGTGATAGCGGTCGGTGGCGTCGGAGGCGCGGCGGCCGGAACTCGCCGGCGGGGTCGGGTCGACCGCGGCGGAGACGGTCTGGGCGGCGATCGCCTCCGCCACGGCCAGGCCGGTTTGCGGCGACTGAGGCGCGTCCAGCGGCGTGGCGCAGGCGGCGAGCGGAGCGGCCAGAGCGATCAGGGGGAGAAGGCGGCGCATGGTCGGTCGCTCCTATCGCTCGGCCGCAGGCGAGGCCTCGACCTCGCCCTTAAGCAGGTGCCCGGCGGCGGTCGGGGCCTTGAAGCCGTCGGTGGGCAGGCGCGGCGGCGTCGCCGTCGGCTTGGCCAGACGCGGCGTGACCACGATCAGCACCTCGGTCTCGTTCTTGTTGAAGGCGGCGCTGCGGAACAGGGCGCCCAGGACCGGAATCTTGCTCGCCCCCGGCAGACCGCGGACGCTGTCGGCGAAGTCGCGGCGGATCAGGCCGGCGATGGCGAAGCTCTGGCCGTCGCGCAGCTCGACCGTGGTCTTGGTGCGGCGGGTGGTGATCGCCGGGATGTTGTAGCCCTGGGACACCACCGCGTTCTCGCGGTCGATGGCGCTGACCTCGGGGGCGACCACCAGGTTGATGGTCTCGCCCGAAACGGTCGGGGTGAAGGCGACGCTGACGCCGTAGGGCTTGAACTCGATGGTCGAGCGCAGGCCGCCGCCGCTGGTGGCCTCCTGCGCGACCGGCAGGGGAAACTCGCCGCCGGCGAAGAAGTTGGCGGTTTCGCCGGACAGGGCGATCAGGGTCGGCTCGGCCAGGGTGGTCGCCACGCCCTTGCGCTCCAGCGCGTCGATCAGCACGTCCAGATCGACCGTGCCGACGGTGGCGCGGCCGAGCAGGCTTGCGAAGGCTTCCGGGTCGAAGGTGCCGGGCGTCAGGGTGAAGGCGCCGGCGCCCTCTTCCCACAGGCCGGAGACGCCGGTGACGCCGAGCTTCTGCAGCGCGCTGCGCTGGACCTCGGCGATGCGTACCGACAGCATCACCTGCTCGGCGGCCTTGATCGTGGTCAGGTTGATCGCCTCGGCCCCGGCGTAGCCGCGGGCAACGGCGGCGGCGGCGGTCGCGGCGGCGGAGGAGGAGACCGTCCCGGTCAGGATCACCGAGCCGCCGCTGGCGCGAACCTCCACCGGTTCGCCCGGCAGCACCTCGGACAGCGTGCGGCGCAGGCCCTCGACGTCGACGCCCACCCGCACGTCCATGGCCGCCAGCGGGGCGGCCTTCTCGCCCCGGCGCATGACCGTCAGGCTGGTGGAGCCGGCCTTCTTGGCCAGCACGTAGAGGGAGCGGTCGTTCAGCGGGATCAGGTCGGCGATCTCCGGGTCGCCCAACAGCACCTTCCCGATCGGCTCGTCAAAGCGGAGGATCTGGGAGCCGCCCGGCGACAGCGACAGCTGACCGCCGTAGCCGTTGGCGTCGGCCTTCACCACGCGGGTCGCGGCCGTGGGCTCGGCGATCGCGGCGGGCGTCAGGCCGGAGGCGGCCACGACGGCGGCCAGGGCGAGGCGGGCGAGGGGCCGGGAAATACGCTGGACCATGACACGCTCGGCGCTCGGGCGCCGCTCCCAAGGGTTAATCGCGGCCGACCCGCACCTGGGACGACTGCCCGGCGCGAACGATCTCGATGGTGTGGGCTTCCGGCGCGGCGGCGGGCGCGGCCGGTCGCGGGCGGCGCACGGCCGGCGGCCGGGGCGCCGACACGGACGCGGCGCGGGCGGGAGCGGCGGCGGCGGGCGCCCCGTCCAGGCGCAGGTCGTCGACGCGAACGGCGATCATCCCGGCGCGGCTGGCGGTCGGATCGACCTTGCCGCGCAGGGCCAGCGACAGGGTGCCGACCTGGGCGGCCAGCGCCAGCTTCTGCGCCTGTTCGGGCGTGACCTCGATGGTGGCGGCCTTGGCGACCACCGGCTCGTCCTTGTTCTCGCTGGCCAGCTGGTCGACGGCCAGGACGCGCACGCTCTGGAGCAGGACGTCGGTGCGCATGTTGTCGTTGGCGACCGTGGCCTCGCCCTCGGGGCGGGTCAGGATCACGTCTACGAAGTCGCCGGGCAGGACGAAGCCGGCCACGCCGAAAACGTCGTCCACCCGGATGGTGACCGCGCGCATCCCGGCCTCGATCAGGGCCGACAGGGTGGCCCGGCCGCCCGGCACGGAGACCCGCGACGCCAGGATCGGCTCGTTGGCGGCGATCGGCCGGAGCGCCACGCGCGGCGTGGGCCCGGTCAGCTCGGCGACGGTCGGAAAGGAACCTTCGGGCCGGGCGCCCTTGGGCCAGGGCTGAAGCTTGAGAAGATCGGGGGTGAGCGTCTCGCCGAAGGCGATCGGACGGGCGGCGACCACCAGCGCGTCGGCCTGCACGCCTTTCTCGGCGCCCGCCGCCAGGCTGCGGACGCCCCAGACGGCCGCCGCGCCCAGCACGAGGGCTACGATCAGAAGGCCGATGGCGATGTTGCGCATGGTTTCCCCCCGGAGCCGAAGCGGGGGCGCGCCGGTCTCCCGGCCGCCCCCGTCGGTAGTCGCTGCGGCTTAGCGGGCCTGGAGCGCGGACTGGACGGCGGTGAAAGCCTCGACCAGTTCGTCGCCGATGAAGCCGACGGCGGCGATGGCCGCGATGCTGATCAGGCCGGCCAGCAGGGCGTATTCGATCATGCTGGCGCCGCTTTCGTCCTTGGTGAAGCGGACGAGGGCCGCACGGGCGGCGGTGTAAGCGCGGTTCATACTGTTCATCCTCGATGCGCCCGTTTTTGCAGGCGGTTCATTGATCAAGGACCGCCCGACCCCCGGATTCGGCCCCCCACGACCTCCCCGCGTTCGAGCCGACGCTTATGACGCGCCGCGCCCGACTGCGATTACAGCCGTCGCGGTCACGTTAATTGAACATTTACCTGTGTAATCAGCGCGTTTTGTCGCAACTCGCCTTTTGATCGCCCATATTGGGGCACGAGAACTTGCGAATACGTCGTTCGTGGAACGTTGCTATTGCGCTTTACTGTGAAGCTTGGGCCATTCGCCGGTGAGCGCGCGGGCGAACAGCGGGCGCGCCGTAGCCAGAGCCGCGCCGGCCACGGCCAACTGCAAGGCCAGCCCCCCGATCAGCACCGCCGGATCGAGCCCGCCCGGCGCCCGCGCCAGCAACTGGAACGGGGTGAAAGGCGGCGCCCACACCAGCCAGGCGGGCAGGGCCGAGGGGGCGACCGCCTGCACGCCGATGCCGACGGCGACCACCACCAGGCCGACGAACAGGGGGCGGGCGAGATTCTCGGCCGAGGGGAAGTCGCGGGCCAGCACGCCCAGGCCGACCAGCACCGCGCCGTACATGGCGAAGGCGGCGGCGAACACCGCCGCCGTGACGGCCGCCAACCCGGGGTCGAAGCCTACCGCCGCGCGGGGAAGCTCGACGCCCGCCAGCAGGAACACCGCCGTGGTCAGGACGGCGCCGGCGAAAAGGGAGACGGCGGCGTGGGCGGCGAGGGTGGCGGCTACGCCCAGCAATTTGCCCAGCACCACCTCGTGCGGGCGCGCGGCGGCCAGCAGCATCTCCAGCGAACGGTTCGCCCGTTCCTGCGCGGCGGCGTGAAGGAGCAGGCCGAGCCCCAGCACCAGATAGGTCCACAGCAGCACCGCCAGCCCGGCTCCAAGCGCCTGATCCGGGCTGAACGCCGGTTCGCGGGCGGGCGTGGCGACGACCACGGCGCCGCCGGCGGCCAGGACCCGCTCCGCGTCGCCGAGCGGGACGTCGAGATCGGCCAGGGCCTCCGCCTGCGCGGCGCGCCTCAGGGCGGCGTCCAGCGGCGGGCGCAGCCTAGCCGCCGCACCGGCGGAGCCCTCGATGCGGGCGCGGATCGCGCCGCGCTCGTCCCTGTTCACCGCCACGACGACCGGGGCGTCGGTCGAAACACGTGCGCCGGCGGCCGCGGCCGCTTCACGCGCGGCGCGCGCCAGGAGCGGGTCGTCGGCGTGGATCGTCACGACAAACGGAGGAGGCGGCTTCAGCACCGCGACGGCGCCCAACGCGCCCAGGGCGGCGAGGATCTGCACCGCCAGCAGGGCGACCCAGAACCCGGGCGCCCGCATCTGGGCCCGCCAGTCGCGCTCGGCGATCGTCAGCACCCGGCCGATCACGCCGCGGCCTCCAGCAGGTCGCGATAGGCGGCCTGAAGGTCGGGGGCGGCGCCGCGTGCGCGCTCGACCGGCCCCTCGAACAGGGTGCGCCCGGCGGCCAGCACCACCACCCGATCGCACAGCCGCTCGGCGGCGAGCAGGCCGTGGGTGGACAGCAGCACCGATCCGCCGTCCTCGCGAAATTGGCTCAGCAGTCGGGCGACATCGTCCTGCGCCAGCGGGTCCAGGCCGGAGAAGGGCTCGTCCAGGATCAGCAGCTCGGGCCGGTGCGCGAGCGCGCAGAGCAGCTGCACCCGCTGGGCGGCGCCTTTGGAGAGCCTGCCGACAGCGGTCGTGCGGTACGCCTCCAGCCCCAGCCGCTCCAGCAGGGCGTCGGCGCGAAGATACGCCTCCCGGCGGGGCACGCCGCGCAGGCGGGCGTGGAAGGCGACCGCGTCGCGCGCCCGCTCGGCCGGGTTCAGCCCCCGCTCCTCCGGCACGAAGCCCAGGCGCAGCCGCGCGTTCGCCGCGGCCGGGGCGCCGAACAGGTCGATCCGCCCGGCGTCGGGGTTGAGGATTCCGGCGATGCAGCGCAGCGTGGTGCTCTTGCCCGCGCCGTTGGCGCCGATGAAGCCGGTGAGGCTTCCGCGCGGCACGCGAAAGCCCACGTCCAGCACGCCGCGGCCGCCGGCATAGGCGCGACGCAACCCCGAAACCTCGACCGCGAACGCGTAAGCCACCTGACGCCCCTTCGAGGCCGCAGCCTGAACGGTCGCGCTTGCCCCAGGGTTAACGGCGAGGCCGCGGCGGTCATAATGTCACGGCGGCTCAGGCGCTTAGCGAGGTTAAGCTCGACGCCGGACCCGTGGGGTGCGCGGCGGGGGCGTCGCGCCGGGCCGTGTCAGAGCAGCGTCCGTGTTCCGTCGTATCCTCCGCCTGCTTCCGCTGCGCCGCCTGGTCCGCGACCGCGACGGCGGCGCCATCGTCGAGTTCGCCCTGCTGGCGCCGGTGCTGATCCTGATCGTCGGCGGCGCCTGCGAGGGCGGGATGCTGTTCTACCTGCGGACCTTCATGACCCACTGCTCCAGCGAGGCCGCCCGCTCGGTGGCGCTGGGGGCGATGGAGCCGGCCGAGGCCGAGACCTGGGTGCGCGGGCGGATGGCCACCCTGGTCGACAGCGGCGTGACCGTGGCGGTGAGTGAGACCGAGGGAGGCGACGTGACGGTGACGACCACCGTCGCGGGCGCGCCGCTTCGGGATCTGACCCCGTTCGGCATGATCATTCCGAACCAGGTCCAGACCCGCGTCGACATGCTGTCGGGAGCCAACTGATGCTCGCGCCGCTGCGCCGGTTCCTGCGCGACGAGGACGGCGGGACCATGGTGTTCGTGGGCGCCCTGCTGCCGGTGCTGTTCGGGGCGGGGGCGCTGGGCATCGACTACGCGCAGGCGGTGTCGGTCCGGGCCGAGCTGCAGGCCGGGGCGGACGCGGCGGCCATGGCCGGCGTGTCGCGCCTGCCCGACGCCGATCAGGCCGAGACCTGGGCGCTGAACTACGCGGGCACGAACCTGCCGGCGGCCAAGCACGGCGACGCGGTGGTCGCCGACGAGATCGAGACCGGAACCTGGGACGCGGACACGCTGGCGTTCTCGGCCGGCGGCGCCCTGCCCAACGCGGTGCGCGTCACCGCCCGGCGCAGCGTCGCGCGCGGCAATCCGGTCCGCACCATCTTCGCCGGCGCGATCGGGATCGCGCCGCTGGACGTCAGCGTGCGCTCGGTGGCGCGGATGGACCAGTCGGCGGAGGCCTGCATCCTTGCGCTCAGCACCACCGCCTCGCGCGGGGTGAATTTCTCGGGCAGTTCCAGCCTGACGCTGCTCGGCTGCAACGTGATGTCCAACTCGTCCGCCTCGAACGCGGTGGAGCAGAAGGGCTCGTCGCGGGTGTCGGTCCCGTGCCTGATCGCGGCGGGCGGAGTTTCGACCGCCGGGGGAGCCACCCTGACCAGCTGCTCCCGGCCGATCACCAACTCGGCCAGGGCCTCGGATCCGTTCAAGGACCTGCCGCTGCCGACCGGCCTGCCCACCCGGAACGACAACGGCCAGAACCTGCTGCCGGGCCTGTACAAGAACGGCCTGAACCTGAAGGACACCAAGACTCTGGCGGCCGGGACCTACGTAGTCCAGGGCGGGACGCTGAGGATGAACGCCAACGCGAACGTCAGCGGAACGGGGGTCACCTTCGTGCTCACCGACGGCGCCACCGTCCACTACAACGGCTCGGCGACCATCAACCTGTCGGCGCCGACCACCGGGACCTACAAAGGGGTGCTGTTCTACGCCGTACAGGGCAATGCGGCGGGGGCGACCTTCAACGGCGGCTCGGGCACCAGCATGACCGGGGCGCTGTACTTCCCGTCGGGCGCGGTGAACTACAGCGGCAACGTGGCGGGCTCGAACGGCTGCATCCAGATCGTCGCCGACACCATCGAATGGACCGGCAGCTCGACCTTCAGCGGCGACTGCAGCGCCTTCGGCATGGACGACATCCCCACCCCCGGCACTTTCGTGCTGGTGCAGTGACGCGTCAGCCGAACGTGCGCTTGACCTGCAGCGACCAGGTCGTGTCCTGCCAGCGGCGGCGCTCCTCGAAGGCCGCCGGAGCCGGGTTGGAGCGGTCGGGCAGGTAGAAGGTCCGCTCCCGGACGATGTCGCGATCAAGAATGTTGCGGGCGTCCAGACGCACGGTCAGGCGCTCGGTCGGGCGGTGTTCGACGAACACTCCGAAGTTGTCGTTCTCCGGGTTCCAGATGTCGATCTCGTTCAGGCGGTACTGAGGCAGCTCGCCCTCGGCGAACCAATCGACGCCCCAGGCGGTCTTCCACGCCTTCAGTTCCTGTCGAAAGCCGGCGCTGATCGACCACGGCTGCTCGCCGGAGAAGTAGCGGCCGCGGCCGGTGTAGGGGTCCTCCACGTCGGAGTCCTGAATGATCCAGCGCAGGTTGAAGCGGCCGTCCTGGACGCCGAGCTTGGCCAGCGGCAGGTCCAGCACGGTGTCCGCCCAGATCCGCCGGCCCGTCCCGAGGTTGCCCGGCGCGTCCAGACCGATGTCGGTGGGCACCCGGTCCTGCACCATCTCGACATGGTCGTAGTACAGGCTGACCCGGAAGGTCCCGTCGCCCAGCAGCTTGCGCTCGACCACGCCCGACAGCCGCCAGGTGCGCTCGGGCTCGATGTCGGCGTTGCCGGAGTTGTAGCGGTTGTTGGCGAACTCGGCGCCGCTGATGAAATCGTTGAAATTGAGCTGCGCGACCAGCCGCTCGACGGCGCCGCGGAAACGCCAGACGGGGGTCGGCCGCCACTCCAGGGAGGCGCGCGGCTTGACGAAGACCAGCGTCCGTTCGGCCTCCGCGTCGCCGGAGACGGTCAGGGTCGAAGCCTCGACCCCCAGGCCCCAGTCGAAGGTCAGCCGTTCGGAAAGGGGGCGCCCGCCGCTGACGAAAGCCTCGCCGCGCAGTTCCTCGACCAGCACGTCGGAGACCGGCAGGGCGATCGGCGTGCGCGAGCCGTCCGCCTCGACCTCGAACACGTCCAGATCGCTTTCCAGGGTGTTGAACGCGGCTTCCAGCCCGGTTTCGATGGACCAGCCGCGCCACCCATCCTTAGCCCAGGTGAACCGGCCGACGGTCTCGCCGTAGCGGTTCTCCGCGTCCTGGGCGACACCGCCGGTCAGGGCGTTCGACAGGTCGTGGCTGAGCGCTTCCTCCTCGAGCGTGAAGGTCCAGCGGCGCGCCAGCCCCACGAGCTTGGCCGTCCCGCCGGCCCACGGCCGGCCGGCGTCGCCGCCCAGCTCGAAGCCCTGCTCGGCCGGAGCCTGCATGATGGTGTCGTGGCGCAGCGGCCCGGAGTCGTCGGACACGTCGGAGAAGTGGCGAAGCGGATTGGTCCAGCGCCAGCCGCGCCCGTTGATCCGGAGCGACCGGCCGTCCTGCGGCGTCCAGGCCCAGCTGGCGGCGGCGGAGGTCTCCTCGCGGAAGTACTCGTTCTGCTTGTCGCGCCGCTCGACCAGGTCGCCCGAGGGCAGGACCAGCCGGTCGTAGCCGTAATCCGGCGCCCGGTTGGCGTCGTAGCGGAGCGCCAGGTTCAGCGAGGTGTCGCCCTTGCGGCGCAGCAGGGTCACGCCGCCGTCCGGCGTCAGCACGCCGTTGTAGGGATACTGCAGGGCGAACTCGACCGCGCCGGAGACGCCGTCGGCGCTCTCGACCAGCACCACGTTCAGCACCTGCGGGCGGGAGCGGTACTCGCCGCCGATCTGGGCGCCGGGCACCAGCTCGATACGCGCCACCTGGGCGGCGGGGATGCGGCGCAGCAGCGACTCCAGCGTCTCGGCCTTGGCGCTGGGCCGCTGGCCGTTGATCACCACGTTGCCGGCGGCGCCAGTGAAGCCGCGCGTGCCTTCGTCGCTCTCGGCCAGGGTGAAGCCCGGCACCCGCTCGGCCATTTCCCAGGCGTTGGTGGGCGCGTAGCGAGCGAACCATTCGGCGGGATAGACGGCGCTTCCGTCCGTCTGCTCGGTCTGGGCCAGGGCCGGAGAGACCAGAGCCACGAGCGCGACGGAGGCGGCGAGCGCGACGGCCAGGCGCGGCGTCGGGCGACGGAACTGAAGCGACAAGAGACCCCTCCGGTGATGGCGCGCCGGAATGTGCCGCAGCCGTACGGAAGTGTCGTCTTACAAACAGTTCACCTAGGTTCCTCCTCGACCCAGGCCTTCAGCAACCAGTGGGCGATGGCCAGCGGCGGGGCGGCCTGGACCTCCGGATGGGTTCCGGCCAGCACGTCGCGGGCCTCCTCGCGGGTGAACCAGCGGACCTCCTCCAGCTCTGTCTGGTCGGGCGCGACGCGATCGTCGGCGACCTCGGCGAACAGGCCGATCATCAGCTGCGACGGCCATGGCCAGGGCTGGCTGGAGTGGTAAGTCACCTTCACCGTGGTGAGGCCCGCTTCCTCCTTGAGCTCGCGCGCGCAGGCCTCCTCGATCGACTCGCCGGGCTCCAGGAAACCGGCGAGCGCCGACATGCGTCCGGGCGGCCAGCCGGGACCGCGGCCCATCAGGCAGCGCTCGCCGTGAACCGGAAGCATGATGGCCACCGGGTCTGTGCGCGGGAAGTGCTCGGCCTTGCAGGCGGGGCAGACGCGTTTCCACCCGCCGTCGGCGCTTTCGCTCGGCTGTCCGCACGCCGAGCAGAACCGATGCCGCCGACGCCAGTCGAACAGGCTCTTGGCCGTGGCGGCGATGCCGGTCTCCGGGGCGGGAAGAGCCGAGGCGGCCCCGCGCAGTTCCTCGAACCGGCCGAGCCCCTGGAGAGGTCCGCAGGCAGGGTCGGCCTCGCCCTCGAACTCCACCGCCAGGACCGGCGTCTCCTTCCACAGGCCCAGGAACAGCAGCCGCTCGGCGCGCTCCCCCGCCGCGTCCGCGGCCAGGTCGGCCCGCAGATAGGCCAGCCGCACCCCGCCGTCGGGGGCGTCCTCGACCAGCACCCGGCCGTTCCAGAGGGCGACCGCCAGGGCGTCGGGATCGTCGAGCCGCGCCGTGAGCCAGGCGGCGTCGCCGCGGCGGTCGCCGGCGCGGTCGAGGGGATTGCCGGCGAAGGTGTGGGTGCGAACGGACAGCGGCATGGCGTCGCCATACTCCCGTTCCGCCCGCCCTGTCACATGGATGTCCTAGCGCCCGCGCCTCGGCCTGCCGTAGGCTCCGGCTTCAGGTTCGGGAGGGGCGTTTCATGATCATGCGCGCATTGGCGGCGGGCGCCGCCGTACTCGTCGTGGCGGGCTCTGCGCTGGCGGCGTCGGACTGGGCCGCGCCGCAGCTGGCCGACATGGACGCCTCCGGTTTCGGCGCGCCGGTGGAGGGCATGACCTTCGAGGGCTCGGCTCCCCGAGGCAAGAACGGCCGCGTCGCGGTCGTCGTGCCGGCCGACGGCCGCTACGCCTTCGTCGCCGCCTGCGGCGAGGACTGCGCCGACGTGGGCCTGATCCTGCAGAAGGGCGGACGCACCGTGGCCGAGGGCGTTCCCGGCTTCCGCGCCGACCTGAATGCCGGCGCCCACGTGCTGCACGTGGGCTTCGACCGCTGCCCCGAGGCGCAGTGCCGCTATGTGGTGCGGGCGTATCGGGCCGGCTGACGCTTGCGAAAGCGGCCCGCCCGCGCGATATGAGGCGCGGAGACTGGCGCGGGCGGAGGCCTCGCCAACCCGGTCAGGTCCGGAAGGAAGCAGCCGCAACGAGATCCCCTTCGGGTCGCTGTCCAGTCTCCACCTCCCTCAGCTCCGCTCATCCCCGCGAAGGCGGGGACCCAGAACGCGGGGCGGGCGGGTTGAACCGGGCGCGGACTTCATCGAAGCTCAGAGGGCCAGGGTCTGGGTCCCCGCCTTCGCGGGGATGAGCGGAAGATTCGGATGACCGACACGGACCTCGTCGAGCCCGAAACCGTCGAGCGGGACGCCGACACCTCGGACATGTTCGGCGGCGGTCCCGAAACCGCCGAGCCGAGCGCTCCCGCCGAGGCGCCCGGCGCCTACACCGTCCTGGCCCGCAAGTACCGGCCGCGCACCTTCGAGGACCTGATCGGCCAGGAGGCCATGGTCAGGACCCTGACCAACGCCTTCGCCAGCGGCCGCATCGCCCACGCCTTCATGCTGACCGGCGTGCGCGGGGTCGGGAAGACCACCACCGCGCGCCTACTAGCCCGTGCGCTGAATTTCGCCACGGACGAGATCGACCGTCCGAGCGTCGACCTGTCCGCCGACGGCCGCCACTGCCGCGCGATCGTCGAGGGCCGGCACATGGACGTGCTGGAGCTGGACGCCGCCAGCCGCACCAAGGTCGACGAGATGCGCGAGCTGCTGGAGGGCGTGCGCTACGCCCCGGTCCAGGCGCGCTACAAGGTCTACGTCATCGACGAGGTCCACATGCTGTCGACGGCGGCGTTCAACGCGCTGCTGAAGACGCTGGAGGAGCCGCCGCCGCACGCCAAGTTCATCTTCGCCACCACCGAGATCCGCAAGGTGCCGGTGACCATCCTGTCGCGCTGCCAGCGCTTCGACCTCAGGCGGGTCGAGCCGGACGTGCTGGTCAGGCACCTGGAGAAGGTCTGCAAGGCCGAAGGCGCCTTGGTCGAGACCGAGGGCCTCGCCTTGATCGCTCGCGCCGCCGAAGGCTCGGTGCGCGACAGCCTGTCTTTGCTGGACCAGGCCCTTGTCCAGGCCGAGCGCGGCCAGATCGTCCGCGCCGAAGTGGTGCGCGACATGCTGGGCCTGGCCGACCGCGGCCAGACCATCGCCCTGTTCGAAAGCGTGATGGGCGGGCGCACGGGAGAGGCGCTGGAGGCCTTCCGCACCCTGTACGGGTTCGGCGCCGACCCGGTGCAGGTGGTCTCGGACCTGCTGGAGCACTGCCACGCCTCCACCGTCGCCAAGACGCTCGGCCCGGACGCCACCCGCCTGCCCAACGACCAGGCCCGACGGATGGCGGCGCTGGGCGCCTCGATCTCCGCCGGCGCCCTGGCGCGGGTCTGGCAGATGCTGCTCAAGGCCTACGAAGAGGTGCGCCGCGCGCCCGATCCGGCGGCCGCGACCGAGATGGCCTTGGTGCGCCTGGCCTACGCCGCCGACCTGCCCGGACCGGAGGAGGCGCTGAAGCGGCTGCAGGACGGCCGTCCTCTGTCCGGCGGCTCCGGCCCCTCGCCCGCGCCTTCGAGCGGCGGGGGCGGCGGCGGAAGCGCGACCGCTCAGGCCCGCATGCTGCCCGCCCGCGCGCCCGAGCCCATGGCCCGGCCCCAGTCCTTCGACGAGGTGGTGGCCCTGATCGCTGAGCGCCGCGACATCGGGCTGAAGCTCGACGTGGAGCGTTTCGTGCGGCTGGTGTCGTTCAAGCCCGGCGCGGTCGAGTTCGAGCCCGGGCCGGGCGCCCCGAACGACCTGGCCCGCAAGCTGGCGGTGCGGCTGAAGGAATGGACCGGCCAGACTTGGCTGGTGGCGGCCCAGGGCGGCGGCGGAGCGGAGAGCCGCTGGGAACGCGAGAAGCGCGAGTCGGGCGAAGAGCGCGCGGCGCTGGAGGCCGACCCCTTCGTCCAGGCGGTCAAGCAGGCCTTCCCCGGCGCCGAGATCGTCGGCGTACGCAAGCTGGACGTCGCCCCGACGCCGCCGCCGTCGGCCGGAACGACCGACGACGAGGACGAGGACTGAACTCAGCGCTCGTAGGGCGTGCCGTCCTTGTGGACGAAGACGCCGTTCACATAGCGCATGTCGATGTCCGGATATTCGGCGGTGTCCGCGCCCGTGCGCGTGCCGACCTCCAGATAGACCGCGTCGGCGTCCGACCGATTGATGAAGTGGTGGCCGTCCGGCACGCCGGCCTTGAAGGCGCAGCCCTGTCCTGGGCGCACGATCCGCTCGCCCTGGTCGGTGATCAGGGTCAGCTCGCCCTCCAGAACCCAGACGAACTCGTCCTCGGTCGCGTGCCAGTGCCGCTGGCTGGACCAGGCGCCGGGCGGCAACCGGGTCAGGTTGACGCCGAACTGGGTCAGGCCTCCCGCGTCGCCCAGCGCCCGCTTCTCCCGCCCGCCCGCCAGCGCCGCGAACCCGCCGGGATAGGCCGAGCCCCGCCTGGCCGGCACGTTCTCAGGATCGATGATCATGTTGAATGCCCCGCTTGCTCGACCGCAGATAAGCGCGGCAGTATGGTGTCGCCAGAGTTTAGTGTCGGGGGAAAGCGTGAGGGTTTGGATTTTGGCGGCGGCGCTGTGGAGCGCCGCCCTGTTCGGGACGGCCCGAGCCGCGCCGGCCGCGGAAGCCTTCGCCGCCCCGCCGGCGTTCACCGACATTTCCATATCGCCGTCCGGGCGGCGGATCGCCAAGGTGGTGCAACGCGCCAGCCTCGACGTGCTGCAGGTCTGGGACGCCCACGACCTGGGCAAGGGCCCGACGGCCGAGTTCGAGTTCGGACCGGCGCGCGCGCCCAACTGGATCGAGTGGAAGACCGACGACCGCCTGCTGGTCAGCGTGGCGGTGCCCACGGATCGATATGATCAGTTGATCGTGGAGAGCCGGCTGATCGCCTTCGACGCCGCCCTGAAAAAGCCTGTCCTGCTGAACAAGCCGCCGAAACAACGGTCGATCGAGCCCCTCGACCAGGATGACGTGGTCAGCTTCCTCCCCGACGATCCGGACCACGTGCTGGTGGCGATCGACTGGTTCGAGCCGGTCTGGCCGAGCTTGAGGAAGGTCAACGTTCACACCGGGCTGAGCACCACGGTGCGCGAACGCAAGAAGGGCGTGGGGTACTGGATGACCGACGACCGGGGAACACCGGTCCTGGCGTTCGGCGACCCGAGCAAGGGCGTGGCGGCGGTCAATCTGGTGTCGGCTTCCGGCGAGATCACTCCGGTCGCCCCCGCCGAAGTCAGGGAAGACACGGTCTTCGACGCCCTGGGTTTCGACGGAGACCCCGACCGGCTGGTGGTGCGCTCGGACCACGAAGGGGGCACCGCGGGCCTGTACATCTACAGCCCGGCCCAGCAGCGCTTCGTCCAGACCGTGTTCAAGCACCAGCGCTACGACGTGGGAGGCGTGGCCTTCTCGCCGGACGGTGGTCGTCTGGCGGCCTATGGGTTCGTCGCCGACTCCGGCATGCTGCACTACGTCGACAAGGACGAGCAGGCCCTGGTCGACCGCCTGGCGGCTAAGGCCGGGGCGAAGTCCGCCTGGTTCGTCCGGCGCACGCGGGACGGCGCGCACGGCGTGCTGGCCGTGTACGACGGCGTACGGGTCACCGAGATGTTCTTGGTGGATGTCGGCTCCGAGACGCTGAAGAGCCTCGGGCGTTACCAGCCGTCGCTGGACCAGGCGCCTCTCGGGAAGGTTTTTCCGATCGCGTACAAGGCCCGGGACGGGCTCGAGATCCCCGGCTACGTGACGCTGCCCCCCGGGATCGAGACCCTGGAGCAGGCGCGGGGACTGCCGTTCGTTGTCATGCCGCACGGAGGACCCGCTTCGCGCGACAGCGCCGACTTCGACTGGTGGGCCCAATTCGTCGCGACCCGCGGGTACGGGGTTTTGCAGCCGAACTTCCGAGGCTCCACCGGCTACGGCGAGGCGTTCCGAAGCGCGGGCGATCGGGAGTGGGGCGACGCCATCCAGGGCGACGTCGGCGACGGCGCGCGCTGGCTGGTCGCGCAAGGCCTGGCCGACCCCGCGCGCATGTGCATGGCGGGCTGGTCGTTCGGCGGCTACGTGGCGATGATGGCCGCGGTCGAGAACACCGACCTGTTCAAATGCGCGGCGTCGACCGCAGGGGTGTCGGACCTGCCCGCCCTCTACACTGACAGCTATATTTTCTACGGCTCGCAGGAGGTGTGGCGAAAGCTGATCGGGGGCGGCTGGGGCGACAGCAAGCGGCTTATCGAGAACTCGCCCGTGCGGCGTTCGCGCGAGGTGGCGATGCCGCTGCTGCTGGTCCACGGAACCCTCGACGACCGCGTTCCGGTGGCTCACTCGCGGAAGATGCGCGATCGGCTGAAACGCGCAGGCAAGCCGCACGAGTATCTCGAACTCGAGCTGGCGGACCATTCCCTCAGCCGCGAAAAGGACAAGCTGCAGTTCCTCAAGGTGCTGGAGTCCTTCCTGTCCAAGCACCTGGGGACGGAGGCTCCTCCGCGCTGAGGCGAGCTTCCCCTTCTCCGCGCCCCGCCCTATGAGGCCAGGAATGAACTCCGGCCTCCGCATCGATCCCGTCGGTCTCGCCCGCGACCTGATCCGCAGGCCGTCGGTGACCCCGAGGGACGAGGGCGCGATGGGCGTGCTCGAGGGGGTGCTCGAAGGGCTCGGCTTCAAGTGCCGGCGCATGCGCTTCGGCGAGATCGAGAACCTGTACGCCCGGCGCGGCGAGACCGGTCCGAACCTCTGTTTCGCCGGCCACACCGACGTGGTGCCGCCCGGAGACGCCGCGGCCTGGCGCGCCGATCCGTTCGAGGCGCGGGTCGAGGACGGAGTGCTGGTCGGGCGCGGGGCGGTGGACATGAAGGGCGGGATCGCCGCCTGGGTCGCGGCCGTGGCCGAGGTCGGCGAGGTTGCGGGCTCGCTCTCCTTCCTGATCACCGGCGACGAGGAAGGCCCGGCCCTGGACGGCACCAAGAAGGTGGTCGAGGCGCTCAGGGCCGAGGGCGAGCGGATCGACCACTGCCTGGTCGGCGAGCCGACTTCGGTGCGGGAGCTGGGCGACGTGATCAAGGTCGGGCGGCGCGGGTCGCTGAACGCCTGGATCACGGTCGAGGGTCGCCAGGGCCACGTCGCCTATCCCGAACGCGCCGCCAATCCGATTCCGGTGCTGATCCGCCTGCTGGACCGCCTGGAGGCCCGGCGGCTGGACGACGGCTGGCCGTCGTTCCCCCCGTCGAACCTGGAGCTGACCACCGTCGATGTCGGCAACACGGCGACCAACATCATCCCCGCCCAGGCCAAGGGGCGCCTGAACGTCCGCTTCAACCCCGCCCATACCGGCGAGCGCCTGATCGCCTGGCTGACCGACGAGTGCGCCCGCGCCGAAGCCGAGAGCGGGTTGAAGATCCGGCTGGAGACGCTGCATTCCGGCGACGCCTTCCTGACCGAGCCGGGGCCGTTCGTGGATCTGGTGACGGATACGGTGGACGCGGTGCTGGGCCGTCGGCCCGAGGCCAACACCGTGGGCGGCACCTCCGACGCGCGGTTCATCCGCAGCCTGTGTCCGGTGGTGGAGCTGGGACTGGTGGGCCAGACTATGCACCAGGTCGACGAGCGAGCGCCGGTGGCCGAGATCGAGCGGCTGCGCGACGTCTACGCCGCCCTTATCAGACGTTATTTCAAGACCTTCGCGCCCTAGGCGGAACACCGCCCCTGTCCCTCCGGTTCAGAGCCGGGGAATTCACGGCGACAGGAGACCTTCATGAAGCGTGCGACCTTGGCCGCGGCCCTGATCGGGGCGGCGATCCTCACCGGCTGCAAGCAGCCCTCCGACGAGCCGGAGAACCCGGCGGTCGACACCACGCCCATGACCGACATGGGCCCGGCGGCGGGCGCCAACTCCTTCACCGAGGCCCAGGCCCGCAGCGCCATCGAAGGCGCCGGCTACACCAACGTCCAGGGTCTGACCAAGGACGACCAGGGCCTGTGGCGCGGCACCGCGACCGGCACCAACGGCCGCTCCGAGCAGGTCAGCGTCGACTACCGCGGATCGGTGACCGCGGGGGCCACGTCGCCCGCCGAGGCCGAAGCGGCCGCCGAAGCGCCCGCGGGCGCGACGCCCGCCGCCAAGCAATAATCAAGCAGGAGAGAGCGACCATGAAACAGACCGTCACCCGGCTGTTCGACAGCCACGACGAAGCCGAACGCGCGATCCAGTCGCTGGAGCGCGCGGGCGTTCCGCACGAAGACATCAGCCTGGTCGGCGGCGACCATCATCGTCACCAGGAGAGCCGCTCCTTCGCCGGCAAGGACGGCGACGGCGACGGCGAGAACGACGCGGCCGAGGGCGCCGGCAAGGGCGCCGCCACCGGCGGCCTGCTGGGCGGCGGCGCGGGCCTGCTGGCGGGCTTAGGGATGCTGGCCATTCCGGGCCTGGGTCCGGTGGTCGCGGCCGGCTGGCTGGCCTCCACCGCCGCGGGGGCCGCGGCCGGAGCTTTGGCCGGCGGCGCGGCCGGCGGCCTGCTGGGCGCGCTCAAGGACAGCGGCCATTCCGACGAGGACGCCCAGGTCTACGCCGAAGGCGTGCGCCGGGGCGGCACCCTGGTCAGCGTCCGCGTGGACGAAGGCCGCCGCATGGAAGTGGAGCAGCTGCTGAACCAGAGCAGCGGCGTCGACGCCGCCACCCGCGGCCAGGCGTACCGCAACACCGGCTGGGGCGGCTACGACGAGGCCGCCCCGCGTTTCAGCCGTGAGGACATGGAGCGCGAACGCGGCCTGTACCGCTGATCACGCCGAAACTCCTCCCCCGTAGCCGAAGGCGTACGGGGGAAGGGGGACCGCGGAACGCGGTGGAGGGGGCGTGCCGACGCAGGACGCCGGGGTCCGCCTCCATCGCCTTCCGCGTACGCGTCGTACGCGCCTCTACGCGGGACGGGTTCTCACGACCGGGCGCACCGCCTTGGCGCGAGGTTCGATCGCCTTCGCCGCCCGCCTCGCCAGCGCCCGCACCTCCGGCAGCCGAGCCGCCGCCGGGTTCAGGCCGTAGGCCTTCCAGCCGAGGTCGAGCGCCGTCCGCCATCGCCGGGCTTTCAGCACCCGCGGCAGCATCCAGGTCAAGAACAGGCTGCGCGAGTCCCGGAACGCCTGGCCTGGCACGCCTTGTTTCAGCCCGCGGGCGTCTTCGATCACCGTCAGGGCCGAGCGGCACATGGCTTCAAAGGCGTGCGACATGCCCTCCGGGTTGATGCGGTAGAAGACCAGCGGCTCGGGGACCAGCACCGCCTCGTACCGGCTGACCAGGGTCAGCGTCAGCTTCCAGTCCTCCGCGCCTTGCGCGCCCGCCGCGCGCAGGCGCTCGTCATAGCCGCCCGCCTCGATCACCTGCGCGCTCCGGAACACCGCCGCGCTGCCGTTCGACACCGCGTTTCTGAGCAGCAGTCCCTCGAAGTCGATCCGCGGAGCATCAGTGCGCGGCGGCGAGGGCAGGGGACGGTCGAACTCGTCGATACAGACGGAGTAGGCGAAGGCGAAGGCCGTGCGTTCGCCGGCGGCTTCCAGCGCCTCCACCTGCTTCTCCAGGTTGTCGGCCGCCCACAGGTCGTCGGAGTCGATCGGCGCGAAATATTCGCCGCGCGCCTCGCGCAGGCCGCGGTTGCGGGCCGAGGCGACGCCGCCGTTCGGCTGGCGCACCAGGCGGATGCGCGGATCGTTGGCGGCGTGCTCGCGCACCAGGTCAGGCGTCGAGTCGGTGGAGCCGTCGTCGACGACGATGATCTCGATCTCCGGCCAGGTCTGGTTCGTGACCGAAGCCAGTGTCCGGCCGAGCGACCACGCGGCGTTGAACGCCGGGATCACCACCGAAACCAGCGGGCGCCGCCGGCGCTTTCGGTCGGTCGAGCCCAGGTCTGACGGCATGGCCGGATCGGTCATGAGCACCCCTCGCGCAGTCTACAGAACACCGGAAGCATTCTCCTCCCGGCGAGCTGAACCAAAACTCCCGTACCGCCGTTATCGATGCAGTGCCCGGCCGAAATTCGGCCGTTTTCAGTACAGCGTTGCAGTAATGTGGTGTTCAGTCTCGCGTAGAGTCTCGCCGGCCCCGTGCCTGCGCGGGACCCGCTTCACTTAGGCGGGTCATGCGTATTCGAGAGCTGGTGAAAGCGTTGTTCGGCCTGACGAGGGCGCGTCCGTGGGTCGCGCCTGTGATCGTGGGCCTGGGTCTGCTCGGGGCGGCGTTCGAGGGCGTGGGTCTTTACCTGTTCATACCTCTGATCGGCTCGCTCAGCGGCGGCGGCCTGGCGCAGGGACTTCCCGACGTCTTCGCGAGCTTCGCCGCGGCCGTGCCGCCCGAACAGAGAACGCTGATCTTCGTAGGCGCGGTTTGCGCGGCGATCGCGGCCAAGAACCTGGTCGGCTTCGTCAACTACATGGTCGCCCGCTCCGCCGACGGGCGCATCGCCCACGACCTGCGCGTACGCATTTTCGAGCAGACCCTGCGCTCCGGCGTCGATTACGCGGGCGGCGTCGACAAGACCGACATCGTCAACACCCTGGCCACCGAGTCCTGGCGGGTGACCTATGCGCTGAACGTGCTGCTGCGGGTGTGCATCTGCGCCGGCACCTTCATCGTCTTCCTCGGCCTGATGATCGCCATCTCCTGGCGGCTGACCCTGCTGGCCCTGATCGCCATGGCCGTGACCGCCGGGATCATCCAGCTGCTGACGCTGCGCGCCGAGGCGTTGGGGCGGGAGACGGTGGAGGCCAACAAGCGCTTCGGCCTGCGCATGTGGGAGGCGATCGACGGGCTGAAGCTGATCCGCTCCTTCACCCGCGAGGACTACGAGCGCGGCCGGTTCAGCGACCGCTCCGACGAGATCCGCCGCCGCATCTTCCGCCTCGACATGCTGTGGGCCGTGCCCGGGCCGGTGTCGGAGATGGCGGTGACCCTGCTGATCGGCGGGCTGATCCTGACCGCCCAGGGAACGGGCGCCGGCTTCGCCTCGCTCGCGGCCTTCCTGGCGCTGCTCTACAAGCTGCAGGGACCGGCGCGTGAGCTGGTCTCGGCCAAGGTGGCGATCGACGGGGTCTCGGCCTCGGTGGCCGACGTATTCGACTATCTGAAGCGCACCGAGACGCCGGTGGTTAAGGACGGCGCGCGCCGCTGCGAGCGCTTCGAGCGCGAGATCCGCTTCGACCGGGTGTCCTTCGCCTACGAGACCGGCGACCGCCCGGCGCTGCGCGACCTCGCCTTCTCCATTCCGCGCGGCAAGACCACCGCGATCGTCGGCCGCTCCGGCGCGGGCAAGTCGACCCTGCTGGACCTGCTGTTCCGGTTTCGGGACCCTAGCGACGGGGCCATCCTGGTCGACGGCGCGCCGCTGTCGGGGCTGGAGCTGCGCTCCTGGCGCGAGCGGCTGTCGGTCATGAGCCAGGAGGTGTGGCTGTTCAACGAGACCGTCCGCGAGAACATCGCCTACGGCAAGCCGGGCGCGACCGAGGCCGAGATCGAGGCCGCCGCCAAGATCGCCGACGCCCACGACTTCATCCTGAAGCTGCCGCAGGGCTACGACACCAAGCTCGGCGACCGCGGCGTGCGCCTGTCCGGCGGCCAGCGCCAGCGGATCGCGCTGGCCCGCACCGTGCTGCGCGATCCCGACGTGCTGCTGCTGGACGAGGCGACCAACGCGCTGGACAGCTTCGCCGAGCGCAAGTTCCAGGCGGCGCTGGAGCGCTGGGCCGAGGGACGCACCGTGGTCGTGGTCGCCCACCGCCTCTCCACCATCGAGCGCGCCGACCAGGTGATCGTGCTGGATGACGGGCGCGTGGTCGAACAGGGCCCGCCGGACGAGCTGCGCGCGCTAGGCGGCCAGTTCGCCGCCATGCGCGACATCCAGATCGGGACCCCGATCCCCGCCGCCGCCCCGATACCCGTCGCCGCCGGAGTGCACTGATCCATGAGTTACCGCCTGGTCGAGGTCGAGCTGACCCGCGCGCCCGAGCCGATCGCATTGGGCCCCGAGGACCACGGCCTGGGCCTGATCGCGCGGTGGAAGGACCGGCTGGTCGGCTTCGAGATGCTGAAGCTGGATCCCGGCGCGGTGCTGGACGCCGAGGCCGTGACCGAACTGGCCGAGCGCAAGTTCGGCGCCCGGGTGGTGGCGGCTGAAATAGAGGCGGAGCTTGCCGAAGCACGCCCCGCCTTCGCCGCGTCGCCGCCGAGCCTGACCGTCGCCGTCTGCACCAAGGATCGGCCCGAGCGGCTGGAGCGGCTGCTGCGCTCGCTGGAGCCCGTGGTGCGCGACGGCGGCGGCTTTGCCGCGGTCGAGGTGCTGGTGGTCGACAACGCGCCGTCCGACGAGCGCACCCGCGAGGCGGTCGAGCGGCTGGGCTGGCCGCGCTACCGGCGCGAGCCGAAGCCCGGGCTGGACTTCGCCCGCAACGCCGCTCTCAACGGCGCGACCGGCGACCTGCTGGCTTTTCTCGACGACGACGTGGTGGTTGACCGCGGCTGGCTGAGCGGCTTGCACGGGGCCTGGGCCGCCTGGCCGGAGGCGGGCGGCTGGACCGGCCTGGTGCTGCCCTACGAGCTTCGCACCGAGGCCCAGGTGATGTTCGAGCTGCGCGGCGGCTTCGGGCGGGGGTTCGAGCGGATCGTCCACGGCGTGGAGAAGCGCGACAACCGCCTGTACCCGGTCGGCGCGGGCATCTTCGGGGCCGGCTGCAACATGGCCTTCGACCGGCGCCTGCTGCTGGAGCTCGGCGGTTTCGACGAGGCGCTGGACACGGGCGCGCCCCTGCCGGGCGGCGGCGACCTCGACATCTTCTACCGGGTGGTCCGTTCCGGCCGCCCACTGGTCTACGAGCCCCGCTACGCCGTCTACCACCAGCACCGCGAGACGCTGGAGCAGCTCAGGCGGCAGTACTGGACCTGGGGGCTGGGCTTCATGGCCTTCCTGGTCAAGCAGATGCGCCACGACCCCTCCTTGCGCCCGCGTCAGCTCGGCATGCTGCGCTGGTGGTTCGCCTCGATGATCGAGGCGGTGCTTTGGGGGACCAAGCGGCGGCTGTTCACCGAGGTCGGCTTCAGCCTGGCCGAGCTGTGGGGCGGGGTGGTCGGCCTGGTCGGCGAGTACGACCGCTCCCGCGCGCGGGTGCGCCGCATCCGGGAGGTCGCATGAGCCGCTGGACCGTCCGTCACCTGGACCTGGCCGAGCGGCCGCAGGCGCTGGAGCGTCCCGCCGGCGGAGGCTCCGTCTACGCCGTCTTCTGGTGGCGCGACCTGCCGCTGGGCATGCGCGCCTTCGATCCCGGCGAACTGCCGCTGGACCGCCGCGGGCTGGAGCAGGTCACCGTCGAGTTCGGGGCGAAGATCGCCGCCGCCCGCCTGGCCGAGCTCGGCGGCCCGGCTCCGGCGGGCTACGACGGCCGCCCGCAGGTCGCGCCCGCCCTCTCGGCGCTGGCCGGGCTGACCCGCCCGCTGCAGCGGCTGGACGCGCTGGCCGCCCTGGCCGACCGACCCGCCGTCGATCTGTCGGTGATCGTCTGCACCCGCGACCGGCCCGAGGATCTGGCCCGCTGTCTCGCCGCCCTGGCCGCCCAGCGCTCGCCGCCGAAGGAGGTGATCGTCGTCGACAATGCACCGGCCGACGGCCGCACCCGCGCCGTGGTCGAGCGCTTTCCCGGCGTCCGCCACCTGCCCGAACCGCGGCCGGGGCTGAGCGTCGCCCGAAACGCCGGGGTGCGCGCTGCGAACGGCGCCCTGATCGCCTTCACCGACGACGACGTAAAGGTTTCGCCCTCCTGGACCTCCGAACTGGTCCGCGCCTTCGAGCGCTCGGACGCCTACTGCGTCACCGGCCTGGTCCTGCCCGCGGAACTCGACACCGCGCCGCAGGCGACTTTCCAGGTCGAGATGGGCGGGTTCGGCGACAACTGCATCCCCACCCTGTTCGACCGGCGGTTCGTCGAGACCAACCTGTGGGAGGGGGTGCAGGTCTGGCGCATCGGCGCGGGCGCCAACATGGCCTTCCGCCGCGAGGTGTTCGAGCGCGTCGGTCTGTTCGACGAGGGCCTGGGCGCCGGCGCCTCGGGCTGTTCGGAGGACTCCGAGCTGTGGCGTCGTGTGCTGGCCGCCGGCGGGACCTGCCTGTACGAGCCGCGCGCCTTCGTCTTCCACACCCATCGGCGCGACTGGGCGGCGCTGAAGGGGCAGATGCGCGCCTACATGAAGGGCCACGTCGCCGCCCTGATGGCCCAGCGCGACCGGGTCGGCGAGCCCGGGGCGGTGCGCCGCGTGGTGGTGCAGCTGCCCAAGTTCTTCCTGCGCTCGGCCTTCGGCGTGCTGAAGAACGGCGCCACCGACAAGGACCGGCTGCTGGCCTCCCAGGTCGCGGGCTGGTTTTCGGGACTGCGCTATCTCTGGACCGGCCGCCGCCGTCCGGTCCCGACGCTGGCCGGAGACGCCGCATGAAGGCGCCGCTCGACCGCTTTCTGGCCCGCAATCCGTTCCCCAATCCGTGGACGGACGGTCTGTTCTACCGTGAGAAGATGCGCGCCGTGCACCGCGTCGCGCCCGACGGGCCGGTCAGGCGGGTGCTGGAGATCGGCGGCGGGCGCAGCGGCCTGGCGGCCCTGCTCTATCCCGACGCCGAGGTGGTGACGGTCGATCTGGACCCGTCGCTGGCCGGGCAGGGGCCCTCCACGTCCCGGCCCGTCGCCTTCGCCTGCGCCGACGCGCGGCGCCTGCCGTTCGAGGAGGGCGCGTTCGATCTGGTCACCCTCCTGGACGTGCTGGAGCACGTGGACGACGACGCGGCCGCCGCGCGCGAGGCGATGCGGGTGGCCAGGCCCGGCGGCTGGATCCTGGTCTCCACGCCTAACGAGCGCTGGCGCTATCCGTGGTTCGGGGCGCTGAAGCGCTTCTGTCCGGACGAGGCGGAGCTGATGGCCGAGTGGGGCCACGTCCGGCGCGGCTACCGCGAGGCGGAGCTGGAGCGGCTGTTCGGCGCCGCACCCGCGCGCCGGGCGGGCTTTGTCAATCCGCTGACCGCCGTCTACCACGACCTGGCCTTCTCCCGCTTCGGGCGGCGGACCCGCAAGGCGCTCTACGCCCTGACCGCGCCGGTGGCGGCGGCGGGATACCTGATGCTCGGCCCCTCGGCCGCCGGAACCGAGACGGCGGCGGCCTGGCGGCGACCGTGAACCGCGTCGCCATCTTCCCTTGGGGCGACCCGATCGAGAAATTCCTCGAGCCGATCGGCCTGACGCTCCAGGACTTCGCCGAGCGGATGACCGGCGGCTGGCTGTTCGGCTACGTCGAGGCGCTGCGCAGCGCCGGGATCGAGGCAGTGGTCGTGGTCGCCTCGTCGTCCGTGAGCCGCGCGGAACGCCTGGTTCACGCCGGAACGGGCGCGCCCATCCGGGTCGTGCCGGTCCCGCCCCGAGCGCCCGGGCGGCCGTCCAACCGGGAGTCCCTGCGCGCCTGGGCGCGGACGCCGCTTCCCGGGTTCGCCCGCGCGCTGAGGGACGAGGGCTGCGACGCAATCCTGGTCCAGGAATACGAGTACGCCCGCTTCGACGCCCTGGTGCTGCTGGGGTCGGCCCTGCGCCTGCCGGTGTTCGCGGCCTTCCAGGGCGGCGACTGGACCGCCTCGCCGCTGGAGGCGCGGGTGCGGCCGTGGTCGCTGAAGGCCTGCCGCGGCCTGATCGTGCCCTCCCGGCGCGAGCGCGAGCGGCTGGCGTCGGTCTACGGCGTGCCGGCGGGCAAGATCGTGGACATCCCCAATCCGCTCGACACCGCCGCCTGGCGTCCCGCCGACCGGGCCGAGAGCCGCCGGGCGCTGAACGTGCGCGAAGACGAGGTGCTGTTCGTCACCCACGGCCGCGTGGACATCGCCCGCAAGGGGCTGGACGTGCTTCTGGCCGCCTGGCGCCGGGTCGCCGCCGCCCGCCCGACGGCGCGGCTGCTCATGATCGGCTCCGGCCAGGACGAGGCGGCGTTCCAGGCGATGATCGACGCCGACCCGCCGCCGAGGCTGGAGCGGCTGGCCTCCTACGTCACCGACCGGCAGGCGGTGCGCGCCCGCCTGTCCGCCGCCGACGCCTATGTCGCCGCCTCGCGGCTGGAGGGCCTCCCCGTGGCGCCGCTGGAGGCCATGGCCTGCGGCCTGCCCGTGGTCGCCACCGACATCCACGGCCTGTCCGACATCTTCGAGGCGGGCGAGGCCCACGGCGGCCTGGTGATCCCCCCGGGCGACACGGACGCGCTCGCCGCCGCCATGCTGCGTCTGCACGACGAACCTGCGTTGCGCCGTCGGCTGGCCGAAGCGGCGAGGAGTCGCGTGGAGAGCCGGTTCGCGCCGGAACAGGTGGGCGCGGCGCTGAAGGCTTTCATGACTCCCTTCCCCCTCGATGGGGGAAGGGTCGGGGATGGGGGTGCGCGCGCGACGCTGAGGCAGAAGGCGCAGGAGGCGGTCCCGCCTCAAGTGCGGAGCCCCCGACCGGCGGCGGGCCTGAGCCCCCAACCCGCTCTCCCATTGAGGGAGGAGGGAGAAGGCTTCACCCTCGACGTCGCGATCTGCACCTGGAACCGGGCCGACGACCTCGACCGGGTGCTGACCGCGCTGGCCGCCCAGACCGTCCAAGCGGACGTGGGCTGGCGGGTGCTGGTGGTGGACAACGCCTCCACCGACCACACCGCCGCCGTCGTGGAGCGTCACGCCGCCTCCGGCGCGCTCCCCGGCCTGCGCCGCGTCCACGAACCCGAGCAGGGGCTGACGCCGGCGCGCAGGCGGGCGGTGCTGGAGACCTCCGCCGACTGGATCGCCTTCGTCGACGACGACAACCTGCTCGAACCCGGCTGGATCGCCGCGGTCGCCGCCGAGGCGCGCGCGCGGCCCGAGGCTGGCGGCATAGGGGGGCGGGTGGTGCTGGACTGGGTCGCGCCGCCGCCGCCCTACCTGAAGGAGTTCGGCTGGTGTTTCGCCGAGCAGGACCACGGGCCGGAGCCCCGCGCCGTCGACAACCTGGCCGGGGCGGGCATGGTCCTGAACCGCCGGGCGCTGGTCGAGAGCGGCTGGCTGGATCGGCCGCTGCTGGCTGACCGGATCGGCGCCCGGCTGGTCTCCGGCGGCGACGCCGAGATCGCCCAGCGGGTCCGCGCGACCGGGCGCGAGCTGCGCTACGTGCCTGGCGCGGTGCTGCGCCACCGCATTCCGCCAGGGCGAATGACCCGCGACTACCTGTTCCGCATCGCCGCGGGCCTGGGCGCGTCGGAGGCGCAGGTGGCGACATTGGCCTGGCGCGACGATCCGGCCGGCTGGCGGCGGCAGATGCGCGCCAGCCTGAAGCGGCGCGCGGGCTGGGCCATGACCCGGCTCCGCGCCGCGCTCGTCCGTCGCGCCGGCTTCACCGCCGCGCTCGCCTGGAGCGCCTACGCCTGGGGGCTGTACCAGGCGTCGTCCAGGCCGCTCGGCCGGGCCTGAACCGCGCCTTAGGCGGGCTCGCCCTGCAGCGCGCCTTCCTCGGCCCGGTGCCAGGTCCAGGCGCTCTCGACGATGGCCTTGAGGTCGTACTGCGGTCGCCAGCCCAGCACGTCGCGCGCCTTGTCGTTGACCGCCACCAGCACCGGCGCGTCGCCCTCGCGGCGGGGGGCCGGCTCGACCGGGAACGGCCGACCGGTCACCTGCTCGATGGTGGCGATCAGCTCCTTCACCGTGGTGCCCGTGCCGGTGCCGAGGTTGAACACGTCGCTGTTCCCGCCCGCCAGCAGGTGCTTCAGCGCCAGCACGTGGGCGTCGGCCAAATCCAGCACGTGGATGTAGTCGCGCACCGCGGTGCCGTCGCGGGTGTCGTAGTCGGTGCCGAACAGCTTGAAACCCTGGCGCTTGCCCAGCGACGCCTGCAGCGCCAGCGGGATGGCGTGGGTCTCCGGCTCGTGCCGCTCGCCGATGCGGCCCTCGAAGTCCGCGCCCGCGGCGTTGAAGTAGCGCAGGCACACCGAGCGGAAGCCGACGTAGCGGTCGTAGTCGGCCAGCGCCTGCTCGACCATCAGCTTGGACCGGCCGTAAGGGTTCAGCGGCGCCTGGGGATGGCCCTCGTCCATCGGCACCCGCACCGGATCGCCGTAGGTCGCGCAGGTCGAGGAGAAGACGAAAGCGTTCGCTCCGCCCCGCCGCGCCGCCTCGATCAGGTTGATCGCTCCGCCCACGTTGTTGTCGTAGAAGCGGCCCGGCGCCTTCACCGACTCCCCCACCTCGATCAGGGCGGCGAAGTGGATCACCGCGACGGGCCGGTGCCTGGCGAACACCTCGTCCAGCCGCGCGCCGTCGCGGATGTCGCCGCGCTCCAGCGGTCCCCACTGCACGAACTGCTCGTGGCCGTTGGACAGGTCGTCGTAGACCACCGGCTTGAAGCCGGCCTCGGCCAATCGAAGACAGGTGTGCGAGCCGATGTAGCCCGCCCCGCCGGTCACCAGCACCGTTTCGCCGCTCATTCGCTTGTCGCCCCTCGTCGGTTCTCGTGAAAAAGGCGGCCCCGAAGGACCGCCTTTTCTATCAGGTTTCTCGTAACGTCAGCCCTGGGTGTGCGGCCGCAGCACGATCTCGACCCGGCGGTTCTGCGCCCGGCCCTGTTCGGTGTCGTTGCTGGCGACAGGCGAGTTCTCGCCCCGGCCGGCCACGAACAGGCGGTCGCGCAGCACGTTGCGGCTGATCATGTAGCCCGCCACCGAAGCGGCGCGCTGTTCGGACAGGCGCTGGTTGTAATCGGCGGCGCCGTCGGCGCTGGCGTGGCCGACCACGTCGACGTAGGTCGCCGGATACTCGTTCAGCACCCGGCCCACGTCGTCCAGCACCGGATAGAACTTCGGATCGATGTCCGAGCGGTTCAGGGCGAAGGTGACGTCGCTGGGCATCTGCAGGATGATGTTGTCGCCCTGGCGGATCACGTTGACGCCGGTGCCGGCCATCTCGTCGCGCAGGCGGGCCTGCTGCTTGTCCATGTACTGGCCGACCGCCGCGCCGGCCAGCGCGCCGATGCCCGCGCCGATCAGCGCGTTCTGGCGGCCTTCCTGGCTCTTGTTGGTGTTGGTCATGTAGCCCAGGCCGGCGCCGATCGCAGCACCCAGCAGAGCCCCGCTGCCGGTGTTGTTGCGGACCGTCTGGCCGGTGTTGGGATCGGTCGTGGTGCAAGCCGCGACCATGGCGGATACGCCCGCAATAAGGGCGAGTTTCTTCAGCATAGGTGTAACCTTCTTTGATGCCCCGTCGGCATAGGAACGAAATCCGACGGTGAAGGTTCCATTTCGCGGGCGCCGGCCCGCTTACGCGTCCGGCTTCGCCGCGTGGGCGGCCATGCCGTCGCGGATGATCTGGGCGGCCTCGTCGGCTTCGGCCCAGCGCACCACGCGGGTCTCCTTGCCCTTCTCCAGGTCCTTGTAGTGGGTGAAGAAGTGGGTGATCTGCTCGATCAGG
>DASPKD010000026.1:0-14100 GCA_035628275.1 Caulobacteraceae bacterium | reverse complement strand
CCCGGTTCGACCCAGTCGGAGCGTCTCAGCCTGCGGCGGGCGGGAGGGTCCAGACCTCCCGGGCCCCGGGGTTTCGCCCCGGGCATGCGCGCGCCGCCTATGGGTGACCTCGAGCGGCGCAGGTATGACGCCGCGCCGCCGTGCTCCCAGCATCGGACACGAGCTTGGTCCCGCTCGACTTCCGCCCCGCCGCGGCTCGGGCTCTGGATCCTGAGCGCCCTCCCCGTGCGGCGGGGTCGAGGTGGAGTATGAGGGCGGTCCGAAGGGGCGGGCGTAAGTTTATTTTTCCCCCGCTCCCATCCCCGCTTTTCACCGTCATCCCGGAAAGCGCGTCAGCGCTTATCCGGGACCCAGGGGGGATGTCGCTGACCGTGCCGCCGCCGGGGCTCTCCGCGTCCCCTGGGTCCCGGCTCTGCGCGGCTGCGCCGCTCCGGCCGGGATGACGGGAAATGTCGATGTCCCCGCGGCAAAAGCGTGGACGTCGGGCGTTTTCCTCCCGTCTCCCGGCCGGGAGAAGGGACGTTGCGGCCGGGCACGGCTCTCCGGCGGCTCGCCGCCTTGGATGCCGGACCTACCAAGCGGCGGCCAAGGCCAGGGTGCGACGGGCTTCGTCGAGGTGCAGGCGTTCGGCCATGCGCCCCTCGACGCAGATCACGCCGGCGCCGGCGTTCTGCGGCGCCTCGAAGGCCTCCACGACCGCGCGGGCCCAGGCGATCTCGGCCGGGTCGGGGGAGAAGGCGCGGTTGGCGACGTCGATCTGGCGGGGGTGGATCAGGCACTTGCCGTCGAAACCGAAGTCGCGGCCCTGGCGGCACTCCGCTTCGAGGCCCTGGGCATCGTCGAGGTCGTTGTGGACGCCGTCCAGGGCGATCAGGCCGTGGGCGCGGGCGGCGGCGACGGTCAGGGTCAGCGCCGCCTGCAACGGCGCACGGTCGGGAACGCGGCGCGCGCGCATCTCCTTGGACAGGTCGTTGACCCCGACCACGAGCGCCGAGAGCCGGCCGGAGGCGCCCTCCCCCGCGATTTCGCGCAGGTTCAGCACCGAGGCGCAGGTCTCGACCATCGCCCACAGGCGCGTCCCCGCCGGCGCCCCGGCGATGCGCCGGTCGTAGTCGCGGACGTCCTCGGCCGTGCGCACCTTCGGGACCAGGATCGCGTCCGGACCGGCGGCCGCGGCGGCGGCCAGGTCCTGCTCGCCCCATTCGGTGTCCAGGCCGTTGACCCGCACGACCACCTCGCGCGCCCCGAAGCCGCCTGTGCGCAGGGTTTCGGCCATGGCCGCGCGGGCGTCGGCCTTGTGTTCGGGCCCGACCGCGTCCTCCAGGTCCAGCACCGCCACGTCGCACGCGAGCCCGCGCGCCTTGTCGACGGCGCGGGCGTTGGAGGCGGGCAGGAACAGGACGGAGCGGCGGGGGCGGATCATCAGTTCAGCGGATACTCGCGTTCGAGCTCATAATGCGAGCCCTCCGGCGACAGACGGCTGGAGTAGAGGCCGAACCAGGTCACCCGGAACGGCGGCGAATGCAGCAGGTTGTGGTCGGCGATCCAGGCGGCGACCCTGGCCGGGTCCGGGCGCTTCAGATAGGCCAGCGTCACGTGCGGCTTGTAGCGGCGGGTCTCCGGCTTCAGCCCGACACGTCGCGCGGCGGCCTCGCAGCGCGAGGCCAGCAGCCTCAGCCCTTCGTTCTCCTCCACGCCCGCCCAGACCGCGCGAACGTCGCCGCCCTCGCCGAAGGAGCCGGCGCCGGACAGCACGACCTCCAGCGGCCCGCCGCCTAGGCCGTTCAGCTCCTCGTCCAGGTCGCGGGCGAGGTTCTCCGACACCCCGCCGAAGAACCGCAGGGTTATGTGCAGCGCCTCCAGCGGCCGCCAGCGCGCGTCCGGAATGCCGTGCTGACGGTGCTGCAGCTCGCGCCCGACGTCGGGCGGCACTTCCAGGGCGGCGAACAGGCGGATCATGGCGGAGGACCTTAGACCGGACGAGCCGCCCCCGTCAGCCGGGGTTCATGCCGAAGCTGTTCCCGACTAAGCTCGGCTCACCCCGAGGAGGCCAGCCTTGTCCGAGACCCTGATCCCGGTTCCCGCCGAGTGGAAGGCGCGCGCGCGCATGGACGCCTCCGCCTATACGGAGGCGTGCCGACGCGCGGCGCAGGACCCGGACGGGTTCTGGCGGGAGGTCGCCGCGCGGATCGACTGGACGGCGCCGTTCAGCGTCGTCAAGGACGTGAGCTTCGAGCGCGAGGACTTCCGCATCCGCTGGTTCGCCGACGGGGTGCTGAACGCCTCGTGGAACTGCGTGGACCGGCATCTGGCGGAGCGCGCCGACCAAGTCGCGATCATCTGGGAAGGCGACGACCCCGCCCAGTCGCGCGCCATCACCTGGCGCGAACTGCACGCCGAGGTCTGCCGCATGGCCAACGTGCTGAAGAAGCACGGGGTGGTGAAGGGCGACCGGGTGACCATCTACCTGCCGATGATCCCTGAGGCCGCCTACGCCATGCTGGCCTGCGCGCGGATCGGGGCGATCCACTCGGTGGTGTTCGGCGGCTTTTCGCCCGACAGCCTGGCCGGCCGCATCCTGGACTGCGACTCCCGCCTGGTGATCACCGCCGACGAGGGCGTGCGCGGCGGCAAGCGCATCCCGCTGAAGGCCAACGTCGATGCGGCGCTGGAGCAGACGCCCGGCGTCGAGCGCGTGCTGGTGGTCGCCCGCACGGGCGCGTCGGTGGCGATGAAGCCCGGGCGGGACCTCGCTTACGAGGCGGAGGCCGCGAGCGTCTCCGCCGACTGCGCGCCGGAGCCGATGGGGGCGGAGGACCCGCTGTTCATCCTCTACACCTCCGGCTCGACCGGAAAGCCCAAGGGCGTGCTGCACACCACCGGCGGCTATCTGGTCTGGGCGTCTTGGACGCACGAGCTGGTGTTCGACTACCGCCCGGGCGAAATCTACTGGTGCACCGCCGACGTGGGCTGGGTCACCGGCCACAGCTACATCGTCTACGGCCCGCTGGCGAACGGGGCCACGACCCTGATGTTCGAGGGCGTGCCGAACTGGCCGACCTCCAGCCGCTGTTGGGAGGTGATCGACAAGCACGGGGTGGAGATCTTCTACACCGCGCCCACCGCGATCCGCGCCCTGATGCGCGAGGGCGAGGCGCCGGTGACGCGCACCTCGCGCGCCTCGCTGCGGCTGCTGGGCACCGTCGGCGAGCCGATCAACCCCGAGGCCTGGCTGTGGTACTGGCGCACGGTCGGCGAGGAGCGCTGCCCGGTGGTGGACACCTGGTGGCAGACCGAGACCGGCGGGGTGCTGATCGCGCCCCTGCCCGGCGCGACTGACCTGAAGCCCGGCTCGGCCACGAAGCCCCTGCCCGGAGTCCGGCCGCTGCTGGTCGACGCGGAAGGCGCGCTGCTGGAGGGCACGACGAGCGGGAACCTGTGCCTGGCCGACAGCTGGCCGGGGCAGATGCGCACGGTCTGGGGCGACCACCAGCGGTTCCTGGACACCTACTTCTCGACCTACCCCGGCCTGTACTTCACCGGCGACGGCTGCCGGCGCGACGAGGACGGCTACTACTGGATCACCGGGCGGGTGGACGACGTGCTGAACGTCTCCGGGCACCGGCTGGGCACCGCCGAGGTGGAGAGCGCGCTGGTGGCCCACCCCAAGGTGGCCGAGGCCGCGGTGGTCGGGTTCCCGCACGACCTGAAGGGCCAGGGCATCTGGTGCTACGTGACGCTGAACGCCGGCGAACCGGCGTCGGACGCGCTGCGGGCCGAGCTGGTGCGGTGGGTGCGCAAGGAGATCGGCGCCATCGCCACGCCGGACGTGATCCAGTGGGCGCCGGGGCTGCCCAAGACCCGCTCCGGCAAGATCATGCGCCGCATCCTGCGCAAGATCGCCGAGGGCGACGTGTCCAACCTCGGCGACACCTCGACCCTGGCCGATCCCGGCGTGGTCGAGGACCTGGTGGTGAACCGGGCGGCGTGAGGTCGCCGCCCGGTCCGGTTCGTCACTTCTTGTAGGCGGGCGGGTAGGCGTCGTTCGGGTTGCGGTAGCGATCGGCCAGCATCCGGCCCCGGCTCATCAGCGACTGCTCCTCGCCGCGGATGAACACCGCCACCGGCTGGCTCATCGGCTCCAGCGGGTCGCCGTCCCAGATCACCAGATCGCCTTCCTTGCCGGGCTCCAGCGAGCCTACGCGGTCGGCGACGCCGAACACGCGGGCCGGGTTGATGGTCATGCCCGCCAGCGCCGCCTGGTACGGCAGGCCGTGGGCGACCGCGTTGCCGGCGTTGTAGCGCATCTCCCGCGCGCGGTGCGAAGAGTCGCCGCCCTTGACGATCACCGTCACGCCCGACTGCTGCAGCCGCGCGGCATTTTCCATGGTCGAACCCAGGGTCTCGAACGAGCCCGGCAGGTTCGACACCGGATTGAGGATCACCGGCACGTTGGCCCTGGCGATCTCGTCGGCCACGCGCCAGCCCTCCTCGGCGCCGTCGAGGATGATCTTCAGCTTCTCGTCGCGGGCGAAGCGCAAGGCGTTGCGGATGTCCGCGGCCCTGTGGACCGACAGGATCACCGGCTGGCGGCCCTCGACCACCGGGATCAGCGCCTCCAGGTCGGCCCGCGACAGGCCGAGGTCGCGGAGCGAGCCGGTGTCGTAGGCGGAGCGGCGGGCGCGGTAGGTCCGCACCGCGTCCAGCGCCTCCTTCAGCGCCACGAAGGTCGCGCCGCGCGCGCCGCCGGAGACGGTCGCGCCCGCGTCGCCCAGCGGGATCAGCTGGGCGACCTTGGCCTTCACCAGCATGTCGTCGCCGGCGCCCAGGTGGACCACCGCCGCCTGGCCTGCGAACAGGCTCTCGGCGTCGGTCTCGTGCCCGCCGCCGGCGGTGTAGCCGTCGTCGTGCTTGTGGCCGTCGCGACGACCCGGGTGGTCGGGGACCACCACCGCGCGGGTGATGCCGCCGAGCCTGGCGGCCGGCAGCAGCATGGAGTCCGGGTTCAGCCCGTACTGCACGTCGAAGGCGGCGCTGAAGTTGCGGCTCTGGGCGTTCAGGTCGTTGGTTTCGCCCAGGGCGGAGACCTCCACCGCGCCCAGCGCGCTGTCGGCGGCGATGAAGCCCGGGGTGACGATCGCGCCCTTGGCGTCGATCACCCGCGCGCCCGCCGGAGCGGACACGTTGGGACCGACGGCGGTGATCTTGCCGTCGCGGATCACCACCGTGCCGGACGCGATCTCGCCCGCCGGGCCCATGGTCAGTATGCGGGCGTTGGTGACCGCGACGGTTTCGGCCGCGGCCGGGGCGGCGACGGCGAACAGGGCCGCGGCGACCGCGGCTTTCAGGGAAAGGCGGCGCATCAGCGGTTCTCCAGGGCCTTCTGGCCGATCTCGAAGTCGGACCGGGGTTGGAAACGAGGATCGGCGCGGTCCCAGGTCAGGGCGCCGTCGACGTAGACCTTCTCGGCCACGGCGTAGACGCTGAACGGGTCGCGGCTCCAGATCACGACGTCGGCCATCTTGCCGGGCTCCAGCGTGCCGGTCTTGTCCAGCACGCCGATCGCCTTGGCCGGGTTGGCGGTGAACCACTTCACGGCCTCGGCCTTGGAGATGTCGACACCCATTCGCCGGGCGGCCGACAGGGCGACCGCGGCCTCCTGGTTCAGGCGCTGGGTCAGGGTGTCGTCGTCGGAGTGAATGACCGCGCAGCCGCCGGCGGCGTGCACCAGGGGCGCGTTCTCCTCGATGCCGTCCAGGGACTCCATCTTGAAGCCCCACCAGCCGGCCCAGGTGGCCACGCAGACGTCCTCGCGGGCCAGCACGTCGGCCAGCTTGTAGGCTTCGGAGGCGTGGTGGAAGGTCCGGATCTTGTAGCCGAACTCCTTGGCGATATCGAGCATCACCGCCATCTCGTCGGCGCGGTAGCAGTGGTTCTGGACCGTGATCTCGCCCTTCAGCACCCCGGCCAGGGTCTCCAGCTGCAGGTCGCGCTTGGGCGCGTCGGCCTTCTCGCCCTTCTCCTGCTTTGCACGGTAGTCCTCCCACTTGCGGGCGTAGTCGGCGGCGTTGATCCAGGCGTTGCGGTAGCCCGCGACGTTACCCATGCCGGTCGCCGGCGACTGGTTGCGCCCGCCGTACACGCGCGAGGGGTTCTCGCCGCAGGCCATCTTCAGGCCGTAGGGGGCGCCGGGGAACTTCATCCCCTGCATGGTGCGCGACGGCACGTTCTTCACCGTCACCGACCGGCCGCCGAACAGGTTGGCCGAGCCCGGCAGGATCAGCAGGGTGGTCACCCCGCCCGCGCGCGCGGTGTTGAAGCCCGGGTCGTGCGGCCACAGCGAGTGCTCGGACCAGACCTGGGCGGTGTTGGGGTTGGTGATCTCGTTGCCGTCCGACAGGGCCGGCACGCCTGGCGAGGGATAGACGCCGAGGTGGCTGTGGGCGTCGATCACGCCCGGAGTGATCCACTTCCCGCGCGCGTCGACGGTCGCATAGCCCTGCGGGACCGCCAGGTTCTGGCCGACCTGCTCGATCTTGCCGTCGCGCATCAACACCGTGCCGCCGTCGATCTGGCGCCCGGCGCCGTCGAGGATCGTGGCGCCGACCAGGGCGGTCGGCTGGCTGGGCAGGGCGCGGTAGGCGCTGGCGAACGGCGCCGGGTCGCGGCCGGGGTCCATGCCGGGCGGCAGGGGCTTCTTCTCGGCCGCGGTCTGGGTCGCGGGCTTGTCGGCGGCCGTGGTCCCGGCGCCGGTGGTGGCGCAGGCGCTCAAGACCGCCGCGACCGCCAGCAAGGCGGCCGCTGTCGATGGTGTTCTCACGTCTTCCCTCCCGGCCCCCTCAGGGGGTTCTTCAAGGCGTGCGCATACAAGCACCGCCCGGCGGGATCAGGGAAGTCGGTTTGCGCTCAATCGAACTCGAAACCGGCTGAAAGCGTGACCAGAAGCTTCGGCCCGGCCAAGCCGTCGGGGATGCCGCGTGGCTCGGTCACCGGGTGGGCGTAGGCGAGGTCGAGGTGGACCCGCTCCTTCCAGCTCAGGCGCGCGCCGGGGCCGGCGAACACCGCATGGCGGTCGCGCGGGCCGAAGTCGCCCTCGTTCCAGGCCTTGCCGGCGTCGACGAACACATAGGGCCGGAAAGTCAGGCTCTGGCCGAAGTTGATCGGCCGCCCCTCGGCCTCGACCGTGACCGCCACGCCCTTGTCGCCGGACAGGGCGCCGGGGTCGAGGCCGCGCCCGCCCTCGAGTCCGCCGAAGGTGAAGCGCTCGAACTCCAGCAGCGGCTCGTCCGCCCACTGCGCCTTGGTCTCGATGCGCACTTGGCCGCCGGCGATCGGCCGCGCGGCGGCGGCGTCGAAGCGCAGCGTCGTGGCCTGCGGATCGGCGTCGGGGCGGCTCAGGAAGGCGTCCCCCTTGCGGCTCGCGCCGAACGCCTCCAGCCCTTGGCGCAGCGTCAGGGCGGCCCAGCCGTCGACCTGGCCGCGGCGGCCGGCGACGCTGACCCCGGCGTAGGCGACGCGCAGGCGGTCGCGCGCGGTCTGCGAACCGTCCAGCAGCTCGGTGTCCTGGTTCACCGCCTCGATCCCGACGCGGCCCAGCACCAGCGCGCCGGTGTGTGCGGCCAGCGGGTGGCTGGCCTCGAATCGCGCCAGCTTGGTGGTCCCGACCGTGTTCTGGTTCGGCGGCTGTTCGCTGGGCTTCTGCTGGAACAGCGCCAGGTCGCCGCGCACGCCCAGGCCGCTCTTGGTCACCAGCGCCTGGGAGCTGACCTGGACCCCGCGCTGCTTGTCGCCGTGCAGCGAGTGGAACACCCCGACCGTGGTCTGCTCCTGCAGGGGCGTGAGGCCGTGGACCGTCAGGCTGGTCCCCAGGCTCCAGTTCCCCACGGTCTTGGAGGAGGCGTTGGCCACCGTGGCGTAGACGCTGGCGCGCGGCGGCGCGACGGTCAGCACCAGGTCGACCGTATCCGGATCGCTGGGGTTCTGGCGCGCCTGCGGCCGCACCGACCAGACGCCGTAGTAGCGCGACAGGGTCATGCCCCGGCGCACGTCGGCGGCGCGCAGGGGCACGCCCTTGCGCACGTCGCCGAAGGCACGGCGGACGAAGTCGCGGGTCTTCTCGTCGCCGCCCTCGATCTCGATGCGGGCCACGCGCCCCTCGGTCAGGCGCAGGCGGTGGAAGCCGGGCGCCTCGGCCGGCGCGATCTCGGCCCGGGCGAACAGATATCCGCGCTCGCGGTAGAGACAGGCGATGCGCTCGGCCAGCCGGTTCAGCGTCGTCGCGTCGGCGGGCCGGCCGACCAGCGGCGCCCACTCGCGCGCCAGGGTCGCCTCGTCGATCACCGTCGCGCCGGACACCGAGATCGCCTCCAGCGCCGGTCCGGACGCCGAGGCGTCGGCCGCGGTCAGGGGAGCGACCGCGCAGGAGGTCGGCGCGAACTCGGGGATCGGGACCGGATCGCCCCGGAAAGGCAGCACCTGGCCGGCCGAGGGCGCGGGCGTCTGCGCCTGGACGGCGGACGCGAAACCCAACGCCAGAGCGGGCGTCATCAGGGCCAGGAGCAACGGCTGGGCCGCGTCGAGACGCGGCTGACGCCGTCCGCCGAAAGCGGCGCCGTAAGACATGAAACTGAACCTTTACCGTACCCGCAAGTACAACGCTTAGCACGGCCGGTTCGGTTCCGCCCCGCGACTAGTCGTCCTCAGGTTCTCCGAGGATGCGATACAGTGAAGCTTGGTCGATTGCTTGCAGGTCCACCTGTTTGAGCCGCTGCGTGGTCCCGTGCGCGACGGTCACGGCCGACTTCGGCAGGCCGAGGGTCTTGGCGAGCAGCGCTACGAGGGCGGCGTTGGCCTCGCCCTCCGTCGGCGCCGCGCGCACGCGCGCCTTCAGGAACGCCCGCCCGGCGGCGTCGCGGCCCCACCCGTCGATCCGATCCGCCCCGCCGCGCGGCGTGAGGCGCACGGCGAGACGCAAGCCGCTCAAGCGATCAGAAGCCGGTCAGGCCGTTCATCGCGCCCCAGACGATGGCGCGGCGCAGGAATTCGAGCAGCAGGATCAGGATGATCGGGCTGACGTCGATGCCGCCCAGCAGCGGCACGATCTTGCGGATCGGCCGCAGCAGCGGTTCGGTCACCGCCTCCAGGAACCGCCCGATCTGGTAGACCACGCCGTTGCGCGGGTTGACCACGTTGAAGGCCACCAGCCAGCTCATGATGGCGCTGGCGATGACCAGCCAGATCACGAGCTGGATCACGGTGTCGACCAGCCAGAGGACGGAAGCGAGCATGCGGCCTGTTCTCGATTCGAGATGACGCCGGAGCTTCCGGCGAGGTCGGTTCTAGGGCGCCCCGCCGGGAGCGACAAGCACGCCGCCGGTTCGCCTTGACACCCTCAGCCCCCGGCCCTTATGTGCGCCCCGCTTGGGGCCGTAGCTCAGTTGGTAGAGCGCGTCGTTCGCAATGACGAGGTCAGGGGTTCGACTCCCCTCGGCTCCACCAGCGCTCCCTACGAACTCGGCCTTCACGAACCGGCGGCGGCGGCCGGGTAGACCGGCGACAGGGCCGTGCGCACCTCAGCCGGGTCCAGCATCCGCCACCCGGCTTTCTCGTAGCCCGCCGGCGGGCTCGCCGGGTCGACGAACAGCACGTCGAGCTCGGTCGAGAAGCCGTCCGGCGAGCTGTTCAGCACCGTGCCGTATTGCGTCGTCGAGTAGACGTGACGGTAGTCGCGCCGGTCCACGATCAGCAGCCGCTTGCCCGCCTGCTCGGCAAGCTCCGCGGCGCGCAGCAGCGCCATCTCCTCCGGCACCGACGACGACCCCTTGCCCACCCGTACGCGCACGGTGGTGACGCCCGTCTTTGGATCGGTTTCGGACCGGTGACCGACCACGGCCAGGTCGTTGTAGGAATTCTTCATCGAGAAGCGCGGGTGGGGCGCGTCCTTGTAGGGCGGGATCTGCGCCTTCAGCTCGGCCTCCGGCAAGCTCTGCAGCAGCGCCGAGGCGACGAGCTGCTCCCGAGTCATGCCTGACAGAGCGTTCCACAGCGACGCCGCCTCGGGCTCGGGGCCCGCCCGGGTCCGCTCCGCCTCCGTCATCAGCGCGCGCCGCGCCCGCACGAACTCCAGGGCGACGAGCCCCGGGATTCCTTTCCCGCCTTCGCTCGCCAGCGCGTCGGCCGGTTCGGGCCGTCCCGCGGACAAGGCTTCGCGCGCCTCGGCGGCCGCCGTCCATCGATCCAGCGCCTCGCCCCCCGCCAGAGCAAGGGACTTGCGGTAGAGCTCGGCGTACCGGTCGGCGACGTCGGGCTTCTTCGGTTCCCCGTCGCGACCCAGGCGCGGCGGAACGGGGCCGGTGGCGAGCTTCAGCCGCTCGCGCGCCGCCGCCAGCACCTCGCGCGCCTGCCCGCCGCGCCCGAGGGCGGCGTGCGCGTAGGCGAGCGGGCCCGCCTTGGTCGCCCAGAAAAGTTCCGCGACGGCCTGGTTCTTGGCTTCGAGGATGCGCACCTCGAAGTCGAACCGCTCCGCGCCGCCCTTGTCCAGCATGGGCTTGATCTGCGGGTGCAGATCGACGGCTTCCTGGAACCGCCCCTGTTCGACGAGGAAGTCGAACAAGCGGGCCAGGGTTTCGGGGTCCAGCCTCGCCTGGGCCCGCAAGACGCGCTCGCGGTCCTCGACCGGACCGTCGACCGCGTCCAGAACCAGGGCGGCGCTTCGCAGCGCCTGCCGGTTGTAGGCTCTCGCGTCCACCGCCGCCGCCACGGCCGCGCGCCCTTCCTGCGGCCGCCCCGACTCGTAAAGGCCGAAGGCGCGGATCAGTCCGGCGCCGAGGCCGACGCTGCGCCGGGCGTAGACGTCGCCCGGCGGCAGGGCGGCGTCGGCCGTCTCGAGGTCGGCGAGCGCGGCCTCGGCCGCTCCGGTCGCCAGCCGGTGCAACGCCCGCGCGCGCAGAAGCGTGGCGCGACGGACCGCGTACTTCGGCAGCAGCGCGGGATCGGCGAGCGCCGCGTCGCACGCCGTGACCCCGTCCGCGCCGGCCAGCACCACCGTCTTGGTCGTGTCGCCGCGTCCGTTCAGGGGCACGAAGATACCCATGGTGAACGCCTGCTCCGTCATGCCGTCGCCGGACTTGGACGGTTTGCCGTAGCCGTCGCAGTTGGAAAAGGCGGTCTTCGGGAACGTCCCCGGCGCCTGCGCCGACGACGCCGGCGCGGTCAGCACGAGCGCGGCCAAGCCTGCGCCGCACGCCAGCAAACATCTGAACAACATGAACAATTTTCCCCAGCGCCGGCGGCGACGCTAGCACGGGTCGAGCGGGACGGCCAAGCCGCCGCCTGCAGGCTACGGCTTCGTGCCGGCCTTCAGGTCGATCCAGAAGCGGGCGCCCTGGCCGGGGGCGCTCTCGAAGCCCATGCGGCCGCCCTGGAGTTCGGCCAGGCGCTTGGCCAGGGCCAGGCCGATCCCATGTCCTTCGACGGTGCTCTTCTCCATGCCCAGCCGGTTGAACGGCTCGAACAGCTCGGCCTGCTTCTCGGGGCGGATGCCGGGGCCTTTGTCGGCGACTTCCAGGCGGACGGTGTCGAAGCTCGGGCGGGACAGGCGGAAGATCACCACGCCGCCAGGAGCGCCGTACTTGACCGCGTTGGTCGCCAGGTTGGTGACCACCTGGGCCAGGCGCACGGAGTCGGCCAGGGCGACCACCTGGTCGTCGCAGCGTTCCACGATCCACTTCAGCCCCGCGGCCTCGGGCTTCATCGCCACGGTGCGGCGCACGTCCTCGACCACGCCGTCCAGGTCGACCGGGCGCAGGTTGACCGACACCGACCCGGCCTCGGCGCGGGCGACGTCCAGCAGGTCGGTCGCCAGCGTCTCGATCTGCCGGGCGGTGCGCACCAGCATCTCCGACATTTCCTCCTGCATGGGCGTCACCGGACCCAGCTTGCCGCCGGCCCACAGTTCGCCGATGCCGATGATGCCGGCGACCGGGCTCTTGATCTCGTGGCTGACGTTGGCCAGCAGGCGCGACTTGCCGGCGCTGGCGGCCTCGGCGCGGGCCTGGCCGGCGCGCGCGGCCTCGGCCAGCCGGTCGCGCTCGTTCAGCAGCGCCGCGATGGGCAGCATCGGGAGGCAGGCGAAGATCAGGTACAGCTGGGCGAGGCGGACCTTTTCCGGCAGCTCCCGGCCAGGCGCCAGGTGCATCGGCCCGTACCCGTGCATGGTGGCGTAGATGCACACGGCGGTGACGATCAGCAGGGCCGCCGCGGCGCCGGGCACGCGCAGCCGCGCGGAGATCGCCAACAGCAGCGGCACCAGCAGGAAAGGCGCTGCGGCCTGGGTGTAGAACACCACCCAGGTCAGGGCCGCGAAGGCGCCCAGCAGCGCCGCCGCTTCCGCCGCTTTTGCAGGCTGGCGTAGGGCCAGCAGCACCGGCGTGCGCCAGGCCAGCGCGACCGAACCGATCACAGCGATGCCGAGCGCGTGGCCGAACCACCAGGTCTGGAACATGGACAGGAAGTCGCCCTTGCCGGTCCAGGCCAAAACCGCGCTCGCGAACAGGCCGGCGGGGACCGGCGCCAGCACCGGCGCCGTGGCGAGGAAGCGACCGAGACCCCTCAGGGAAACCAGATCCAGCGCCGGGTTGAACCGGCGCACCAGCCAGACCGCGGTTCCGACCTCGAGCATGTTGGCGACGGTGAACATGGCGATCTGCGGCCCGGTGTTGCCGACCAGCAGGTTGCCGGTGGCGTAGGCCGCGGCCAGGAACAGGGCGAAGGCGCCGTCGAACTGGGCGGTGCGGGGGCCTTTCAGCCAGGCGACCATGGCCACGCCCGCGGCGGGCCACAGGGCCGCGATCAGGCCGGCGCTGCGCGAGGTCTCGATCGAGGCGACGACCAGGACGCAGACCAGCAGGGCGGCCAGCAGGCAAGCCGCGGTCCGTGCCGATCCCAGTTCCGATCGTGTCGCGCCGGGCAGGGCGACGCTCGCGTCTATCGCGGTCATGTACGCGGCTCCCCAGAGGTCACAGGGAGAAGCCATGCCACGACTTTCCTAATTTCGGTTGAACCGCGCCTCCAGCCCGGCGGCGATCGCCGGCCTGAAGGCGGCGACCGCCTCGGCAGGTCCTTGCGGGTGCGCCCACACCCCGGCCGACACCGCCAGGAAGTCGGCGCCCGCCTGAACCAGCGGCCGGCAGTTCTCTACCGTGATCCCGCCGATAGCGACGCAGGGGATCTCCATGCTCTCCTGCCAGATTGACAGGATCTCCGGCTCGGGCCGGGACTCCGAGGTCTTCGTCGGGCTGGGGAAGAAGGATCCGAAGGCGACGTAGTCGGCTCCGCCCTCGGCCGCCTCCATGGCCAGGTGGCGGCTGTCGTGACAGGTGACGCCGACCATTCCGTTCTTGCCGATAGCCCGCCGCGCTTCCGCCAGGGAGGCGTCGCCCTGCCCCACGTGCACCCCGTCGCAGCCCAGGTCACTGGCGAGGTCGGGCCGGTCGTTCAGGATGACCGCCACCCCGCGCGCCTGGGCGACCGGCGCCAGCGCGCGAACGGCGCGGGCGATCTCGGCGTCGGCGATCTCCTTCAGCCGTATCTGCAAGGCGGCCACGTCGCCCGCTTCGAGCGCCGCCTCCAGCGTCCTGGCGAAGGCGTCCGGGTCCGGGAGCGCCGGCGGGGTGATCAGGTAGAGGCGGCAGGACGGTTCGGGGGCGGCCATGCGCGGTTCTCGCGAGGGGGCGGCTGCGGGTCAAGCCGCGACGCCTCGCCGCGAATGCGAACCGTTTGCAAGTTCGCGACGTTATGCTATCTGCGAACCGTTCTCACCCGAGCGCCACGAGTCCCGCCTTGTACGTCTGCAACTGCAACGGAATCCGCGAACGCCAGGTCCGCGCCGCCATCGAGGCGGGCGCGAAAAAGCCGGCCGACGTGTTTCGGCATTGCGACTCGACGGCCCAGTGCTGCAAATGCGTCTGCGACATGCGGCGCATGATCCAGGACCAGACGGAGGCCCTGCGTCTCGCCGCCGAATAAGCGGAGGCCGGGCGTGCAAGGCGATCCCTCGATCATCAAGCTGCTGAACGCGGTGCTCACCAACGAGCTGACCGC
>DASPKD010000025.1:0-8569 GCA_035628275.1 Caulobacteraceae bacterium | reverse complement strand
CTTGCGCGAGCTGTCGATGTCGAGCACGCCGGCCAGCACCTGGGGCTGGTTGGCGACGATCCCGATCGTCTGGCCGTCCATGCGGCCGAAGCCGGTGACGATGTTCTTGGCGTACTCGGGGCTGACCTCGAAGAAGTCCGCTTCGTCCACGACCTTCAGGATCAGCTCCTTCATGTCGTAGGGCTTGTTGGGGTTGGCCGGGACCAGGGTGTCCAGCGAGGGCACGTCGCGGGCCGGGTCGTCGAAGCTGTCCCAGACGGGGGGCTTCTCGCGGTTGGACAGGGGCAGGAAGTCGACCAGACGTCGGATCTGGGTGAGCGCCTCCAGGTCGTTGTCGAAGGCGCCGTCGGCGACGCCGGACTTCTGGGCGTGGACGCGGGCGCCGCCCAGATCCTCGTGGGTGACCACCTCGTTGGTGACGGTGCGGACCACTTCGGGACCGGTCACGTACATGTAGCCGGTGTCCTTCACCATGAAGATGAAGTCGGTCATGGCCGGGGAATAGACATCGCCGCCGGCGCAGGGCCCCATGATCACGCTGATCTGCGGGACGACCCCCGAGGCCATAACGTTCTGCAGGAAGATGTCGGCGTAACCGGCAAGACTTTCCACGCCTTCCTGAATGCGGGCGCCGCCGGCGTCGAACAGGCCGATGATCGGGGCGCCGTTCTGCAGCGCCATCTTCTGCAGCTTGACGATCTTGGCCGCGTGGGCGCCGGACAGGCTGCCGCCGAACACGGTGAAGTCCTTGGAGAAGACGTAGACCAGCCGGCCGTTGATCGCGCCCCAACCGGTGACCACCCCGTCGCCGGGCACCTTCTGGTCGGCCATGCCGAAGTCGGTGCAGCGGTGCTCGACGAACATGTCGGTCTCCTCGAAGGAGCCCTCGTCGAGCAGGACCTCGATGCGCTCGCGCGCGGTCAGCTTGCCCTTGGCGTGCTGCGAGGCGATGCGCTTGTCGCCCCCGCCCTCGCGGGCGCGGGCGCGGCGGCGGTCGAGTTCCTCGAGGATGTGCTGCATGGCGCTGAATGATCCGCGTTACCTGGGGTGACCCGGATTAGAAGCGGGCCGCGGCGGTGGCAAGCCGACGCGGCCCGTCTTTCAGCCCTGAAACCAGCTCCAAACGGCGGCCAGGGCCAGCAGGCCCATGATCGCCCAGAAGACGGTCATCCACGGAAACGGGCGCTCAGCCCCAGGATCGGCGGACACGGCATTCCTCCCGAACAAAAGCTTCGACGCCGGTCGAGATTGTAGCTCCGCCGCGCGCCGTCAAGCCGGTCAGGCCGCCTGGGCAGGGCGCTCCAGAGCAGGCAGGATGTCCTCCACCCGGTCCACCGACACCCAGGCGTTCAGGAAGCTCGCCGGCGTCAGCTTCTCGTCCACGGTGTGCTCGATCAACCGGTAGAACGGCTCCCAGAAGCCCTTCAGGTTGACGAACACCACCGGCTTGGCGTGCAGGTCCAGCCGGCGCCAGGACAGCAGCTCGACGATCTCCTCCAGCGTGCCGATGCCGCCGGGCAGGACGACGAAGGCGTCGGACTCCTGGAACATGATCATCTTGCGCTCGTGCATGTTGGGCACGACCACGGTCTCGACCTCGTCGAACAGGACTTCGCGGCTGCGCAGGAAATCCGGCATGATGCCCAGCACCCGCCCGCCGGCCTCGTGCGCGGCGCGCGCGGCGGCGCCCATCAGGCCCACGCCCCCGCCGCCGTAGACCAGCCGCTTGCCCCCCGCCGCCATCGCCCGGCCGAAGTCGGCCGCGGCCTGGAGGTAGACGGGATCGGCGGCGTTGGAGGACCCGCAATAAAGACAAACCGAATCCACGCGCTGAACCGCCGACATCGAACGAGACCCCGAAAAGGAGAGAAGAAAAGCGTCGCTTGCGCCTACGCCCAAGCCTAACGATCTAACATAGACCCGGTTTCCCGCGAAGGAAGACGCCGATGAGTTGGTTTCGCCGCGGCGCCGTCGCGGTTCTCGCCCTGCCCGTCCTCAGCGCCTGCGGCGGCGAGGAGGCGCCCGCTACGCCCGGACGCCCCGCCGCCGCGAGCGCCGGATACGCCGCCCCGCCGCTGCCGCTGAGCATCGGGCCCGCGGCGGGCGGCGGCGTGCTGGTCCGCGGGCGCGCGGCGCCCGAGGCGCGGGTGCGGGCCCTGACCACCGCGGGTTCGGCCTACGGCGCCACGGCGGCGTCGAGCGGCGCGTTCGTGCTGGAGCTGCCCGCCTCCCCCGCCCCGCGCCTGATCGCCCTGTCCTCGCAGGAGAAGGGCCGCTCGGTGCATGCGGAAGGCTGGCTGTTCGTGCCGCCGGACGCGCCGGCGCGCGGCGTGGCGCTGAACCCGGGCGCGGCGGCGACGCCGCTGGCCGGCGCGGGGCTGATCGCGGCGGTGGATTACGACGCGGGCGGCGGGGCGGCGGTGGCCGGACTGGCGGCACCGCGCGTGCCGGTGAAGGTCTGGATCGACGGAGCCGAGGCGGCCGAGGGCTTCACCGACGAGACCGGCGCCTACGGCCTGCGCGCCGAGGGACGCGTGCCGCCGGGCGATCACGAGATACGGGTCCAGGCCGGCGAGCGCGGCGCGGCGGTGCGGGTGCGCCTGGCCGCCGCCGCTCCCGGCGAGCAATTCATGGCTTCACGCGATCCGGCCGGGTGGCACATCGGCTGGCGCACGCCCGGCGGCGGCGCGCAGACGACGGTGGTGCTGAGCGGAGGTGCGCGGCCTTGAACGTTCGCGCCTTCGCCCGCTCGCGTCCTCCGGCGGCGTCCGACACCCCGGCCCAGCCGCCGTTCCTGAAGGCGATGGGCGAGCTGACCGGACTGGTGCTGCGCTCCGGCGCACCGGGGCTGGGCTGGCGGTTGACGCTGGCCCTGGGACTGACCGCGCTCGGCAAGGCGCTGGGCGTATGGGCGCCGCTGCTGCTGGGCGCGGCGGTCAACCGGCTGGCCGAAGACCGCGGCGCCGCGGAGGGCGTCGCCTACGCCTTCGGCGGGCTGGCGGTCGGCTGGGCGGTGGTGCGCTTCCTGTCCTCGGCTGCGCCCCAGGCGCGCGACTGGGTGTTCCAGGGCGTGTCGCTGGCGGCCCAGCGCCGGGCGGCGGCGGAGGCCTTCGCCCACGCCCTGTCGCTGTCGCTCGACTTCCACCAGACCAAGCGCACCGGCGCGCTGTCGCGCACTATCGAGCGCGGCTCGCGGGCGGTGGATTTCCTGCTGCGGGTGCTGGTGTTCAACCTGGCGCCCACGGTGCTGGAACTGGTGCTGGCGGCGGCGGTGCTGGCCGGCGCCTACGACTGGCGCTTCGCCGCGGTGGCGGTGGTGACGGTGGTGATCTACGGCGTGTTCACCTTCGCCATCTCCGACTGGCGCATCCGCCACCGGCGCGAGCTGAACGAGGCGGACGGCGAGGCGGCGGGCCGGGCGGTCGACGCCCTGCTGAACTACGAGACGGTCAAGGCCTTCGGCGCCGAGGCGCGCGCGGCCGGCGACTACGACCAGGCCCTGGCCTCCTACGCAACGGCGTCGGTGAAGGCCGCAAACTCGCTGGCCCTGCTGAACACCGTCCAGGCGCTGGTGATGAGCGTGGGCTTGGCGGCCATGGCGGTGCTGGCCGGGGCGGAGGCCGCGGCCGGGCGGCTGGGTCCCGGGGACGTTACGGCCACGGTGCTAATCCTGGTGGCGCTGTACCAGCCGCTGAACATCCTGGGCTTCGCCTACCGCGAGATCCGCCAGGCCTTCATCGACATGGAGGCGATGCGCGAACTGACCCGCCAGCACCCCGACATCGCCGACGCGGACGGCGCCGTGGACCTGCCGCCGGCCGACCCCCGGGGCGCGGCTCTGGCGTTCGAGGACGTGGCCTACCGTCATTCGGCGCGTTCCTCGGGCCTGGACGGCGTGAACTTCGCCGCCGAGCCGGGCTCGACGGTCGCCGTGGTCGGACCGTCGGGGGCGGGCAAGACCACCCTGGTGCGGCTGGCCCTGCGGCTGGTCGATCCGCAGCGCGGGCGCGTGACCCTGGACGGCGCGGACCTCAGGACCGTGCGGCAGGCGGCGCTGCGTTCGGCGGTGGCGCTGGTGCCGCAAGACGTGGCGTTGTTCAACGACACGCTGCGCGCCAACGTCGCCTTCGCCCGGCCCGGCGCGACCGAGCAGGAGGTGTGGGGGGCGCTGGAGGCGGCGGAGCTGGCGACCTTCGCCCGGGCGCTGCCGGACGGGCTGGACACCAAGGTGGGCGAGCGGGGCCTGAAGCTGTCGGGCGGCGAGCGCCAGCGGGTGGGCCTGGCCCGCGCCCTGCTGGCCGACCCGCGCCTGCTGATCCTGGACGAGGCGACCAGCGCGCTGGACAGCCGCACCGAGGCCGCCATCCAGCAGACGCTGCGCAAGGCGCGCGTGGGCCGCACCACCCTGGTGGTCGCCCACCGCCTGTCCACCGTCGCCGACGCCGACCTGATCCTGGTCCTCAAGGACGGCCGGATCGTCGAGCAGGGCCGCCACGCCGAACTGGTCGCCGCCGACGGCGAGTACGCCTCGCTGTGGCGGCGCCAGACGCGGGAAGCCGGCGCCTAGGGCTTCAGCACCACCTTCACGCAGCCGTCCTCTTTGTTGCGGAAGGTGCGGTACATCTCCGCCCCGTCGCTGAGCGGCGCGGTGTGGGTGATCACGAAGGTCGGGTCGATCTCGCCCTCCAGGATGCGGTGAAGCAGATCGTCGGCGTACTTCTTCACGTGGGTCTGGCCGGTGCGGACGGTCAGGCCCTTGTTCATCAGCGCGCCCACCGGGACGTTGTTCACCAGGCCGCCGAACACGCCCGCGATCGACACCACCCCGCCCGGGCGGCAGGCCATGATCGCCTCGCGCAGGGAGTGGCCGCGGTCGGTGGTCAGCTTCAGCCCGAGCATCAGCTGGTCGACCACGTTGTCGAAGCCGCTGCGGACGTCGGACTCCATTCCGACCGCCTCGATGCACTTGTCCGGCCCCAGCCCGTCGGTCATCTCCTTCAGCGTCAGCAGCACATTCTGGTCGCGGAAGTTGATCGTCTCCGCGCCGCAGACCTCGGCCATCAGCAGCCGCTCGGGCACGTAGTCGATGGCGATCACCCGCTCGGCGCCCAGCATGAAGGCCGACTTGATCGCGAACAGGCCGACCGGGCCGCAGCCCCACACCGCGACCACGTCGTCCGGCTTGATGTCGCACTGGTCGGCGGCCTGCCAGCCGGTCGGGAAGATGTCGGACAGGAACAGCAGCTCCTCGTCGCTCGGCCCCTCGGGCACCTTGATCACGCTGGTGGCGGCGAAGGGCACGCGGATGTACTCCGCCTGCCCGCCCGCATAGCCGCCGGTCAGGTGGGAGTAGCCGTAGATGCCGGCGGTCGGCCCGCCGAACACGCCGGAGGCCAGGTCCTTGTTGCGGTTGGTGCGCTCGCACAGCGAGAACTGCTGCGCGCGGCACTTCTCGCACTCGCCGCAGGTGATCTGGAACGGCAGCACCACGCGCTCGCCCACGCGCAGGCCCCGCGCGGCGGCCTCGGGCCCGACCTCGACCACCTTACCCATGGTCTCGTGGCCCAGCACGTCGCCCTTGCACATGGTCGGGATGAAGCCGTCCATCAGGTGCAGGTCCGAGCCGCAGATGGCGCAGGTGGAGACCTGGACGATGGCGTCCTTGGGATCCTCGATGATCGGGTCGGGGACCTCCTCGCAGCGGATGTCCTTCTTGCCTTGCCAGCACAGCGCTTTCATCGGCGGCCTCCGCGGGCGCAATTGCGGTCGACCGTCGACATCCGGCCGGCGGCGATCAGGTCCAGGGCGCCGACCACGAGCACGAAGGCCAGGGCGGCGCGGGCGTTGTCGCGCTTGGGGTTGGAGGGGTTGTCGGCGGCGCGCAGCACGGCCGCGTCGAACACGTCGCCGGCGACTCGCGCCCACAGGGTCGGAGCCATGGTCGGGTCCGACACCAGGCTGTAGCCGGTGGCCAGCTCGCGCAGGCCGAACAGGGCCACCACCGAGGCGCGGTTCGCCGGAATGCCGAGGAAGCCCGCCACCCGGCGCGGGAAGAAGGTCCCGAGCACGCCTAGGCCTATCGCGCCCAGCCCCAGCGCGCCGGAAAGCGTCGGCGTCACCGCCGGGCGCGCCCGTACCCGGTCGGTCGACACCCGCATGTAGCGCCCCTTGCCCAGCGGCACGCGCAGGGTCGGCGCGCGGTCGGGCCCGGACGGCGCGCGGGCGTGTCTGATCGTCTCGTAGGCGCGGCCGAGGGCTCGGCCCGCCCTTTCTCTCCCGGAGGAGACCTGTTCCGCCAAGGTCATGCGGCGCTCCCATGCTTGTCGCACGGTGACCCGGGAAAGGGCGCAAGGGTTCCAAAGGACGCTTCGTTCTCCGCGCCGTTTCCTTATCCCCCCGGGAGCGCTCCCCTACTCTCCCTTGTGGAGGAACCACCGGGCCGCGACTCCGGGCTTTCCGCTCAAAGCCGAACGCGTGGCGCCCCCCGGAACCGGGACCGCTGCGGCCGAACCTTAGATGGGGCGAGCCCCCTCAGCCCCGCTGTTCGACCGGAACGAAGTCGCGGACGGTGGGGCCGGTGTAGAGCTGGCGGGGACGGCCGATCTTCTGCGAGGGGTCTTCCATCATCTCTTTCCACTGGGCGATCCAGCCGACCGTGCGGGCCACCGCGAACAGCACGGTGAACATGGTGGTGGGGAAGCCCATGGCCGACAGGATGATGCCGGAATAGAAGTCGACGTTGGGGTACAGCTTGCGCTCGATGAAGAACTCGTCGCTGAGCGCGACCCGCTCCAGTTCGCGCGCCACCTGCAGCAGCGGGTCGTTCGGATCGCCGACCTGGGCCAGCACCTCCTCGCAGGTCTTCTGCATCACCTTCGCGCGCGGGTCGTAGTTCTTGTAGACCCGGTGGCCGAAGCCCATCAGCCGCCGCTCGCGGTTCTTCACCCCGGCGATGAAGTCCGGGATGTTCTCAGGCGTGCCGATCTCCTTCAGCATGTTCAGCGCCTCCTCGTTCGCCCCGCCGTGGCTGGGGCCCCAGAGGCAGGCGATACCGGCGGCGATGCAGGCGAACGGGTTGGCGCCGGACGAGCCGGCCAGGCGCACGGTGGAGGTCGAGGCGTTCTGCTCGTGGTCGGCGTGCAGGATGAAGATGCGGTCCATCGCCCGCGCCAGCACCGGGTTCGCGACCCAGTCCTCGGCCGGCACGGCGAAGCACATGCGCAGGAAGTTCTCGGCGTAGGACAGGTCGTTGCGCGGGTGGATGAACGGCTGGCCCATCGAGTACTTGAACGCCCGCGCCGCGATGGTCGGCATCTTGGCGATCATGCGATGGGCGGAGATCATCCGCTGGGCCGGATCGTGGATGTCCAGGCTGTCGTGGTAGAAGGCGGCCAGCGCCCCGACCGTGCCGACCATGATGGCCATCGGGTGGGCGTCGCGGCGATAGCCCTCGAAGAACCGGTCGAACTGGGCGTGCAACATCGTGTGATAGGTGATGTTGCGCTCGAACTGCTGGTACTCGGCCGCGGTCGGCAGCTCGCCGTGCAGCAGCAGGTGGCAGGTCTCCAGGAAGGTCGACTTTTCGGCCAGCTGGTCGATCGGGTAGCCGCGGTGGAGCAGGATCCCCTTGTCGCCGTCGATGTAGGTGATCTTGCTCTCGCAGGCGGCCGTGGAGGTGAAGCCAGGGTCGTAGGTGAAGACGTCCGCCTCGCCGTACAGCTTGCGGATGTCGACGACGTCGGGCCCGGTCGAGCCCTTCAGCACCGGCAGGCTGATGGTCATGTCGCCGAGGCGGAGAGAGGCGGCGCCGCCGGATGCGGTCGTGTCGTTCATGCGCGGACCCTTTGTCGTGCGGACGGCGAGCGGGGAGGATCGCCGGGTGTGACTTGGGCGCGGTTATAGCGCTTCAAGCGCCGCTTGAAAGCGCGTCTTCGAGGCGCCCCAGGGCTTCTTCGCGACCGAGTGCGACAAGGGTCTTGGCCAGGTCCGGCGCCGGCGCCCCGCCGGCCAGCACGCCGCGCAGCGCGGGGCCGATCTTGCCCAGGCCCACCCCTTCCGATTCGGCGAAGGCCTTGATCTCGGCCTCCAGCGCGGGGACCTCCCAGGGCGTGCCCCCAGCCAGGCGGTCGCGCAGGCGGGACAGGCGGGCGGCGGTCTCCTCGGTCAGCAGGCCGCGGGTCTTGTCGTCGAGCGCCAGCGGCCGGACCTTCAGCGCGAAGGCGCACTGGTCGGCCAGCTCCAGAGTGGTCTTGGCGCGGTCCTTCACCTGGGCGATCGCCCCGGCCAGGCGGACCAGGGCGTCCGTCGACGGCGCCTCGCCCCGGCGGGCCAGCACCTCGGTCACCAGCGTCGCCAGCCGCGCGTCGTCCGCCAGCCGCAGCCAGTGGGCGTTGACGTGGTTCAGCTTGTCCCAGTCCAGACGGGCGGGGGCGCGGCCCACGTCCTTCACGTCGAACCAGCCGCGGGCCTCCTCGTCGGAGAAGATCTCCGCGTCGCCGTGCCCCCAGCCCAGCCGCGCCAGGTAGTTGCGCATGGCCTCGGGCAGGTAGCCCTGCTCGGCGAAGTCGGT
>DASPKD010000024.1:0-4085 GCA_035628275.1 Caulobacteraceae bacterium | reverse complement strand
GGCGGTCGCGGAAGAGATTCGTTCGGAAATCGGGTCACCCCCATCCCAACCCTTCCCCCATCAAGGGGGAAGGGCTTTGTGGCGCGCCCGTCATCAATGGGTGCGTGAAAACTGAATGCCCTCTCTCCTTCTTGAAATCTTCTCCGAGGAAATCCCCGCGCGGATGCAGGGCGGGGCGGCGCGGGATTTGGAGCGGCTGTTCGCCGAGCGGTTCCGCGAGGCGGGGCTGGCCCACGAATCGCTGCGGACCTTCGCGGGGCCGCGACGGCTGACGCTGGTCGTGGACGGGCTGCCGGCGGCGCAGGCCGACCGGGTGGAGGAGCGCAAGGGGCCGCGCGCGAACGCGCCCGAGCAGGCGCTGCAGGGGTTCCTGCGCTCTACGGGGCTGACCCGCGAGCAGCTGGAGGAGCGCGACGGGGTGCTGTTCGCGCGGATCGAGCGGCCGGGGCGTCCGACCGGAGACGTCATATGGGAGATCACTTGGCCCGTGCTGCTTGGTTTCCCCTGGCCAAAATCGATGCGCTGGGGACCGATGATGACTTGGGTGCGCCCTGTGAAGCGCATCGTATGCGTGTTCGACGGGAAGATTGTCCAAGGCGGTCTGGGTGGAGTAGCCGGTATTGAGTTCTCTAACGTCACCCAAGGTCATCGGTTTATGGGCTCGGGAGAGCCGTTTTCCGTAACCGGTTTCGAGGATTACCGCCGCAAGCTCGCTGAGAACTTCGTGGTGCTGGAGGCGGCCGAGCGCAAGGCGCGCATCCTGGAGCGGGCGCGGGCGGTCTGCGCCGAGGCCGGGCTGGAGCTGGTCGAGGACGAGGGGCTGCTGGAGGAGGTCGGCGGCCTCGCCGAATGGCCCGTGCCGATCCTTGGCGACATGGACCCGGCCTTCCTGGACCTGCCGCCGGAGGTGATCCGCACCTCCATGCGCACCCACCAGAAGTATTTCGCCGTGCGCGATCCGAACACCGGCCGGCTGGCGCCGCGGTTCGTTGCGGTGGCCAACATCGAGGCCAGCGACGGCGGCGCGGCGATCGCGGCGGGTAACGCGCGGGTGCTGTCGGCGCGGCTGAACGACGCCCGGTTCTTCTGGGACGAGGACCTGAAAGCCGGGTTCGAGCCCTGGCTGGAGAAGCTGAAGGGCGTGACCTTCCACGCCAAGCTCGGGACCGTGGCCGAGCGGGTGGAGCGCATCGCCGCGCTGGCCCGTGAGATCGCCCCCCTGGTCGGCGCGGACCCGGACACGGCGGCGGAGGCCGCGCGCCTGTGCAAGGCGGACCTGGCGTCGGGCATGGTCGGCGAGTTCCCCGAGTTGCAGGGGGTGATGGGGGGGTATTACGCGCGGGCCAAGGGCCTCGCGCCCGAGATCGCCGACGCGATCCGCGACCACTACAAGCCGCAGGGGCCGGGCGACACGGTTCCCACCGCGCCGGTCACTGTCGCGGTGGCGCTGGCCGACAAGCTGGACACCTTGGTCGGCTTCTTCGCCATCGACGAGAAGCCGACGGGCTCGAAGGATCCCTATGCTCTCCGACGGGCGGCGTTGGGGGTGATTCGGACGGTGTTGGAGGGCGGGCTTCGTATTCCGCTGCGCGAACAGCTAGCTTCGGCTTTCGCCCTTTTGTCCGTAAAAACTTGGGGACGTCCGATCGCGCGTTTGTCTGATTTAGAAGTCGGAGAGGAAGACGGGCACCTCACGCTTGTTGAGAAGGACGAACTCGCCGCTCTTCGTGAGCAGGACCTGCAAGCCGATCCGCCAGGATTTACCGTCGAGGACGACCTCAGGAACGTTGAAGCCCTGCTCGCCTTCTTCGCCGACCGTCTGAAGATCCTGCTCCGCGACGAGGGCAAACGCCACGATCTGGTCGACGCGGTGTTCGCGCTGGGAGACGACGACCTGGTGCGGATCGCCGCGCGGGTGGAGGCGCTGTCGGAGTTCCTGTCCAGCGAGGACGGGGCGAACCTGCTGGCGGGGTATCGGCGGGCGACCAACATCCTGAAGGCGGAGGTCAAGAAGCACCCGGCCGAGGAGGCGTCCTACACCGAGGCGGTCGATCCGGCGCGGCTGAGCGAGCCGGCCGAGCGCGCGCTGCACGAGACGCTGAAAAACACCCTTCCCGAGGTGGAACAACAGCTTGGCCTTGAGGATTTCAGAGGCGCGATGGCGGCGTTGAGCCGTCTGAGGGGGCCGGTCGACGCCTTCTTCGATCAGGTGCTGGTCAACGACGCCGATCCGGCGGTCCGTCTGAACCGGCTGCGCCTGCTGTCGCAAATCCGCGCCGCGGCCGACCGCATCGCGGATTTCTCGCTGATCGCGGGGTGAGTTCTCAAAGCCCTTCCCCCTCGATGGGGGAAGGGTTCGGGATGGGGGTGACACCGGCGGCGGAAGCTGTCGAGCGGGCGCCGCATCCTGAACCCGGGCCACCCCCAACCCCGGCCCTTCCCCCATCGAGGGGGAAGGGAGAAGAGTAGAGGGCCGAGATTCGATGACCACCGTGGAACTGACGCCGATGGCCGAAGCGCTGACAGCCGGGACGACCCGCTGGGTCTATTCGTTCGGAGGCGGGGGCGCCGACGGCGACGCGTCGATGAAAAACCTGCTGGGCGGCAAGGGGGCCAACCTGGCGGAGATGTCGTCGCTGGGCCTGCCGGTGCCGCCGGGGTTCACCATCACCACCGAGGCCTGCACCCACTACTACGCCAACGGGCGCGCCTATCCGGCCGAGCTGGACGGGCAGGTGAGGGACGGCCTGGCCACGGTGGAGCGGCTGACCGGCAAGCGGTTCGGCGATCCGGCCAACCCGCTGCTGGTGTCGGTGCGGTCGGGCGCGCGGGCGTCGATGCCGGGAATGATGGACACGGTCCTGAACCTGGGCCTGAACGACGCCACGGTCGAAGGGCTGGCCGGCCTGTCGGGAGATCGACGTTTCGCGTTCGACAGTTACCGCCGTTTCATCACCATGTACTCGAACGTGGTGCTGGGGCTGGACCACCATACGTTCGAAGAGATCCTGGACGACCACAAGGATCGGCTGGGCGTCACCATCGACACCGCGCTGGAGGCCTCGGACTGGGAGCGGGTGGTGGCCGACTACAAGGCGGCGGTGCGTTCCGAGCTCGGGCGCGACTTCCCGCAGGACCCGTGGGACCAGCTGTGGGGCGCGGTCGGCGCGGTGTTCGCCAGCTGGATGAACGACCGGGCCAAGTTCTACCGCCGCATGCACGACATCCCCGAAAGCTGGGGCACGGCGGTGAACGTCCAGTCGATGGTGTTCGGCAACATGGGCGAGACCTCGGCCACGGGCGTGGCCTTCACCCGCAACCCCTCGACCGGCGAGAACCGGCTGTACGGCGAATTCCTGATCAACGCCCAGGGCGAGGACGTCGTCGCCGGCATCCGCACGCCCCAGTCCCTGACCCGCGCCGGGCGCGAGGAGATGGGCGAGAGCGCGCCGTCGATGGAAGAGGCGATGCCGGAGGTGTTCGCCCAGTTCACCGCGGTCGTGGAGCGGCTGGAAAAGCACTACCGCGACATGCAGGACATCGAGTTCACGGTGGAGCAGGGCCGTCTGTACATGCTGCAGACGCGCAACGGGAAACGCACCGCCAAGGCCGCGCTGAAGATCGCCGTGGACCAGGCGGCCGAAGGGCTGATCGGCCGCGAGGAGGCGATCCTGCGGGTCGATCCGGCGGCGCTGGACCAGCTGCTGCACCCGACCATCGACCCGGCTGCGCAGCGCGACGTGATCGCCGCCGGCCTGCCGGCCTCGCCGGGCGCCGCGACGGGGGTGGTGGTGTTCGACGCCGACGAGGCGGAGAAGCTGGGAACCGCCGGTCAGGCGGTGATCCTGGTGCGTGAGGAGACCTCGCCCGAGGACATCCACGGCATGCACGCCGCCAAAGGCATCCTGACCGCGCGCGGCGGCATGACCAGCCACGCGGCGGTGGTGGCCCGCGGCATGGGCCGCCCCTGCGTCTCCGGCGCGGGCGAGGTGCAGATCTTCGAGGCCCAGGGCCTGTTCCGGGCGCGCGGCCGCGAGATCCGGGCCGGCGAGACGATCACCATCGACGGCTCCACCGGCGAGGTG
>DASPKD010000023.1:0-3165 GCA_035628275.1 Caulobacteraceae bacterium | reverse complement strand
CGAGCGCGCCAAGGTGTTCGAGGGCCGCCGGGACCTGGTGGTCTCGATGCTGAACCAGGCGAGCGGGATCAGCTGCCCGACCCCGGACGGCGCCTTCTACGTCTATCCGTCGATCGAGCGGCTGATCGGCAAGCGCGCGCCCTCGGGCGCGGTGATCGACAGCGACGAGGCGTTCGCGGCGGAGCTGCTGACCGAGGAGAGCGTGGCCGTAGTCCACGGCGCGGCCTTCGGCCTGTCGCCGTTCTTCCGCATCTCCTACGCCACCTCCACCGACGTGCTGGAGGAAGCCTGCCGCCGCATCCAGCGGTTCTGCGGAAATTTGGCCTGAAGTACGGCGGCTAATCGACCGCGACGAACGGCTCGAACGTCCAGGACCTGAGGCGCCAGCGGCCTCTCGCGTCGCGCCGCCACTCCTGGCGAAACTCCGCCATATGATCCTGCTGGTCGTACAGCCAATAGGCGCCGCGCAGCGTGACGTGGGCAGCGTCGTGGCCGTGCGCCGACCATACCGAATATTCGGCGCGCCTGGGTCGGCCGGGCGCCCCGATCAAATCGGCCTGCTCGACCCATAGTTTCGCGACAGCCTCCGCGCCCTCGGCGCTCGGTCGCCCAGGCCAGCTGATCCTCGCCCGCGCCTCCAGGTGCTCCGTGATCGACGCGGCGGCGGCCTCCGGTTCTGAGAAGGCGGGCGCCCGCGCGGCGTTGACGACAGACGCAGCGGCCATGCGCTCGCCCGTCAGCTGCCCGCAGTGAAAAAGCGCTTGAAGGACGTTGCGGTAGTTCTCCGGTTTCAGAGCCATGCACTCCGGAAACAGGCTGACGACGTCGCTGCCGAAACCGAACGCGGCATCGTACGCGGCGTCGTGGTCGCACGTATCGACGACCCGACGTCGAGACTCCCCAGGCGACCAGGTCTCGACCACTGCCTTCCATGAATGGCCGCAGATCAGGTATTCTTCTTCGCCATCGGGACCTCGCCGGATGCGTGGCGGGTTCTTGGGAGCGTTCATCGCCAACCGCACCCTGCGCCGCAGAACCTCCGTGGTCTCTGGATCCAACTTGACCGAACGCTTCGTCCTCGACGGAACGATCGACCCATATGGGACGGTCCATCCGACCACCGACCCTTTGGGTGTCAACACGGCTTCGACCAGCGGGTAATCCCTGTCGTAGCCGTCGGTGAAGAAGACGCGCCACCCTTCCGTGCCGGAGGCGCGCAGGCTCTCGAGGCTGTCGGTGTCGTACAGCGCCGTTCGGTAAGCCGCGCGAGCAGGTGAGCATACCTCGAGGGGCTCTCCGTCGAGCTCGTCCTCGTCGCACCGACCTGGGCTAGCGGGTTCAGCCGCGTACGCGACGGTGCAGAAGAGGAAGCAGATCAGTCCGAGCGCGATCGATCTCATCGAAGCCGCCACAGTTCACCATGCCCCGACCTTGCCTCTCACTGCCTCGGCCGTAAACAGCAGGCGTCGGACCTGACCTGAGGGTTGACGCGCGGGCCGGCCGAGCCGACCTTTCGTCCATGGCCGACGGCTTCACCATCCAGATCGAAGGCGACTTGGCCGAACGGCTGAAGGCGGCGGCGGAAGCGGCCGGCCGACCGGTGGAAGCGCTCGCCCGCGACATGCTCGAACAGCACCTGCTGGAAGAGGGCGACGAACTCGGGCCAGCGGACCTCGCCTATGATCCCGAAACGGCGGAAGACGCGCGCATCGTCGATGAGATGATCCGGACCGGCGGCGGCACGCCCTGGGACATTTACGAAGAGCGCATGAAGCGTTTCGGCAGGCCCGAACCCAAGGGATGAAGTTCAAGGTCGTCGTCTCGGATCAAGCTGGAGCCGACATCGATCGCCTCGAACGCTGGCTCCTCGACCGGCAGGCATCCGCCGCGCCGCGGGTCGGCGACGCCATCAGAACCAAGATCGCGGACCTGCAAACCCTGCCCAACCGGGGACGACTGCTCACGGACGGGTTCAGAGAAGTGCTCGCGAGGTTCGGTCGGGGGGCGTACGTGATCCGTTATCGGGTGGTGGACCGGACCGTATGCATCACCCGCATCCGCCACAGCCGCGAAAATCGCTAAGCCAGTCGGCTGACTGCGAAGTCCGCCAGTTCCTCCAGCGCCCGGCGCCAGTCGCCCGCGGGGAAGCCGGCCAGGGCCTCCTTGGCGGCGTCGGCGTAGTCGCCGGCCAGGTCCAGGGTCGCCTGCAGGGCGCCGGAGCCGACCACAATCTCCCGCGCGCGCTTGAAGTCGGCGTCGGACTGTTCGCCCGGGCGGTTCATCACCCGGTCCCAGAAGCCGTCTTCCTTGCCGCGCGTGCGCGCCACCGCCAGCAGCAGCGGCAGGGTGGCCTTGCCCTCGCGGAAATCGTCGCCGGCGTTCTTGCCCAGCACCTCGGACTGGCCGCCGTAGTCCAGGGCGTCGTCGACCAGCTGGAACGCTAGCCCCAGGTTCAGGCCGTAGGCCCGCAGCGCCGAAACGCCCGCCTCCAAGGCGCCGGCCGCGACCGCCCCGCTCTCGGCGGCGGCGGCGAACAGTTCGGCGGTCTTGGCCTGGACGATCTCGAGGTAGGTCGCCTGGGTCAGCTGCAGGTCGTGGGCGCGGGTCAGCTGCAACACCTCGCCCTCGGCGATCACGCTGGAGGCCCGCGACAGGATCGCCAGCGCCCGCAGCGAGCCGGTCTCGACCATCAGCTCGAAGGCGCGGGCGAACAGGTAGTCGCCGACCAGAACGCTGGACGCCGGTCCCCAGATCAGGTGGGCCGCCACCTTGCCGCGCCGCATCTGCGAGCCGTCGACCACGTCGTCGTGCAGCAGGGTCGCGGTGTGGATGAACTCGACCGCCGCGGCCAGCTTGTGATGCGCGTCGCCATCGGCGCCCGCCAGCCGCGCGGCGGCGACTGTCAGCAGCGGGCGCAGGCGCTTGCCGCCGGCCGTGATCAGGTGCTCGGCCAGGGCGGGAATGACCTGAACCGGGCTCTGCATCCGGGCGGTGATCAGGGCGTCGACCGCGGCCATGTCCGCCTGCGCGAGACGGACCAGCGTCTCCACGTCGCCGGCGGGGCGGACGTTCGCGGCGGGTTTGACAGCGTCCAAAGGAGAAAACTCCGGTCAGGCGCGCGCCTACTGGCGCGACGGCGCGTGCGCGCGGCACAATTGGCGGCCC
>DASPKD010000022.1:0-7885 GCA_035628275.1 Caulobacteraceae bacterium | reverse complement strand
GCTGAAGCCCGAGGAGTTCCAGGGCGGCACCTTCTCGGTGTCGAACCTCGGCATGTTCGGGATCAAGGCCTTCGCCTCGATCATCAACGAGCCGCAGGGCTGCATCATGAGCGTCGGCGCCGGCGAGCAGCGGCCGGTGGTGCGGGGCGGCCAGCTGGCGGTCGCCACCGTCATGACCGTGACGCTGACCTGCGACCACCGCGTGGTGGACGGCGCGGTCGGCGCCAAGTTCCTGCAGGCCTTCAAGGCCATGCTGGAAGATCCGGTGACGATGCTGGCGTGAGGATTTCCCTCTCCCGGACGGGAGAGGTAGGGTGAGGGGCCCGACCGTTCGGAAATGCCCTGGGACCTTCATCCCCCGCGCAAGAACCTACGCGCTTCGCGCTCCGGTGCGCGGGGCCCCCTTCTCCCGGCCGGGAGAAGGTGAACGTGGAGAGGCTTTATGGACTTCGACCTGATCGTCATCGGTTCCGGCCCCGGCGGCTACGTGGCCGCGATCCGCGCCAGCCAGCTCGGGATGAAGACCGCCATCGTGGAGCGGGAGAACCTGGGCGGCATCTGCCTGAACTGGGGCTGCATCCCGACTAAAGCTCTTTTGAAATCAGGCGAGAAGTACGAATCTCTCGCGTCCCACCTGAAGGAATACGGGCTGTCGGCCGAGAAGCCGTCGTTCGACTTCGCCGCCATCGTCCAGCGCTCGCGCAACGTCGCGAAGCAGCTGAACTCCGGCGTCGGCTTCCTGATGAAGAAGCACAAGATCGAGGTGATCGAGGGGACCGCCCGGCTGGAGAAGGGCGCCTCCGCGCCCAAGGTCGTGGTCGAGCTGAAGGCCGGCGGGTCGCGCACGGTGCAGGCCAAGGCGGTGATCCTGGCGGTCGGCGCGCGCGCGCGCGCCCTGCCGCAGATCGGCCTGGTCGCCGACGGAGAGCGCATCTGGGCCTACCGTGAGGCCATGGCTCCCAAGGCCATGCCGAAGAGCCTGCTAGTGGTGGGCTCCGGCGCCATCGGCATCGAGTTCGCCAGCTTCTACCGGGCGCTGGGCGCAGAAGTGACGGTGGTCGAGGCCATGGACCGCATCCTGCCGGTCGAGGACGAGGAGGTCTCCAAGGCCGCGCAGAAGGCGTTCGAGAAGCGCGGGCTGAAGTTCCGCACCGGCGCCAAGGTGACCAAGGTCACGGCATCGAAGACGGGCGTCGCCATCGAGCTGGAGGCCGGCGGCAAGGCCGAGCGGCTGGAGGCCGAGGTCTGCATCTCGGCGGTCGGCATCCAGGCGAACCTGGAGAACATCGGCGTCGAGGCGCTGGGGCTGGAGCTAGACCGCGGCCACGTGAAGACCGGCGCCCACGGCGAGACCAACGTGGCGGGCCTCTACGCCATCGGCGACTGCGCCGGCGCGCCGTGGCTGGCGCACAAGGCCAGCCACGAGGGGATCCACTGCGTCGATCACATCGCCGGACTGAAGGGCTCGAACCTGACCGCGCCGATCCCCGGCTGCACCTACTCCCAGCCCCAGATCGCCAGCGTCGGGATCACCGAGGCCCAGGCCAAGGCCGCCGGGCGCGAGGTCAAGGTCGGCCGCTTCCCCTTCCGCGTGAACGGCAAGGCGATCGCGTCAGGCGAGACCGAAGGGTTCGTGAAGACCATCTTCGACGCCAAGACCGGCGCTTTGGTCGGCGCGCACCTGATCGGGGCGGAGGTCACCGAGATGATCCAGGGCTTCGCCCTGGCCATGACCCTGGAGGCGACAGAGGAGGAGCTGTTCGCCACCGTCTTCCCGCACCCGACGATGAGCGAGGCCATGCACGAGTCCGCGCTCGACGCCTTCGGCCGCGTGCTGCACATCTGAGGCGGCTCAGACCGCCAGGTTGTCGATCATCCGGGTCGCGCCCAGGCGGGCCGCCGCCAGCACCCGCCCTGGGCGGCCGGGGGTGAACGGTCCCAAGTGCTCGGCGTCGCGCACGGCCACGTAGTCCACCCGCTCGAACCCCGCCTCCAGCAGCGCACCCGCGGCCCGGGCCTCGACCGCCGCGACGGGTTCGCCCGCGCGAGCGTCCCGGGCCGCTGCGGCCAGAACCACGTTCAGACGCCCGGCCACGGCGCGTTCAGCCGGGCTCAGGTAGGCGTTTCGGGAGGACAGGGCGAGGCCGTCGGCATCCCGGGCGGTGGGGCCGGCGACGATCTCCACCGGCATGTCGAGGTCGCGGACGAGGCGTCGGATCACCAGCAGTTGCTGGTAGTCCTTCTCCCCGAACACCGCCACGTCGGGCCCGACCTGGTTCAGCAGCTTGGCGACGACCGTCGCCACCCCGCCGAACATCTGGGGCCGGAAGTCGGTCTCCAGTCCTTCGGCCGGGCCGCCCAGGGTGATCGAGGCGCTGAAGCCGTCAGGATACATCTCCCCGGGCGTGGGCGCCCACAGCAGGTCGCAACCCACGCCGGCCAGCAGCTCGGCGTCCCTCGCCTCCTGGCGGGGGTAGCGGTCGAGGTCCTCTGTCGGAGCGAACTGCTTTGGGTTGACGAAAACGCTGGCGACCACCCGGTCGGCCCGTTCGCGAGCCAGCCGCACCAGCGAAAGGTGCCCCTCGTGCAGGGCGCCCATGGTCGGAACCAGGCCGATCCTGGCCCCCTCGCGCCGCCAGGCGGAGACGGCGGCGCGCAGGTCCGCCACGCGGCGGACGACGGGGAGCGGCGGGGCGGCGGCGTCGGTCATGGTTATCCGATTAACGACGGTCTTTAAGCCTGTCGTTCAACGCGGGTTTAAGCGGCCTGTGGGATGGTCGGCTTATGACTTGGCCGAACCTCCCTCGTCCAGCCGCCCTGTTGTTCTCCCTGTTCTTCCTCGGAGGATGCCAGGGCGTGCAGAACGACGGCTACATGTTCCAGCGCTGGGCCGAGGCGGTGGCCGCCATTCCTATTTCTGCCGAGGACGCCGCCGCACGCCGCCAGACCGGCCCCGCCATGGAGGTGAAGGTGGTCGATCCGCTGGACCTGCCGGCCGCCCGCGCCGCGGGTCTGAGGGCCGCGGTGGCGATCGCCGAGCCTGTGCTTTCGTCGACGGTCAAGAACGCCGGGGCGGTGCAGCTAGCCTCCTTCCACTCGGTCGCGGAGGCGCAGGCCGCCTGGGGCGAACTCCAGGCCCGCCACGCCGCCCTGCGGGGGCTGGAGCCCAGCCTGGAGACCGTCGATCTCGGGTCGAAGGGGACATGGATCAGGCTGAAGGCCGGTCCGGTGCCCGCCGATCAGGCCCCGGGCCTGTGCCGCTCGGTCGGAATCGCCGACCGCTGGTGCGCCGCCGCCGCGCGCGGCTGACCGTCCGCAGATTCGCTGGCGCGCAAGGCGAAAGGCCGCGTTGACGCGCGGGCCCGCCCGGTCTCGACTGCCTTTCCCCCGCAGGTTCGTGAGTCGGGGCGACAAGGAGCGTGGTCAGTGTCGCAAGCGCGTGTGATCGTCGTCGGCAACGAGAAGGGCGGGGCGGGCAAGTCGACCCTCGCCATCCACCTGACCACCGGTCTGCTGTGGGCCGGCAAGTCGGTGGCGGTGATCGACCTGGACCTGCGCCAGCAATCCATGGGCCGCTTCTTCGCCAACCGTCGCGCGTGGCTGAGCTCCAACGGCGTCGAGGCGCCGATGCCGCTCGACTACAAGCTCGGCGAGGACGGGGTGCAGCTGGCTCGCGCCGACCCCGCCGAGGGCGTGGCCCGCTTCGAGGCCGCCTTCGCCGAAGCGCACCGGGAAGCCGACTTCGTGGTGATCGACACGCCCGGCGGCGACACCGCCCTGTCGCGCACGGCCCACGCCAAGGCCGACCTGATCGTCACGCCGATGAACGACAGCTTCGTAGACTTCGACCTGTTGGGCCAGGTCGATCCGGTGACGCTGGAGCTGGTCAAGCCGTCGATCTACAGCGAGACGGTCTGGGAATCGCGCAAGCTGAAGGCCGCGCGCGAGGGCAAGATGACCGACTGGGTGGTGCTCAGAAACCGTCTGGCGCCGACCGAGGCCAAGAACCGCAAGCGGGTCGAGGACGGCATGACCGCGCTGGCCAAGCGGGTCGGCTTCCGCATCGGGCCGGGGCTGCGCGACCGGGTGATCTATCGCGAGCTGTTCCCCTTCGGCCTGACCATCGCCGACCTGTCGCCCCAGATCCGGCCCGTGGCGGTGTCGCTGGCCCACGTCGCCGCGCGCCAGGAGCTGCGCTCGCTGATGCACGCGCTGAAGCTCGGCGACTACGCCGAAGCGGCGGCGGCCTGACGGCTCGACGTATTCGGGGTTGCGCGAAGCGGCGCGGGTCGCCAGTTTCCGCGCCCCATGCCGAGCGAGACCACCCTGAACGGCCGCCCGGGCCTGAAAGCGCCGGAGGGACTGGGCGAGCTGTTGCGGCTCGCCTGGCCCGTGGTGCTCGCGCGCCTGGGCATCATGACCATGGGCCTGACCGACGCCATCGTGGTCGGTCGCCATTCGGCCGAGCAGCTGGGTTTCCACGCGCTCGCCTGGGCGCCCACCTCGGTGATGCTGACGACCTCGGTCGGCCTGCTGCTGGGCGTGCAGGTGCTGACCGCGCGCTATATCGGCGAGGGGCGGCCCGAGGCGGTGGGCGGGGTCCTGCGGCGCGGGCTGGTCTACGCCTTCTGGATCGGCGTCGTGTCCATGCTGCTGCTGGCCCTGTTCGGCCCGCCGTTCCTGCACGTGATCGGGCTGGAGCGGCCGCTGGCCGACGGGGCGAGCGAGCCGCTGCGGGTCTTCTCCCTGTCGCTGCCGTTCTACCTCGTGTCGGTGGCGCTCACCTTCTTCCTTGAGGCGCTGTCGCGGCCCAAGCCCGGCATGGTGGCGATCTGGGTCGCCAACATCGTCAATCTGGGCGTGAACCTGTGGCTGGTGCCGGGCGGATCGGGCCTGCCGGTCGAGGGCGCGACCGCCAGCGCCTGGGCGACCTTCGCCGCTCGAGGCGCGCTGGCGGTCTGGCTGGCGATCTACGTCCTGCGCCTGCCGGAGGCCAGGACCTTCGGCCTGTTCGCCAAGCCGATCGACGGGCCCAGGGCGGGCGCCGAGCAGCGCAAAATCGGCTACGGCTCGGGCGCGTCCTATTTCATCGAGGTCGGCGCCTTCGCCGGCATGACCGTGGTCGCCGGCTGGCTCGGCGGGATCGAGGTCGCCGCCTGGACGGTGGTGCTGAACGTCGCGGCCATCGTGTTCATGGGGCCGCTCGGCCTCTCGTCGGCCACCGGCGTGCTGGTCAGCCGCGCCTATGGCGCCAGGGACCGCCGCGGCGTGGTGCGGTCCGGAATGCTGGGCTTCGGCGTCACCGTGGCGGCGATGCTGGCGGTGTGCGCCGTGGTCTGGCCTGGGGCGCGGCTGATCGCCGGCGCGTACTCCTCTGACCAAGCCTTGCTGGCCCTGGCCGTGCCGGCGCTGGTGCTGTGCTGCCTGTTCTTCGTCGCCGACGGTTTGCAGGTGGTCGCGGCCCAAGCGCTCCGGGCGCGCGGGGACGTGTGGCTGCCGACGGTTTCGCACCTGATCAGCTACACCCTGGTCATGCTGCCGCTGGGCTGGGCCTTCGCCCACCCGCTGGGGATGGGGGTGGACGGCATCGTCTGGTCGGTGATCCTGGCCAGCCTGCTGTCGGCGGCGATCCTCTGCGGGCGTTTCCTGATGCTGGCGCGTCGGCCGCTCTAGCCGAACCTTACCGACCGCGCCCGCGTTGACGGCGGATGCGTCGACTGCTGCTGCGCCTGAACCGGACCGGCCTGCTGACCCTCGTGGCCCGCGCGGGCTACGGGGCACGGGGGTTCGTCTACCTGAACATGGGTCTGATCGCGCTGCTGGCGGCGCTGGAGCTCCGGCGCTCGGCGGTCGGGCTGAAGGGGGCGATGGAGGAGGTCGGGCGCTGGCCGCTGGGGCTGGTTTGGCTGAGCCTGGTCGCCTGGGGTCTGGCGGGGTTCGTGCTGTGGCGCCTCGCCCAGGCGCTGCTCGACGCCGACGCTCAGGGACGCTCGCCCGCGGGGCTGGCGATGCGGGCGGGGCAGGGGCTCAGCGCCTTCGTCTACGCCGTGCTGTCGCTGAGCGCCTTCGAACTGGCCGACGGCATCGAGGACCGGCTGGAGGGCGAGGAGCGGGAGGCCGAGATGGCCGCCGCCGCCCTGCTGAGCCAGCCCTGGGGCCAGGAGCTGCTTCTGGCGGCCGGCCTGTTCGTCGCCGCCTGCGGCGTCGCCAACATGGTCAAGGGCGGGTTCAACGACTTTTCCCGGCAGCTCGACTGTTCGCACGAGGTGCGCCGCTGGGCCGTACCGCTGGCGCGGGTCGGCTATCTGTCGCGCGGAGTGGTGTTCGTGCCGCTGGGCCTGTTCCTGGCGGAGGCGGCGCTGGACCTCGACTCCAAGGACGCGGGCACCATCGGGGCCGCGCTGGGCAGCCTGCAGGACCAGCCGTTCGGGGCGGCCCTGCTGGGCGCGGCTTCGCTGGGGCTGATCGCCTTCGGCCTGTTCGGCTTCGTGCAGGCCCGCTGGCGCAGGGTGGGCGTGGGGCCGCCACGACCGGGCGGGCGGCCGCTCGGCGAGGCCGCGGCCCCGGCGGCTTAGGGCTTCCAACCCCGCTTGCGCGCGGCGGCTTCGGCTTCCGCGTCCAGCGGCTCGCCGACGATCATCGCGTCGACGGCGGCCAAAACCGCGGGCGAGGTTTCCGATCCGGCCTGCCGGTATTCGCCCGGCGCGGCCGCGCCGGCGGTCGTCGCCATGCGCACGCGCCAGCGGTTCTTCTCCTTGCAGGCCACGCCCGCCAGCCCCTGCTCGGCCTGGAAGGTCCGGCAGAAGGCGCCGTCGGACGCCTTGAAGCTGAAGCCCACCCGCACCGCGGCGCCCGCCTCGGGCGCGGAGGCCAGTTGCCGGTCCAGCGCGCTCGCCAGCGCGCCGCGGGCGGTGAGCGCGTCGGCCGAGGCCTCGATCAGCGCCCCCTTGGATCCGACGGCGGGGAAGGGGCCGCGGAACACCAGCACCGCCGCCACCAAGCAGGCGGCGATCGCGGCCCAGGCGCGCCAGTCCGCCTTGGGCTTGCCGCTCGGCGGAGGGGCGGCCTTGCGGGCGCGGGCGGCGGCGAGGTCCAGCACCTCGGCCGGGCGCGCCTCGCCGCCCCGCACCGCGTCCAGCAGCCGCTCCGGGACGGGCTCGTCGGTCACGCCGGCGAAGGCGCCCGCCACCGAGCCGCGCAGCCGACGGTGGCGCGCGACCCGCTCGGCCAGCGTCGGATCAGCCTCCATGGCCGCCTCCAGACGGGCGGCGCTCTCCGCGTCCAGCTCGCCGTCGGCGTAGGTCATCAGGATTTCGTCGTCGAACGCAGGCCCGGTCACGCCGCTTCTCCTTCCAGCTGCGCGATCAGGGCCTGACGCCCGCGCACGAGACGGCTGGTCAGGGTGCCCATCGGCACCTCCAGCACCTCCGCCGCCTCGCGGTACGAAAGCCCGTCCACCAGCACCAGGGCCACCGCCAGCCGCTGGTCCTGCGGCAGGCGCGCCATGGCCTGCTCCACCGACGCCGCCTCGAGCCGCGCCTCGGCCTGCGAGCCGCGCGCGTCGGCGACGTTCTCGCCCTGCTCCTCCGGCGCGAAAAGGGCCCCGCGGCGCTTGCGGGCCCGCGTCTCGTCGATCCAGGCGTGCTTCATGATCGTGAACACCCAACTGTCGAGGCGCGTGCCCGGCCGCCACTGGTCGCGCCGGTTCAGCGCCCGCTCAACGGCGACCTGCACCAGGTCGTCGGCGTCGGCCGCGTCCCGGGCGATCGCCCGGGCCAGACGGCGCATGCGGGGCAGAAGGCCGACGATCTCCCGCTGGAAGGCGTCCAAGCAATCACCTCTGTCTGCGGATGAAACGCCCGGGCGCCGTCGTTTCATCCTTCAG
>DASPKD010000021.1:0-7802 GCA_035628275.1 Caulobacteraceae bacterium | reverse complement strand
GATCCGCATCGCCGCCGGCGAGCCGCTGTCGTTCAGCCAGGCCGACGTGGAGTTCGAGGGCCACGCCATCGAGTGCCGGATCAACGCCGAGAACGCGCGGACCTTCACCCCCTCGCCCGGCCTGATCACCGACTTCCACGCTCCGGGCGGCCTGGGCGTGCGCCTCGATAGCGCGCTCTACACCGGCTACTCGATCCCCCCCTATTACGACAGCCTGGCCGGCAAGCTGATCGTGCACGGGCGCGACCGGGCCGAGTGTGTGGCGCGGCTGAAGCGGGCGCTTGGCGAGATGGTGGTGGCGGGCATCGACACGACCATCCCGCTGTTCCAGGACCTGCTGACCCAGCCGGACATCGTCAAGGGCGACTACCACATCCACTGGCTGGAACAGTACATCAAGGGGGGCGGCTGACGTCCGATCGAAGGGCGTGCAGGGGTTCACCGTCGAGAACCTGATCGAGTGCTACCGGCTGGGGATCTTCCCCATGGCCGAGACGCGCGACGACGAGCGGGTGTTCCTGATCGATCCGGAGCGTCGCGGCGTGCTGCCGCTGGAGCGTTTCCACGTGCCTTCGCGGCTGGCCCGCACGGTGCGCTCGGACCGCTTCGAGGTTCGCATCGACACCGCCTTCGAGCTGGTGCTGGACGCCTGCGCCGAAAGCCGTCCCGGACGGGAGGACACCTGGATCAACGGCCCCATCCGCGAGCTGTACCTGGGCCTGTTCGCCCGCGGCGCGGCGCACAGCGTGGAGTGCTGGAACGCCCAGGGCCTGGTCGGCGGCCTCTACGGCGTTTCGATCGGCGGCGCGTTCTTCGGCGAGAGCATGTTCTCCGACGAGCGGGACGCGTCCAAGACTGCCCTGGTCCATCTAGTCGCGCGCCTGATCGCCGGACGCTTCCGCCTGCTCGACGCCCAGTTCATGACCGAGCATCTGGCGCAGTTCGGAGCGGAGGAGATCGGCCGGGCCGAGTACCGGCGCAGGCTGGCGCGGGCGCTGGAAGCCGACGCGGACTTCTTCGCGCTTCAGCCCGCCGCGGCCGGCGCCGAGGTCTTACAGGTGATCAGCCAGGCGTCGTAGACCGGGTGCTCGATCGGGTTCAGGCCCGGCGAACTGGCGAACATCCAGCCGCGGAACACCTGGCGCGACGGCTTCTTCTCGGTCTGGATTTTCGGCTCGGAGCGGACCTCGACATAGGCCGCGGCGTCGCGCATCGGCTCGTCGGCGGCCGTGGTCTCGCAGGAGCGCACGGTGAACACCAGCCCCTTGTAGCGCACGGGGCGACCCACCTTGGCCTCGAAGCGGATGGTCTCGGCGGTGATCTTGTCCAGCGCCTGCAGGATCGCCGCCTGGTGACGCGGCCGGCCCGCGGGCGTGGTCGGCTTGGCGGCCTCAGGCGAGGCCTCGGCCTTCTCCGCGTCTTCCTCGTCCTTCGCCTCGGCTTCGGGTTCGGGATCGAGCGGCGGCAGCGGCTCGGCGGGCGGGACGACGGAGGGCGACACCTCGCCCGGCGCCGGCGGCGGCTCTTCGGTGGCCGGCTGCTCCGTCTCTACCGGCGGCGGCAGGGCGGGCTGCGTGGCGGGCGGCGCGCTCTGCGCCTGGACCAGCCCCGCAGTCAGGACCGCGGCGAAGGCCGCGCCGCACACCACCGTCAGGAGCCGATCACGGGTCATGTCACTCAGGCTTCCAGGCCTCGTAGTCGCCGGTGGCCGAGGCGCGCTCGCCCCCGCGGGCCAGCGACCCCTTCGGACGCCAAGCGTACGGCGTTCCGGACAGATTGGGGAGATGGTCTTTTTCCCACGCCCGGCGCGGCAGCGGCGCCTTCGTCGGCGGCTCGTCGAAGGTGTGGTGCAGCCAGCCGTGCCAGTCGGGCGAAACCTTGGAGGCGTCGGCGTAGCCGTTGAACAGCACCCAGCGGCGCTTGCGGCCGTCGTAGCTGTTGCGATTGGTCTTGGCTTCGAAATAGCGGTTGCCGAACTCGTCCTGCCCGATCAGCACGCCCAGCCGCTTGACCGTGAACAGGGTGCCGAGGGTGGCGCCGTTCCACCAGGTGAAAATCTTGCTGAACACGTCGGGACCGGTCTTTTCCGAAAGCACGAAGGGAATAACGCCCGTGCGGCGCGGCCGGACCATACTCGTCGCTCTCCCGCCAGTCCAGAACCGCCGCCGAAGAGGCGGCGCCGCTATATCTTGTGGGTAAACGACAGTCGACGCGCCACATTTATTGCCGTCCTCCCCGCTGACGCCTAGGCTGAGCCCGGTACTGGTGCGGCGGAGGCGACCATGCGCTTCGACAGGCGGTTTTCGGCGATGCAGGCCCCCGACCGGGAAGTCCGGCGGATCGAACGCCCAGACGCGGTGATCGAGGTCGTCGCGCCGCGCGACTGGCCGGACGCCCGGGTCGAGGCCTGGCTCGACTGGGCGGCGACGCTGCCGGAGGACTTTCCGAACCTCGCGCCGGACGCCCTGTCGCCCGAGGCCGAGGCCGACCCCCTGCTCGGCGGCGGCTCCGCCCGCTACGCGCGGCGGTTGGCGGCGTGGGGCTTCGCCCTCGGCCTGTTCGACACGACCGAGGACGCGGTGGTGTTCGCCGACGAACTGTTCGCCTCCATTGCGCAAGGTCGGGCCGCGCCGGGCGCGCAGCGGCCCTCCGGTTTCCGTATCCACCCCATCGCGCAGGACCGCCTGCCCGCCGTCGCCGAGCCCCGGCCGGTCGGCCTGTCGGACCTGGAGCTGGGCGCCGCGGTCGGACGCCGCCTGGCCGAAGCGCGCGGGGCGGAGGCGGCGCGCGCCGCCGCCGAACAGCTCGCGGCCCGGCTGGACGCGGTGCGCGACTCGGTCAGCCGTTGCGAGGGCGACGCCCGCGCCTGCGCCGACCCGTCCCGCAACCCGGCCCTGGCCCGCGCCGCGCGGGCGGCGCGCGAGGCCGGCGCGAGCGACGCCCTGATCCTGCGCGCGGTCGCCGCCGCGCGCGGCGAGGCGCCCTGGACCGCGCCCGCCGCCGAAGACCGGCCGCGCGGCCTGCTGGTCGTCCAGGGCGGGCGCGACCTGGCCGAAGCCGGCGCGCCGGAGGCCCTGACCGTCGCCGCCGCGGGCGCGGAGACCGGCGAGATCGTGCTGGCTTTCGATCCTCGCGACGCCGACGCCGTGATGCGCGCCGAGGCCGCGCCTCGTGCGGCGTTGAACCTGTCCGCCTTTTTGGACGACGAAGGCGCGTTCGACCTGCCCGCGTTCGAGGCGACGGCCCGGTTGTGGGCCGCCGCGCTGGAGATCGAGGTCTCCTGCGGCTTCTCCGCCTGCGAGCAGGACGCCCTTGCGCGCTCCGCCTGGCGACCGCTGGCCCTGACCCTTGCGGGTCTGTCGGACCTGCTGGTTCGCGAGGGGCAGGCCTACGGCTCCGACGAAGGCCGCGCCACAGCGGCGGCGCTGCAAGGCCTGACGCAGGCCGCCGCCCTGGCCGCCTCGGCCGAGTTCGCCGCGCGCCTCCATCCCCATCCGGAGTACGAGGGCGAGCGCGAAGCGCGTCTCGCCGGAATAGCCGGGGCGGCGGAGGCCTTGGCTCCGCTGACGGATGATCCGGTCGCCGCCCGCGCGGTCGAGCTCTACCGCGGCGCCCTGGCCGCGGCCGAACGGGCGGGGCTGCGCAACGCCGGGGTCGTGGGCCTGTATGACGACGCGGAAATGGCGCTGCGGCTGGGAACCTCGGGCCTCGGCGCCGCGCCCTTCGCCGGTCCGGTCGGAGCGGCCGAGACCGCGGACGGCGAGATCGTGCGGGTCCTGAACGAGCCCGCGGCGGCGGCGCTGCGGCGCGCGGGCACCGATCTCGACGAAGCTCAAGCCTGGCTGCTCGGCCGCCGCACGCTCGACGGCGCCCCGCACGTGAACGCGACGACCCTGAAGGCGAAGGGCTTCACCGACTTCGAGCTGGAAGCCGTCGAGTGCGCTCTCGCCTGCGTCTCCACCCTGCGCGACGCGTTCAACGCCGCGGTGCTGGGCGAGGGCTTCCTGCGGGAGGTGGTCGGCTTGTCGGCCGACCAGACGGCCGACCCGACGTTCGACCTGCTCGCCTGGCTGGGCTTCGACGGCGCCGAGATCGACGAGGCCGAGCGATACGTCCTGGGTTCGCCGACGCTCGAGGGCTGGGCCGAACTGCCGCAGGCGCTCCGGCCGGTGTTCGCGGTCCCGGACACGGCGGCGCGGCTGGCCATGACCACGGCGCTCGAGTGCTTCGCCTGCACGCCCTCGCTGGTTCCGCTCACGCTCGACTGGACCGCCTCGGTCGAAGAGGCGGCGAGGCTCCAGTCCGCGGCGGCGGGCGCGGGCCTGCGCGCCGTGCGCCTGCGCCGCCAAGAGCCCCCCGCCGCGTTCCGCCTGGACCTGCCCGAAGTGGAGCCGGTCCGCGCCGCGCCCGAGCCGCTGCAGCCCCGCACCGTCCAAAAGGTGGTGGAGCGGGTGGTCGAGCGCGACCGCGTGCGCCGCAAGCTGCCCGACCGCCGCAAGGGCTACATCCAGAAGGCCGCGGTCGGCGGTCACAAGGTCTATCTGCACACCGGCGAGTACGAGGACGGCGAGCTCGGCGAGATCTTCCTGGACATGCACAAGGAAGGCGCCGCCTTCCGCAGCCTGATGAACAACTTCGCCATCGCGATCTCCATCGGGTTGCAGTACGGCGTGCCGCTGGAGGAGTTCGTCGACGCCTTTGTCTTCACCCGCTTCGAGCCTGCGGGCCGGGTCAGCGGCAACGACCGGGTGAAGTCCGCGACCTCGATCCTGGACTACATCTTCCGCGAACTGGCGGTGTCGTACCTGGACCGGCAGGACCTGGCCAACGCGGACCCCGACGCCCTGCACGCCGACGGCCTGGGCCGTGGCGAGGACGACGAGGCGGAGACGGCGATCCCGGCCTCCCGCTTCATCTCCAAGGGCTTCTCGCGCGGGGCCGCGCCCGACAACCTGGTGGTGGTGCCGTTCGGGGCGCGGAAGAAGCCGGACGCGGGCGAGGCGGGCGGCCAGGCCGATGTCTGCGCCGACTGCGGCGACCTGACGCTGGTGCGGCGGGGAAGCGGCTTCGTCTGCCTGTCCTGCGGCGCCGCGCCGGAGATGACCGGCTGAAGCGGCCCGGCCCTTGCAGGGGGACCTGTCGAAACGACGGGAGAGTCCCGCATGCGCACGATCGTCCTCGCCGCCGCCCTGACGCTTCTCGCCGCCGGAAGCGCCGCCGCCCAGAACGCGTCCCAGATAGAGGCGGCGCGGAACGGCGCGAACTGTCCCGGCTGCAACCTGTTCCAGGCCGACCTCGGCGGGCTGGTGCTGAAGGGCCGCGACTACGCCGGCGCCCGCCTGCGCCAGGCCGATCTCAGCCTGGCGGTGATGAACCGCAGCCGCTTCGCCAAGGCAGATCTGCGCGACGTCGAGGCTTACGGCGCCCTGTTTTCCGGCGCCGATTTCACCGGCGCGAACCTGACCAACGCCGGACTGGTCGGGACCTATCTTCAGGGCGCGCGGTTCGCGGGCGCGACCCTGACCGGCGCGAACTTTTCCGGGGCCGAGATGGACCGGGCCACGGGCCTGACCCAGGCCCGGCTGAACACCGCGTGCGGCGACTCCGCCACACGATTGCCGCCGGGTCTGACGATTCCCGCCTGCCGTTAGCCGCAAGAATTACCATGATTTAAGTGGCGTTTCGGCCGCGCCGGGCTCAGATGGAATGCATGAAGTCCTACCTGCCCGCCCGTTCCGCCTCCGCCCTCGCCGCCCTCGCGGCCGGTTTCGCGCTCATCGGCGCGGCGCCGGCCTGGGCCGGAGCCGGTGAGAAGGAAGTCGCCCGCACCGTCGCCTTCGGCGGCGCCTGCTCCAAGTGCGAACTCTCCGGTCGCAAGCTGGTCGGCGCCCAGTTCGTCGGCGCGAACTTCCGCGAGGCCGCCCTGGTGGGCGCCGACCTGCGCGGGGCCGAGCTGATGGCCTCGGACTTCTCCGGCGGCGACTTCACCCGGGCCGACCTGCGTCACGCCAAACTGCCCGGCTCGGTGTTCCACGGCGCCACCTTCGTGCACGCCCGCCTGGACGGGGTCGAGGCGCACGGGGCGGTGTTCATCGAAAGCGATCTCACTCGCGCCCGGCTGACCGAGTCGGCTCTGGTCGGCGCCAACCTCAGCCGCTCGATCCTGGTTCACGCCACCTTCCACGACGCGGAGATGCTGGGCACGATCCTGTCGCGGGTGGACGCCACCCGGGCTGATTTCAGCGAAGCGGAAATGACGAGCGCGGACCTGAGCGGCGGGGTGTTCACCAACGCCTCCTTCCGCGGCGCCGAGCTCGACCGCGCGCGGTTCAAGGGCGGGGCGTTCGGCGGCGCCGACTTCCGCGGCGCCAGCTTCGAGAAGTCCGACCTGCGCGGGGCCGACCTGACCGGCGCGCGCTACCTGACCCAGGGGCAGTTGGACGAGGCCTGCGGCGACCGCACTACGGTTCTGCCCAAGGGGCTGAAGATCAAGGAATGCGCCCGCACCTTCCTGATGCGCCGCGATGCTCCCAAGCCCCCGAGACCCCCCGTTCCTGCGCCGGCCCCCTCTCCGCGTTACATCTACGTCGTGGGGGAGTGACGCCGCGGCGGCCGCCGATCAGACCTTGATCGGCGGCGCGATGCGGATGTGCAGTTCCTTCAGCTGACGCTCGGTCACTTCGGACGGAGCGTTCATCATCAGGTCCATGCCCTGCTGGTTCAGCGGGAAGGCGATCACCTCGCGGATGTTTTCGGCGCCGGCCAGCAGCATCACGATCCGGTCGATGCCCGGCGCCAGGCCGCCGTGCGGCGGCGCGCCGTAGCGGAAGGCGTTCAGCATGCCGCCGAACTGCTCCTCGACCACCTCGGCGCCGTAGCCGGCGATCTCGAACGCCTTCAGCATGATCTCCGGCCGGTGGTTCCGGATCGCGCCCGAGCACAGCTCGATCCCGTTGCAGACGATGTCGTACTGGTAGGCCAGGACCTCCAGCGGATCGCCCGCCTCCAGCGCCGCCAGCTCGCCTTGCGGCATGGAGAACGGGTTGTGGGAAAAGTCGACCTTCTTCTCCTCCTCGTTCCACTCGAACATCGGATAGTCGACCACCCAGCAGAACTCGAACCGGTCCTTGGCCGTCAGGCCCAGCTCCTCGCCCACGCGGTTGCGCGCGGCGCCGGCGAACTTGGCGAAGGTCGCGGGATCGCCCGCCACGAAGAAGGCCGCGTCGCCGACGTTCAGGCCCAGCTGCGCGCGGACGGCGGCGGTGCGCTCCTCGCCCAGGTTCTTGGCGATCGGGCCGGCCCCGCCCTCTTCCCCCTCGCGCCAGAAGACGTAGCCCAGACCCGGCTGGCCCTCGCCTTGCGCCCAGGAGTTCATCCGGTCGCAGAAGGCGCGGTTCCCGCCCGTCGGCGCCGGCACGGCCCAGACCTGGTGCTTGGGGTTAGCGTCGAGGATGCGCGCGAACACGCCGAAGCCGCCGCCGCGGAAGTGTTCGGACACGTCGGCCATGCGGATCGGGTTGCGCAGGTCCGGCTTGTCCGAGCCGAACTGCTGGATCGCGTCCTTGTAGGCGATGCGCGGGAACGGATAGGGCGTCACCGGCCGGCCGGCCGCGAACTCCTCGAACACCCCGTGCATCACCGGCTCGATCGCGGCGAACACATCTTCCTGGGTGACGAAGCTCATCTCCACGTCGAGCTGGTAGAACTCGCCGGGCGAGCGGTCGGCGCGGGCGTCCTCGTCGCGGAAGCAGGGCGCGATCTGGAAGTAGCGGTCGAAGCCCGAGACCATCAGCAGCTGCTTG
>DASPKD010000020.1:0-32189 GCA_035628275.1 Caulobacteraceae bacterium | reverse complement strand
TTCCAGGTTCGACTGGATGCGCGAGATCTCCTGCTTGATCTGGCCGTCGAAGTCGGCGAGCTCCTGGTTCACCTTCTGCAGCTCGGGGTGCATCGGGCCGTAGCGGGTCTCCAGGTCGGCCTTGCGGCGGCTGACCTCGGCGCGCTGCGAACGCAGCTCGCGCACCACGTCCGAACCCAGGGCGGCGGCCGTGTCGGCGCCGCCGCCGCCGCGGCGCAGTTGCGCGCGCGCGGCGGCCAGGCGGCCTTCACGCTCGGCCTGCATGGCCTGGGCCTCGGCGATCTGCTGGTTGAGCACCGAGATCTCCTGCTCGGCGATCGTCTGGCCGTCGGCGCTCATCAGGTTGTTGGCGATCTTGTAGTACTGCAGCTCGGCGTCGGCCTGCTCGGCCGCCAGGCGCATCTCGTCCAGCTTGGCGCCCAGCCAGTCGTTGGCCGTGGCGGTCGCGCCCTGCTTGGCCGAGAGCTGGTCGCGCAGATATTCTTCGGCGAAGGCGTTGGCCACGAGCGCGGCCTTCTTCGGATCGCCGGAGGAGAAGTTCACGTCGATCACGTAGGTCAGGCCCGACCGACGCACCGCCAGCCGGTTCATCACCTTGTCGACGGTCTTGTCCGGGGTGGTCGAGGCGCCGCCGCCGCCCAGCGACGCGCGCACGGCGTTGAAGCCGCCGCCGCCGCCGGCCCGGAACTCGGGATCACGGTCCAGCTTCAGCCCGCGAACCACCTTCTCGGCCAGTTCGCGCGACGCGATCAGCCGCACCTCGGTGTCGACCACGCCGGACTCGCGCGGCAGGGCCGAGACGACGGCGGTGTCCTCCTTGAACAGCTCCTTTTCACGCGGGTCGATCAGGACCTGGGCGGAAGCGGTGTACACCGGCTTCTGCATCAGGGTCGCGCCCGCCGCGACCAGGAACACCGAGCCGGCGACCGTCGCGAACAGCGGCAGGCGGCGTCGGAAACGGGCGATCAGTTCCTTGGGGTCCATCGTCCACGACCCGGGCGGGGCCGTGTCGGTGTCGGTGTCTCTGCTGCGGAAGATGTTCATGGCGTGCGCCGTTCGCTTACGTTGAAGGGACAGGGCCGGGTCCGGCGGGGCCGCGGCGTTCGTCGTTCAGGCTGGAGATCGAGGCCGGTCGCTCGGGCGCCGTCCGGCGAGCAGCCGGGGCGGAACCCTTCCGGTAGGTGATCAGGCGAGCGTCCATGGTCCCCCTCGATCTTCCGCTAACGTCCGAAAATCATTTTGGTTCTCCGATCAGAAGAACCGCTCGCCGATTCGGATGGTGTCGCCGGGCATGACGATGGTGGTGCTGGTCAGGGCCAGCTCCCGTTCGCGGGTGTCGCCGGCGCGTCGCACCCACACCCGGCGGCTGTCGGCGCGATAGGTGAACCCCTCCGCGCGGGCGACGGCGTTCAGCACCGTCAGGCCGGACGAGTACGGGTACTCCCCAGGCTTGTTGACCTCGCCAAGGATGTAGAAGGGCCGGTAGTTCATCACCTCGACGCTGACCCGCGGGTCCCTCAGGTAGCCGGCGGCGAGCCGGGTCTGCAGGGCCTGCTGGAACTCCGGCACGGTCAGGCCGGCGGCCTTCACGTCCCCGATCAGCGGGTAGGAGACCATGCCGGAGCCCGAGATCAGGAACTCCCCGGACAGGTTCTCTTCGTTGAAGACGATGACCCGCACCTTGTCGTTGGCGCCCAGCCGGTAGGCGGAGGCCGGGTCGTCGGCGGAGACCATGGGGCCGCCGTCGGCGATGGGGCCGCTCATGCAGGCGCCGAGCGCGAAGATGCAGACGAGCAGAAGGCCTATGAGGCGCGACATGTGGTTCGACTCCCCTCCGGTCGCGGGTCGCCGCCGTCCCTGGCGTGGCCGCGTGCCGGTTCTTTCAAGCGTGTTCGAGGCGCCGAGCGGTCGGCGCCCCGAGCGGTAAAGCTTGCGAGAGGGGAATCGGTTCCCGGGCGGGCCCGGAATCCGCGTCTACTGTTCGCGGAAGGAGCGCCAGACGCTCTGTTGCAGCGGCTCCAGCAGGTATTGCAGCGCCGTGCGCTTGCGCAGCGGCACCACCACCTCGACCGGGATGCCGGGCATCAGGCCGTTGTCCTGGCCGCGCACGGCCAGCAGCTTCTGCATCTCCGCCGGCGGCACCGCGACCTCGGCCTTGAAGAAGCGCGCGCCCGTCTTCTCGTCGACGAAGCTGTCGGCCGAGATCTTGGTGATCCGCCCCTTCAGGCTGGGCATGTTGCGCTCGTGGAAGGCGGGGAAGCGCACCTCGGCGGTCTGGCCGGGGCGCAGGTCGTCGGCGTCGGTCGGGGACACCATCGCCTCCGCCACCAGCGGCGCCTGGCGAGGGACCACCTCCATCAGCGTCTGGCCGGGCTGGACCACGCCGCCGACGGTGAACACCGACAGGCCGACCACCTGGCCGGACGCCGGCGCGCGGACCTGGGCGCGGGCCAGCTGCTCGCGCGCGGCGTTCAGCTGCGGCGACAGTTCGTTGAGTTGGATCTCGGTCTGGCGCAGCAGCTCGGCCACCTCCTCGATGTGGCGGCGCTGCAGGGCGGCGATCTCGAACTGCGATTCGCCGATCGCCTCGCGCGCCCGCGCCACCTCGGCGCGGTAGGCGCCGTTGTCGCCTTGCAGGCCCGCGGCCGATCGCTCGAGCGCCCGCACCCGCGTCTTGGGGGCGTAGCCCTTCTCGGCCAGGCTCTTCATCCCCTCCAGCTCCTCGTTGATCAGGCGCTGCTGCTCCTGGTTCGAGGCGAGCTGGCGGTTGTAGCCTTCGATCTGCTGGGTCAGCTGGCCGGCCCGCTGGGCGAGCACGCCGCGCTGGGCGGCCAGCGCGTTGCGGCGGGCCGACAGTTGCAGCTGTTGCAGGCGCATGGCCTCGGACGCCAGCTGGCGATCCTCCGGCAGCAGGGTCGCCCACTCGGCCGGCTGCGCCAGCCCCGTGCCGTCGCGCTCGGCGATCAGGCGCGCACGCTGGGCCTGCAAGGCCACGACCTGGGACGCCAGCCCGCGCTCCTGAGCCTTGATCTCGCCGGCAGCGATCTCGACCAGCACCTGGCCCTTCTCGACCTCGGCGCCTTCCTTCACGTGCAGGGCGGAGACGGTGCCGCCCTCACGGTGCTGCACCGCCTGGCGGTTGCCCGACACCACCACCGTGCCCGGCGCATAGGCGCCCGCGTCCAGCGGCGCGAAGGCCGCCCAGCCCAGGAACAGCACGAAGAAGGCGCCGGCGATGGCGCCGCCGACCCAGATCTCGCGCGACGGCTCGTCGGGCTGCTCAGGCACGGGCAGGCCGGGCGCGCCGCCGAGGGCGGGAAGGCCGGGGTTGTTCGGATTGGTTTCGGTCAGGGACATGGGATCAGGCCGTACCTGCGGCGGCGGAGCCCGCGATCTGGGACGAAGGACCGGGCGGAGTCGCCTTGGAATTCTTGGGCAGGGTGCCGTCGCGTTGCGTCAATTTCGCGACCACCTCGTCGCGCGGGCCGAACAGGTCGACCTGGCCGTCGCGCAGCACCACCAGCTTGTCCACCACGTTCAGAATGCCGGTGCGGTGGGCGACGATGATCACCGAGGCGCCACGGTCCTTGAGCTGGCGCAGCGACTTGACCAGCGCCGCCTCGCCCTCGGCGTCCAGGTGCGAGTTCGGCTCGTCCAGCACCACCATCGACGGGTCGCCGTACAGCGCCCGCGCCAAGGCCACGCGCTGCCCCTGTCCGGCCGACAGGCCCCGCCCTCCGAGCCCCAGCGGCGTGTCGTACCCCTGCGGCAGGCGCAGGATCAGGTCGTGCGCGCCCGCCGCCTCGGCCGCGGCGATCACCTTGGCGTCGATCTCGCCCGGGTCGCCGCCGATCGTGGCGGAGAAGCGCGAGATGTTGTCCCGGATGGTCCCGGCGAACAGCACCGAGTCCTGCGGCAGGTAGCCGACGTGGCGAGCCAGCCGCTCGCTCTCCCAATCCTTCATGTCGGCGCCGTCGACCCGCACCGTCCCGTAGTCGGGCGTCAGGGCGCCGGAGACGATCCGCGCCAGCGTGGTCTTGCCCGCGCCGCTGGGGCCGATCACCCCGACCGTCTCGCCCGGCAGCACCGACAGCGACACGCTGCGCAGCACGAAGGCGTCCGAGCCCGGCGCGCGCATGGTCACGCCCTCGACCTGGATCAGCCCCTTGGGGGGCGGCAGCTGGGTGCGCTGCTGCTCGGCCGGGATCTGCGCGAACAGCTCGACCAGGGTGCGGAACGAGCCGCGGGCCTGGACGATGCCGCTCCAGGCGCCGACCAGCTGTTCGATCGGCTGCAAGGCGCGGCTCAGCAGCACCGAGGCGGCGATCACCGCCCCGGCCGAAATCTGGCGCTCGACCGCCAGCCACGCGCCTACGCCCAGAGCCAGGGATTGCAACACCAGCCGCAGGAACTTGATCGCGCCGGAATACTTGCCGCCCGAGAACTGCGCCTCGGCCTGCAGGGTGGTGGCCACCCGCCGGTCGGCGAGCTGGCGGCTGACCAGGGCGCGGCGCATGCCCAGGGCCCGCACCACCTCGCCGCTCTGGGCGGCGGCCTCCTGCGAGACGTAGGACGCGGCCTGCGCCTCGGCGGCCTTTTGCAGCTTGCCCTTGGTCGAGCGCTCGTTGGCCACCGCCAGCACCACCAGGGCGATGGCGCCGACCAGGGTCAGGGCGCCCAGCAGCGGGTGCAGGATGAAGGTGAACAGCAGGTAGATCGGCGTCCACGGCGCGTCGAACAGCGCCAGCACCGCCGGACCGGTCAGGGTGCCGCGGAAGCTGTCGAACTCGCGCATCGCCTGGACCACGCGCGCAGCGCCCGGCCCCGAGCGCACCCGTTGCATCAGCCGCTCCAGCACCTGACCGGCCAGCAGCCGGTCCAGCCGGAGCCCCGCCCGGACCAGGATGCGTGAACGGATGTGGTCCAGCGCCGCCAAGGTGGCCAGCGCGAAGACGATCACCACGGTGATGAACACCAGGGTCAGCTCGCCGCCGGTGGCCAGCACCCGGTCATAGACCTGCATCATGTACAGGGTGGGCGCGAGGTAGAGGATGTTGACCAGCGCGCTGAAGCCCGCGGCGAACAGCAGGTGCCGCCGGCAGGCGCGCAGGGCGTCCGCCAGAGGCTCCGGCACCGCCGATTGTCCCATGTCGACCTTGCGCATCGTCACCCTCTGGCGTCCGGAGACCGCGCCTCCGGCTGAACGAACGGCGTTCCTAGACGAAAACGCGCGAGGATAGGAGAGTCCTCCGCCGGGCGCGCGAAAACGGCGCCCGGGGCTCGCCCGGACGCCGTCCGATCTCGAAAACGTGGGTTCGCGGTCAGTAGCATCCCTTGCGCAGCAGCACGGCGGGGACGGTGGCGACCATGATCCGCAGGTCCAGCATCGGGTTCTTGGCCCGGGCGTAGACCACGTCCAGCGCCACCCGGCGGCGATATTCGCAGTCGTTGCGACCGCTGACCTGCCACAGGCCGGTGATGCCGGGGCGCACCTGGCAGTAGGCGCGGAAGCCGCGGCGGCCGTACTTCGGAATCTCGGCGTCGACGATCGGGCGCGGCCCTACGATGCTCATGTCGCCGCGCAGCACGTTGAACAGCTGCGGCAGCTCGTCCAGGCTCGATTTGCGCAGGAACAGGCCGAGCTTGGTCACGCGCGGGTCGTTGCGCAGCTTGTGATCGCGCTCCCATTCGGCGCGGGCGTCCGGATCGGTGGTCAGCACCTGCAGCAGGCGCGCCTCGGCGTCGACCACCATGCTGCGGAACTTGAAGCAATGGAAACGGCGGCCGTCCCGCCCGATCCGGCGGTGGGCGAACACCGGAGAGGCGCCGTCCTGCATCCACACCGCGAACGCCACCCCCAGCATCAGGGGAGCCAGGAACACCAGCGCCAGGGACGCGATCACCACGTCGAGCGCCCGCGACACCAGCTCACGAGCGGACGGCTTCCCGGACACCGGCGACGTAGCGGCGCCGGCGGCCACTGTCTCGGTGTAAGCCCACGCATCGAACATTGAACAACCCTCGTTACACCGCACACACACGACCCCGTTCCGCCTTGCGGGGCGGAGTCGTAAGCCCGTCACTCTGTACTTTGACGCCCCTGGGGAACGTCGGCGTGAGACACGGTGAGGGGCGCCGGATGGGGCCGCTCTCGCGGCTTTTCAGCGCCGCTTGACCGCGTACACGGCCTCAACGGGCCACCCCCGAAAGGGGTTCCGCAAAAATAACGACGTTCAATGGGTTACGGCGAAGCTGCCGTGATCAGCCGAGCAGCAGGGCGCCCGCCGCGGCCGCCAGGGCCCAGAAGCCGCCGCACACCGCCAAAATGAAAAGCAGGGTGGCCCGAGACGACCATTTCTGGTCGGGCGACAGGAAAGGCTCGGCTTTGAGATCGAAGCGCTGAGGGATCGAGGCGGCGGCGGGGTTCACGATTTCGTGGGCCTCAGAAGTTTCGACGCTCAAAGGCCCGCCCCCCGATTCAGCGCGCTCACCGATCACGTTCATCTAGATATCGTATATTGAGAGAACGTCAAAATCCGGATGACAGTAAGTCGCGCCTTCGACCGTAGCCGGGCCAGGGTGCTAGGTACGGACCGCACCGCCACAGCTTTCCAAGAGCCCCGATGTCCAAGCTGTTCTCCCGTCGCGACCTGGATTTTCTGCTCGACGACCTGCTCGACGTCTCCGCCCTTTGTGAACGGCCGCGCTACGCCATGCACGACCGCCAGGTGTTCGGCGCGGTGCTGGACCAGGCCTTCGCCCTGGCCGAGGACGTCTACCTGCCGTTCGCCGCCCGCCTGGACGCGGAGGAGCCGGAGTTCGACGGCGAGCGGGTGCGCACCATCCCCGAACTGTCGGCCGCGGTCGCCGCCTACGTCGACGCCGGCTTCCCCGCCATGGGCTTCTCCGAGGACATGGGCGGGATGCAGCTGCCGTTCACGGTGGCGACGCTCGCGGGTCTGGTGTTCACCGCCGCCAACGCACCGGCCCAGAACTACGCCTTCCTGGCCGCCGGCGCGGCCAACCTGCTCTGCGCCTTCGGCAGCCAGGAGCAGAAGGCGCTCTACGCCAAGCCGCTGATCGAGGGCCGTTGGTTCGGCACCATGGCCCTGTCCGAGCCGCAGGCCGGGTCGTCGCTGGCCGACGTGAGCACGCGCGCCGCCCCGAACGGCGACGGGACCTATGCGCTGAACGGCTCCAAGATGTGGATCTCCGGCGCCGAGCACGAACTGCGCGAGAACATTGTCAACCTGGTGCTGGCCCGGCTGCCCGACGCTCCGCCCGGGGTGAAAGGCATCTCCCTGTTCATCGTGCCGAAGTTCATTCCGGACGCCGAGGGTCGTCCGGGCGAGCGCAACGGGATCCGGCTGGTCGGGCTGAACCGCAAGCTGGGCCAGCGCGGCACCACCAACTGCGTGCTGGCGCTGGGCGGCGAGGAGCCCTGCACCGGGTTTCTGGTGGGGGAGCCGCACAAGGGCCTGACCTACATGTTCCACATGATGAACGAGGCCCGCATCGGCGTCGGCGCCGCGGCGGCGACCATGGCCTATCGCGGCTATCTGGAGTCCCTGGCCTACGCCAAGGAACGCGTGCAGGGCCGGCCGCTGTCCGGCAGGGACCCGAACGCGCCGCCCGTGCCGATCGTCCGGCACCCGGACGTCAAACGCATGCTGCTGGCCCAGAAGGCGATCGCAGAAGGCGCGCTGCACCTGTGCCTCTACGGCGCGCGGCTGGTCGACGAGATCGCGGTCACAGAGGACGCCGAGGCCCTGGCAGACGTGGAGCTGCTGCTGGAAGTGCTCACCCCCGTGATCAAGACCTGGCCGTCGGAGAAGGGCTGCGAGGCCAACTCCCTGGCGATCCAGGTGCACGGCGGCTACGGCTACACCCACGATTTCCCCGTCGAGCGTCTGTACCGCGACCAGCGGCTGAACCCGATCCATGAGGGCACGACCGGCGTCCAGGGTCTGGACCTGCTCGGCCGCAAGGTGCGCATGGCCGACGGCCGCGGCCTGCGGCTGCTGGCCGGCCGCATCGGGGCAACCGTCGCCGAGGCGCGGGCCGTGCCCGAGCTCGCCGCCCAGGCCGCCGAACTGGAGGCCGCCCTCGCCCGCCTGGCCGTCCTGACGCCCAGGCTGCTCGCCGAAGCCGCTCGCGACCCGGAACGAGGCCTTGGAAACGCGACCCTGTACCTGATGGCGACCGGCACGATCGTGGTCGGCTGGCTATGGCTGCAACAGGCCCTGAAAGCCGCCCCCCGAGCCGCCGACGATCCTTTCCACGCCGGCAAGCTCGCCGCCTTCCGCTACTTCTACCGCTACGAGCTGCCCCAGGCCCGCGCCTGGATGGAGACGCTGGAGGCGCTCGACGACCTGCTGCTGGTCTCGCCGGAGGCGCTGTAGGCGGGCCCTGATCTCCTCTACGGGAGGAGCCGCGGAGCGCGCCATCGCACGGCCTCAGCCGCACCGCACCACCGCCGCTCCGTTCGCCTCGAGCGTCAACACGCCCTCGACCGCCTCGCCCTCCCGTCCCGGCGTCGTCGTGACCGCCATTGTCCCGCGCAGCGCCTCATGCTCGACCCGAGCCGGGCCGTCGCCGAAGTTCACCGCCACCGCGAACCGCGCCGCGTCCGGCGCCTGGCGCGCATACAGCAGCACCTCGCCCTGCACCCCCAGCGGAACCCAGTCGCCCTCGTGCAGCGCGGGCTCCGCGCGCCGCAGCGCCAGCAGCCGCCGGTACAGCGTCAACATTGATCCAGGCTCGTCCGCCTGCGCCGCGACGTTCACCGCGGCAGGTCCCGGCGGCAGCCACGGCTCGCCGTCGGTGAAGCCGCGGTTCGGGCCGTCGTCCCACGGCATGGGCGTGCGCTCGGGGTCGCGGCCCAGGCCCATGCCGGGCTCGTTCCTCTCCCAGGGGTCGACCGCCCGCTCCGGCGGGATCGGGACGTTCTCCATGCCCAGTTCGTCGCCGTAGTAGAGGGTCGGCGTGCCGCGCAGCGTCAGCAGCAGCACCGCCGCGGCCCGCGCGGCCTGCGGCCCGATCCGGCTGGCCAGCCGCGGGTTGTCGTGGTTGCCGAGCACCCAGTTCGGCCAGGCGCCTTGCAGCGCGCCTTCGTAGCGACGCACCAGGGCGTCGATTTCGCCTGCGTCCCACCGCGCCTGGATCAGCTTGAAATTGAACGGCATGTGGCAGCCGTCGCTCGCCTCGCCGTAGTAAGCGACCAGCCGGCGGATCGGCAGGTAGATCTCCCCGATCAGCACCCGCTCGCCCGCGTAGCTGTCGAGCAGCGCCCGCATCCGCCGCACGATCCCCATGGTCTCGGGCCGGTCGGTGGAGAACACCGGGTCGAAGCGCAGGTGCGGGAGCATCCCCGGCCGCCAGTCGGGGTTGCGCGGGTTGTCGCGGAACTGCTCGTCCTTCACCAGCATCCACAGCACGTCCATGCGGAAGCCGTCCACGCCCCGGTCGAGCCAGAACCGCAGCGCCTCGAACACCGCCGCCTCGACCTCGGGGTTGCGCCAGTTCAGGTCCGGCTGCTGCTTCAGATACGAGTGCAGGAAGTACTGGCCTGTCGCCGGATCGAGCTCCCAGGCGCCGCCCCCGAACACCGACAGCCAGTTGTTCGGCGGCCCGCCGTCCGGGGCCGGATCGCGCCAGACGTACCAGTCGCGCCTTCGGCTCTCCCGCGAGGCGCGCGACTCGACGAACCAGGGGTGCGCCTCGCTGGTGTGGTTGGGCACGAAGTCGACGATCACCTTCAGGCCCCGCGCGTGGGCGGCGCCCAGCAGCCGGTCGAAATCCTGAAGCGTCCCGAAGATCGGATCGACGCCGCAATAGTCGGCCACGTCGTAGCCGAAGTCGGCCATGGGCGAGGGGTAGAAGGGCGAGATCCAGATCGCGTCGACGCCGAGCTCGGCCACATGGTCCAGCCGCCGCTCGATGCCCGGCAGGTCGCCGATCCCGTCGCCGTCGGTGTCCTGAAACGAGCGCGGATAGATCTGGTAGACCACGCCCCGCCGCCACCAGCCCCGCTCGTCCATGCCGCCTCGCGCGCAAGAAGAAGGGCGGCCGTCGCCGGCCGCCCTTCGAGCTTTAGTCCATGCCGCGCGCTTACTGGAAGCGCGGGTCCGGGCTGCCGCCGGGGATGGTGCGGGGCTCGGAGCCGCCGTCCTCCCGCGCCGCCTGCGGGCCCCCGGCGGTAGCCGCCTTGGCCTGAGCCTTCTCGACCCAGCGCGAGGTCAGCCGCCCGGCCGCGTCGCGGCCGCCCAGCCCGAAGGCCAGCGCCGCCGCCACCGCCGCCGAGCCCAGGATCAGGCCGAAGGCCAGGATCACGATCTCGTCGGCGATGCCCATGAAGCGCAGGCCCATGGCGGTGCCCAGCGCGATGGTCGCCCACTTGACGATGGTCGAGGCGAACTTGTCCGCGCCCTGCGTGCCCTTGTCGATGGCGTTGGACAGCATGTCGGCGATCAGCACCGCGGCGGTGATGATCAGGCCGCCCACGATCACCCGGCCGGCCAGGCCGACGATGTTCTCGATCATCTCGGCGAAGGCGCCGAACTGCAGCAGCCGCGCCGCTTCGATCGCCGAGAAGGCGACGATGGCGAACATCACGATGTTGGCGACGATCTTCGACGGGGTGTTCGGCTTGGGCGGAGCGACGGCCTGGGCGGCCGAACCGCCGGACGAGGACTCCATGCCCGCGATCGGCGCGGCGCCGGGGGTCATGCCCACCGTCGGCGAGGCCTCGGCGGCCATGGTCGGGGTGGTCTCGTAGGCCGGCGGAGGCGTCGGCGCGCTCTTGCCGCCCATCGACGAGAACCCGCCCAGCGACTTGATGGAGTTGTCGAAGCCGGTGGCGGGCAGGACCTTCTCCACCACGCCCGCGGCGAAGCGGCCGATGACCCAGCCGATCGCCAGCACGATGGCGGCGGCCAGCACGTTCGGAATCGCCGACAGGATGGTGTTCAGCACCGCGATCGCCGGCGTCGAGATCGCCTCGATCTGCAGGGTGTTCAGCGCCGCGATGGCGACCGGGATGATGATCAGCACGAACACCAGAGTGCCCAGCGCGCTCGACAGGCCGGTGCCCGCGCCGCTGGCCTTGGCGAAGCCGAGCTTGGACAGCCGCTCGTCGACGCCCGCCGCCTGCAGGGCGGCGGTGACCAGGCGCTTGGCCAGGGTCGCGACGATGAAGCCGATGAAGAAGATCAGCAGCGCGCCGACGATGTGCGGGATGAAGCTCAGGAAGTCGGCGAGCATCGCGTTCAGCGGCGTCACCACCCCGCCCAGGTTCAGCACGTTCAGCGCCGCCACGACCCCGAACAGCAGGATCAGCCACAGCGCCACGTCGCCGAGCTTGGAACCGGCGGTGCTTTTCGGGTCGCGGCCTTCGTTGTGGTGGCGCAGGGCCGGCATCTTGTCGACGCCCTTGGCCAGCGCGCCCTTCACCAGCTTGCCGATGAACCAGGCGGCGACCAGGATCAGCAGGGCGCCCAGAATGCGCGGCCCCCAGACGGCGAGCAGGTCTCCGAAACCCGCCATCGTCGTTTCAGTGTCTTCGTACATGGACTTGTCGCCCTTCGAATGCGTGTTCGCAGGGCGCTTCGCCCCGTCAGGGCGCTCAACAGCGCAGCCGGGGCTTTCGTTCCGAACGGCGTTATCGCGCCAAGCCCCTCCCCCGTAGCGAAGCGTGCGGGGGAGGGGGACCGCGGAACGTGGTGGAGGGGGGTGCCGCCGCACGACGTGAAGACGTGCCGGGACGCGGAGCGTCCCTCTGAGCTGAGTTCGACGGCCTGCGGCGCGTCGAACCCGGGGATCGTATGCTCCGACCGCAGGCGTCTTCCGTCAGCCCTTTGTTCGACGCGCCGCAGGCCGTCGAACTTTCATAGCGGGGCGCCCTTCGCCCCGACCCTTACCGTCGAGCGTCGCGCGTAGGCGGGGTCAAGGCCGAAGAGCGGAGCGTGCCTTGACCCGGCCGAGCACGGCGCTATCGCCCGCCCCCCTCAGACCAACCGATCCGCCTTCCTCAGCGACGGGAACCACGCCGCCCACAGGCCCGTGGCGACCAGCGACCCCACGCCGCCGAACACCGCCGCCCCGACCGGGCCCAGGAACCGCGCGGCCAGGCCGCTCTCGAACTCGCCGAGCTCGTTGGACGCGCCGATGAACAGCATGGAGACCGAGCTGACCCGCCCGCGCATGTGGTCGGGGGTGGCGATCTGGACCAGGGTCTGGCGGATGTTGACGCTGATCATGTCCGCCGCCCCGGCGATCGCCAGCGCCGCGACGCTGAGCCAGAACAGCTGCGAAAGGCCGAAGGCGACGGTCGCCAGGCCGAACACCGCCACCGATCCGAACATCCACAGCCCGCCCCGGCGCAGCAGCGGCCACTTGGACAGGTATAGCGCCGTCAGCAGGGCGCCGACGCCGAACGCCGCGCGCATGATGCCGAAGCCCTCCGCCCCCACGTGCAGGATGTCGCGCGCGAAGATCGGCACCAGCAGGGTGGCGCCGGCCAGCAGCACGGCGACGAGGTCGAGCGATATCGCCCCGAACACGATCTTAGTGCGCCAAACGTAGGCCAGCCCCTCCTTCATCAGCGCCCAGCGCGAGCCCGGCTGCGGGACCGGCTTGGTCGGCGTGCGGATCGCCAGCACCAGCAAGGCGGCGACCAGGAACAGCGCCAGCGACACCGCGTAGGCCGCCGGCACCGACACCGCCACGATCAGCCCGCCCAGCGCCGGGCCGGCGATCGCGCCCACCTGGAACGCCAGCGAACTGGCGACGATCGCGCGGGGCAGGGACTCGCGGGGCACCAGCATGGGCAGCATGGCCTGGCTGGCGGGCGCCAGGTAAGCGCGGCTGGCCCCGAACAGCGCGGCCACCGCCAGCAGGCTCCACAGCGGCGGACGGCCCAGCAGCGCCAGCCCCACGAAGGCCGCCGCGCACAGGGCCTCGGCGCCGATGCAAAGGGCCATCACCTTCTTGCGGTCGCGCCGGTCCGCGGTCTCCCCGGCCGGCAGGGTCAGGGCGAACAGCGGCAGGAACTGCACCAGCCCCACCAGGCTGAGATACAGCGCCGACTCCGCCACCCCGTGGTCGCGGCGCGCGACCTCGTAAACCTGCCACAGCACCGCCGCGCCCTGCGTCTGCACCCCCAGCACCGCGGCCACCCGCGCCGCCCACACCAGGCGGAAGTCGCGGACACGGAACGGCGAGGGCGAGACGGGGGCGGCGGAGTCGGGGATCACCCGTCGCCGATACAATCCTTCTCCCCTCGGGAGAAGGAGGGAACCCGCGCACCGGAGCCGCAGGCGCAGGTCCGCGCGGGAGGTTGAGGGATACGACGGGCGCCAGTTTCTGGAAGCGCCCGACATCCTCGCTCTTGCTAGGGGGACCCGCAACAAAATCCCGTCATCCCGGCCGGAGCGGCGCAGCCGCGCAGAGCCGGGACCCAGGGGACGGATCAAACCCCGGCTGCGGCACGGGTCAGCGACATCCCCCCTGGGTCCCGGACGAGCGCCGGCGCGCTCTCCGGGATGACGGCGAAATAGGAGGATCAGAGCGGGCGGAAAATAAACTTACGCCCGCCCCCTGAAACCGCCCCCATACTCCTCATCGACCCCGCCGCGGGGGAGGGCGCTCAGGTACCAGAGCCCGATGCGGCGGCGGGGCGGAAGTCGAGCGGGACGAACCTGGCGTCGATGCTGAGAGCTCCGGCGGTGCGGTTGCGACTGAGCCGTTCGAGGCCACCCATAGGCGGCGCGGGCGATGCCCGGGGCGAAACCCCGGGGCCCGGGAGGATCTGGTCCTCCCGCCCGCCGCAGGCCGAGGTCCGGGAAGGGTCTAATCGGGGAGTAGCCAGCCGCGGGGATAGAGCGTTTTCCCTTCGGTCCCGACAAGGAAGCCGTCCCCCGGTCCGCTTGCGAGCACAGACTTCGCGGAGCGCGGGGGAACCCGCCGAAAATTCATAGCGGCCCTCCCAGGAGGGTCATCGGTTCCGGGCGGCCCGCCCGCGCTCCGCGCCTCCCCACCCCTTCGGAGCGTAAGCCCGATGCCGAAGACGCGCACCCGCTTGTCATCCCGGAAAGGCGCAAGCGCTTATCCGGGATACGTCCGCGGCGGTCTCCCCCGCGTATGCTACAGGTGAGCCGATCGGCGTTCGCTCGAGCTGGAGCCTGACATGATCGAACACCGGAGCGGCGCATGGGCCTGCTGAAACGCTGGGCGCCGCTGCTGATGGTGCTGGGGCTCGCGGTCGCCTTCTATGTCGCCGGCCTGCATCGCTACCTGTCGCTGGAGACCCTGCGCGAGCGCCATGCCGAGCTGAGCGCCTTCGTCGCCGCGCACTTCTGGATCAGCCTGCTGATCTACGTGGCCGCCTACGCCGCCCTCACGACCAGCGCGATACCCGGGGCGGTGTTCGTGACCCTGACCGGAGGCTTCCTGTTCGGGACCTGGGTCGGAGGGGCGGCCACCGCGCTCGGGGCCACCCTCGGGGCGATCGCCGTCTACTACGTGGTCCGCACCGCGCTGGGGGCGGCGTTGCGGGAACGGGCCGAGCGGGCGGGCGGGACCCTGCGGCGCGTTCAGGAGGGCCTGCACCGCAACGCGTTTTCGTATCTGCTCACCCTGCGGCTGATCCCGGCGGTGCCGTTCGTGTTGATCAACGTGGCTTCGGGGCTCGCGTCCGTGCCGCTGCGGGCCTACGCGGCCGCGACCTTCCTCGGCATCCTGCCCGCCACCTTCATCTACAGCGCCATCGGCGCGGGCCTGGGCGCCCTGTTCGCCCGCGGCGAGCGGCCGAACCTGAAGATCATCCTCGAGCCGCAATTCCTCCTGCCGCTGCTGGGTCTGGCGTTCCTGTCCTTCGCCCTGCCGCTGATCGTGCGCGCGGTGCGCGGCAAGGCGGCGACGCCGTGAGGCGGATCAAGGCCGACCTGGCGATCATCGGCGCGGGCTCCGCCGGCCTGTCGGTCGCCGCCGGCGCCGCCCAGCTCGGCCTGAAGGTCGTGCTGTTCGAGAAGGGCGAGATGGGCGGCGACTGCCTGAACACCGGCTGCGTCCCTTCCAAGGCCCTGATCGCCGCCGCGGAGGTCGCCCACACTGTACGCGAGGCGGGCCGCTTCGGCGTCCGCGCCGCCGAGCCCGAAATCGACTTCGCCGCCGTCATGGCCCACGTGCGCGGCGCGATCGCCGCCATCGAGCACCATGACAGCCAGGCGCGGTTCGAGGGGCTGGGCGTCACGGTGGTGCGCGAGGCGGCGCGCTTCACCGGCGTCCGCACGGTGGAGAGCGACAGCGTGTCGGTCGCCGCGCGCAAGGTGGTGATCGCCGCCGGCTCCCGCGCCAGGGTACCGCCGATCCCGGGCCTCGACGGCGTCCGCTACCTGACCAACGAGACGGTGTTCGGCCTGGCCGAGCGGCCGCGTCGCTTGCTGATCCTGGGCGGCGGGCCGATCGGGCTGGAGCTCGGCCAGGCGTTCCGGCGGTTGGGGTGCGAGGTCGTGGTGATCGAGGCGGGCGCGCCCTTCGTCCGCGAGGACGCCGACCTGGCCGCCGTGGTGCTGGAGCAGCTTCGCGCGGACGGCGTGGAGATCATGGCCGGCGCGAAGGCCGTCGCCGCGGAGCCCGCCCCGGACGGCGTCGCGTTGCGGGTCGAGCAGGACGGCCGCGAGGTCGGCGTCGAGGGCTCCCACCTGCTGGTCGCCGTCGGCCGCGAGCCGGTGCTGGAGGGGCTGAACCTCGACGCCGCCGGGGTCGAGCGCGACGCGAAGGGCATCAAGACCGACGCGCGGCTGCGGACCTCCAACCCGGCGGTGTTCGCCCTCGGCGACGTGGCGGGGCGGGACCAGTACACTCACGCGGCCGGCGCTCACGCCGCCCTGTTCGTGCGCAAGGCCCTGTTCGCCCAAGGGGTGGACGCCGACCGGCTGGTGATTCCGCGCGTCACCTACACCGATCCGGAGCTGGCCGTGGTCGGCCTGACCGAGGCGCAGGCTCGCGCCGAGCACGGCGACACGGTCAAGGTCGTGACCTACGCCTTCAAAGACGTCGACCGGGCGGTGGCCGAGGGCGACACCCGCGGCTTCGCCAAGCTGGTCACCGACCGCAAGGGCCGCATCCTGGGCGTCGGCATCGTCGGCAAGGGCGCGGGCGAGGCGATCCACCCCTGGGTGCTGACCCTGGCGAACAAGGCCGGGCTGCGCAGCCTGACCGGCTACGTCACCCCCTATCCGACGCGGCTGGAGATCGGGCGACGGCTGGCGGGCGCCTGGTACGCGCCGATCCTGTTCTCCGGGCGCACCCGCGCCTTGGTTTCGTTGCTCAAACGGCTCGGGTGAGTTAGGTCGGATGCAACGGCGGCGCGGCCCTCGCGTTCGCCTCACGTGAGGCCTCATGTGGCGCTTTGAGCCGCCGCGCCAGATCCGATTGCCCGGCGGGCTGTCCTCGCGGCTGCTGCTGCTGACCGCGGCCTTCGCCGTGGTCGCCGCCGTCATGATCCTGATCCCCTCCGTCGCCGCCTTCCACGAGCGCTGGCTGGTGGAGCGCGCGCGCGCGGCCGAGCTGGCGTCGCTGGCGGTCGAGGCCGCGCCCGACAACATGGTCACAGACAGTTTGGCCGGCCAGCTGCTGGAAGGCGCGGGCGTAGCCACGGTGGCGGTGGGCGACGGGGGCGTGCGGCGACTGCTGCTGCGCGATCCGGAGCTGACCGGCACGCCCGACTTCGTCGATCTGCGCCGGCCGCGCTCGGCGTCCTGGCTGTTCGACCCGTGGCGCACCCTGGTCGGCTCGCCCGACCGGATGATCCGGGTGACGGCCCGGCCGCGTTTCCGCAGCGGCGAGTTCGTCGAGATCGTGGTCCCGGCCGCGCCGCTGCAACGCGAGCTGGCGGGCTACATGCTGCGCATCCTGGTGATCGCCGTGTTCATCGCCGCGGTGGCCGGCGCGGCGGTGTTCGCGGCACTGTCGGCCTTCATCGTGCGGCCGATGCGCCGGATCACCGAACAGATCGAGAGCTTCCGCGCCGACCCCGAAAACCCCGCGCTTCAGCCCGAGCCCTCGGGTCGCCGCGATGAGATCGGCCGGGTCGAGGAGGAACTGGCGCAGATGCAGGACGAGGTGCGCCAGGCGCTGCGCTCGCGCGCCAGGCTGGCGGCGCTGGGCGAAGCGGTGGCCAAGATCAGCCACGACCTGCGCAACATGCTGACCTCCGCCCAGATCGCGTCCGAAAGGCTTGCGGCCTCCGGCGACCCCGGGGTGGCCAAGGCCCTGCCGCGTCTGGAGCGTGCGCTCGACCGGGCGCTCAGCCTGGCCCAGAACGTGCTGAACTACGGCCGCAGCGAGGAGCCGCCGCCCGCCTGGCGGCGCATGCTGCTGCCGCCTGCGGTCGAGGCCGCGGCCGAGGACGCCGGCCTGTCGCCCGACGGGGTGCGGCTGGTGCTGGAGGCTCCGGCGACCTTCCAGATCCAGGCCGATCCGGACCAGCTGCACCGCATCCTGGTCAACCTGATGCGCAACGCCCGCCAGGCCATCGAGGGCGAGGCCGAGCGCCGAGGCCGCGGCGTGGTCCGCGTCACCGCCGGGCGGCGCAAGGGCGAGACGGTGGTGCGGGTGATCGACGACGGTCCCGGCGTCGCCGACCGGGCGCAGGAGCGGCTGTTCCAGCCGTTCGCCGGCGCCGCCCGCCCCGGCGGCGCGGGTCTGGGTCTGGCCATCTCCAAGGAACTGGCCCAGGCGCACGGCGGCGACCTGATCCTGGTCGAGACCGGGCCCGGAGGATCCACCTTCGAGATACGCTTCCCCGCCGCGGCCGCGGCCTCGGGGGTTCAGGCGCTCGGCGCGGCCTAGACCTCGACCTGGGCCTTCACCGCCTCGCAGATCTTGGCCGAGGCCTCCTTCAGCGCGCGTCGGCGGCGCTTGGCCTCGCCCTCGCCGATGACGCCGTAGAAGATTTCGCCCACGCCCAGGATGCAGCTTCCCGGCTGCAGCTCCTCGATCTCGAAGTAGCGCAACGAGCGGGCCAGCACCGGCAGGGTCTGCATCGACCAGACGATCTGCTCGCGCGGTACCCAGTCGACCACCGTGGGTGAAATCTGACGCGGAGCCTGGCCGGGGATCGCCTCGGTCAGGATCAGGTTGGCCCCGATCGCCAGCGTCCCCGCCGCTTGCGGGTAAACCGGGTTCCAGCGCGCCCAGCCTGGGAGGTCTGAAAGCAGGGACCAGATGCGCTCGGCGTCCGCCCTGATCCCCAGACGGTGTTCGACACGAAAAGCCATGGCCGCTCTCTAGCGCCTGATTTCCGTCGAGGCGAGAGCGCCGCCGGGGTTCCGGTCAGGCTCGCCGCATCCGCTCGATCCAGCCGGCGTAGAGCGGCGCCGCCTCCTCGGCCAGCACGCCGGTCTCCACCGCCAGCCCCGCCGCCCGCAGCCGCTCGATCCCCTGGCCCGAGGCGAACGGCGAGGGGTCCTCGCAGGCGATCACCACCCGCGCCGCCCCGGCCAGGATCAGCCGGTCGGCGCAGGCGACGGCGCCGGTCGAGCGCGCGCCGCACGGCTCGAGCGTGACGTAGGCGGTCGCGCCCCGCGCCGACTCGCCCGCCGCGTCCAGCGCCTGCTCCTCCGCGTGCGGCCGACCGCCCTCGGCCGTGGCGGCCTCGGCCAGAACCTCGCCGTGCTTGACCAGCACGCAGCCCACCACCGGGTTCGGCTCGGTCCGGCCGAAGTTCGCCCGCGCGACCGCGATCGCCCGGCGCATCAAGGTGAAGTCGTCGCTCACGCGGCTTGCGGCAGCTTCTCGGCCCGCGTCTCGTCGAGGTAGCGCGCGGAGACCGGCTTCAGCCCGTCCTCCAGTTCGATCGCCAGCGGATTGCCGGTGGGGATCTCCAGGCCGGTGATCTCCGCGTCGGACACACCGAACAGGTGCTTGGCGATCGCGCGCAGCGAGTTGCCGTGGGCGGCGACCAGCACCGTCTCGCCGGCGTTCAGCCTCGGCGCGATCTCCTGCTCCCAGTAGGGCAGCACGCGGTCGAGGGTGGTCTTCAGGCTCTCGGTCGAGGGAATGGTCGCGCCGCGATAGCGGGGGTCGGCGGCGAAGTCGTGCTCGCCCCCCGGCGCCAGCTCCGGCGGCGGCACGTCGTAGGAGCGCCGCCACACCTTGACCTGCTCCTCGCCGTGGCGCGCGGCGGTCTCGGCCTTGTCCAGCCCGGTCAGCCCGCCGTAGTGCCGCTCGTTCAGCCGCCAGTCCTTGGTCACCGGCACATAGGCCTGGCCGGCCGCCTCCAGCGCCAGGTTGCAGGTGCGGATCGCGCGGGTCAGCACCGAGGTGTAGGCCCGGTCGAAGCGCACGCCAGCGGCCTTCAGCAGCTCGCCCCCGCGCCGCGCCTGGGCCTCGCCCTCGGCGGTCAGGTCCACGTCGACCCAGCCGGTGAACCGGTTCTCCAGGTTCCAGCGGCTCTGGCCGTGACGCAGCAGGACGAGGGTGGGCATGGGCGACCTCACGATGTTCGACAGGCCCGCCGCCTAGGGCGCGGCCGGGCGGGGGTCAAGCTCAGAGCGGCAGGCCCCGCAGCAGCCGGGGCAGGTCGCCGATACCGCCGCCCGCCTCCTGCATGAAGAACCGCCGCGCGGGCGCGATCCGGTTCACCGCCGCCAGCCCGAGGCCCCGCACCGCGCGCACCCCCGGCCAGTCGTTGGAGAACAGGCGGTTGAACACGTCGGTGGCCGCCGCCAGCATGACGTTGTCGAACCGCCGCCAGCGGGCGTAGCGCTCCAGCACCAGCCCCGATCCGATGTCTTCGCCCAGGCGCCGCGCCTCGACCAGCACCTCGGCCAGGGCGGCGGCGTCCTTCAGTCCCAGGTTCAGCCCCTGGCCGGCGATCGGGTGCACCCCGTGGGCGGAGTCGCCGAGCAGGGCGAACCGGGGCGCGGTCATCCGCTCGGCCAGGGACAGCGACAGCGGATAGACGAACCGGTGGCCCAGCACCCCGACCTCGCCCAGGAACTCGCCGAACCGGCGGCGCAGGTGCGCCTCGAACGCCTCCATCGAGCAGGTCCGCAGCGCCTCGGCCCGGCGCTTCGGCTCGGTCCAGACCAGCGAGGCGCGGTTCTCAGTCAACGGCAGGATGGCGAACGGCCCGCCCGGCAGGAAGTATTCGTGGGCCACGTTCCCGTGCGGCTCGGCCATCTGGACGGTCGCCACCACCCCGCTCTGGGCGTAGTCCCAGCCGAGCGTGTCGATACCCGCCGCTTCGCGCACCGGCGAGCGGCGCCCCTCGGCGCCGACCACCAGGGGCGCGGTCAGGTCGCGCCCGTCGCTCAGCCGCACGGTGGCGCAACGTTGATCAACCCCGACGGAGGCGACGCCGACCGGGGCCTCCACCCGAATGCCCGCCTCCGCCACGGTCGCGGCCAGCCCGGCGCGGATGCGACGGTTCTCCAGCATCCACCCCATCGGCTCGCCGTCGGACCGGTCGGCGATCTCGGCCGCGTCGAAGCGCAGGAAGAACGGCGTCTGCGGCCCCGCCGCCGCGCCCGGGGTCCGCCCGTCGGTGACCAGGATGTGATCGATCCGCTCCGCGTGCGGCGCCAGACGCTCGGCCGCGCCCAGCACCCGCCATTGCCGGAACGAGGAATAGGCGATCGCCGACGCCCGCCCGTCGAAGGTCTCCGCCAGCATCGCCTCGAACGGCAGCGGATCGACCAGGATCACGTCCAGCCCCGCGTGGGCGGCGGCGAGCGCGAAGGTCGCCCCCGCCATCCCCGCGCCCGCGACGATCACCTCGGCGTCGTACCTCTGGATCATGCCACGGGCTTATCGGCCCCTGACGACCCGGTCCAGCCGCCCCGTTTCGTAAACCGCTCTTAACCCTCTTTCCGCCAATGCTCGGAGCTGAATTCCGAAGTGACGGAGCGTGGCGGCATGGCGGGCGTGGCGGCGGCGGTGGGCGCGCGAGTGGTCGAAGGGGCGGGCCTGGCCTGGTCGGCGTCGGTCAGCGCGCGGTTCCGCGGCGGCCTGGTCGCCGCGTTCGGCGGCGCCCTGGTGCTGGCCTTCGCGTCCTACGACGCGGCCGACCCCAGCTGGAACACCGCGACCGACCTGACCCCGACCAACCTGCTGGGCGGATTCGGCGCGGTGATCGCCGACCTCGGACTGCAGTCGGTCGGCCTGGCCGGCTGGCCCGCCGCCCTGCTGATGGTGCTGTTCGGCTTGGCCCGCGCCGCCGACCCGGAGCCCGACCTGAGACGCGGACGCCTGCGGTTGAAGGCGTTCGTGGCGGCCCTCGGCGTGCTGATGCTGGCCGGCGCCCTGTCGGCGCCCCAGCCGCCCGCCGCCTGGCCGCTGGCGCGGGGCCTGGGCGGCTTCTGGGGCGCGGGCCTGCTGGAGCTCCTGTCAGGCTTGTTCGCCTTCATCCGCCTGCCTGGCACGACCGCCATCGCGGGCGCGCTGCTGCTGATCGGCGCGCTCTCGGCGCTCGGCTGGGCGCTGGGCGTGACGCCGCGCGACTTCCAGCTGGCGGGCGTGTGGCTGGGCCAGGCGTTCCGCGGTCTCGGCCGGAGGGCGAACGCGCCCCCGCCGGCGACCCCCGCCCGCGCCAAGCGCGCCGCCCGCAAGGCCGCGCCCAAGGCCGCCGTGGTCGAAGACGACGAGGACGAAGACCTCGACGACGCCCCTGAACCCGAGGTCCTGAGCCTGAAGCCCAAGGCGCCGAAACCCTCCGGCCGCGAGACCCGCGAGAACCAGGGCGCCTTCGAGTTCGTGCGCCCGAAAAGCGGTTTCCAGCTGCCCGAGCTGGCCATGCTGGCCAAGCCCAAGGCCCGCAGCGCCGCCTTCGACGAGGCCGCCCTGCGCCAGAACGCCCGGTTGCTGGAGAGCGTGTTGGCCGAGTTCGGCGTGCGCGGAAACATCGACCAGATTCGCCCCGGACCCGTCGTCACTCTCTACGAGCTGGCCCCGGCGCCGGGCGTGAAGTCCGCCCGCGTGGTCGCCCTGTCAGACGACATCGCCCGCTCGATGAGCGCGCGCGCCTGCCGGGTGTCGGTGGTCCAGGGCCGCAACGCCATCGGCATCGAGTTGCCCAACGTCAAGCGCGAGACCGTCTACCTGCGCGACCTGCTGGCTTCCGCCGAGTTCGAGAAGCCTTCCAACGTCCTGCCGCTGGCGCTGGGCGAGACCATCGGCGGCGAGCCCTACGTCGCCGATCTGGCGCGCATGCCCCACCTGCTGATCGCCGGCACCACCGGCTCGGGCAAGTCGGTCGGCGTCAACGCCATGATCCTGTCGATCCTTTACCGGCTCAGCCCTGAGCAGTGCCGTTTCATCATGATCGACCCCAAGATGCTGGAGCTGTCGATCTACGACGGCATCCCGCACCTGCTGGCGCCGGTGGTCACCGATCCGAAGAAGGCGGTGGTCGCCCTGAAGTGGACCGTGCGCGAAATGGAGGACCGCTATCGCCGCATGTCCAAGATCGGCGTGCGCAACATCGCCTCCTACAACGAGCGCGCCCACGAGGCCCTGGCCAAGGGCGAGCACTTCGAGCGCACCGTCCAGACCGGCTTCGACGAGAGCGGGCGTCCGGTCTACGAGAGCGAGAAGATCCGTCCCGAGCCCATGCCCTACCTGGTGGTGGTGATGGACGAGATGGCCGACCTGATGCTGGTCGCCGGCAAGGACGTGGAGGGCGCCGTCCAGCGCCTGGCCCAGATGGCCCGCGCCGCCGGCATCCACCTGATCATGGCCACCCAGCGTCCGTCGGTCGACGTGATCACCGGCACCATCAAGGCCAACTTCCCGACCCGGATCAGCTTCCAGGTCACCTCCAAGATCGACAGCCGCACCATCCTGGGCGAGCAGGGCGGCGAGCAGCTGCTGGGCCAGGGCGACATGCTCTACATGGCCGGCGGCGGCCGCATCAGCCGCCTGCACGGCCCGTTCGTCTCCGACGGCGAGGTCGAGGCGGTCGCCAAGTTCCTGCGCGAGCAGGGCGAGCCGCAGTACCTGGAGGAGGTCACCGCCTCGGCCGAGGAGGAAGACGGCGAGGGCGGCTTCGACGAGACCGGCGGCGGCTCGGGCGACGACCTCTATGACCGCGCCGTGGCCGTGGTCACCCGCGACCGCAAGGCCTCGACCAGCTACGTCCAGCGCCGGCTCCAGATCGGCTACAACCGCGCCGCCTCGCTTATCGAGCGGATGGAGCAGGAAGGCGTGGTCAGCCCCGCCAACCACTCCGGCAAACGCGACGTCCTGGCCGCCCCGCCGCCGATGTGAGCGACCGACACCGGCCTTAGCGAACGCCGGGCCGGTAGGTTCGCTTGGCGTCGGCGGCGATGTCGGACGGATAGAAGCGCACCTCGCGCAACTCGCCGGCGGCGTAGATCGCCGCCTGATCGTCGAAATGCGGCGACGCCGGATCGTTGCTTCCGCCGCCGACCGAGACGGCGCGGGCGCGCACGCGTGGACCCAGTTCCACCACGGCCACGAAGCTGTTGCCCGTGAAGCCGTAGAGCCTCTTGGTCTCGCGCGACGATCGCGTTCCGAAGACCGCGAGCGAGCCCCAGTTGCCTGACGTGAACCCCACCGGAAGGCTCGGCGCCGAGTCGGAATAGGTTTGGGTGATGTCCCCGTTCTGCCGCTGGTACCGGTTGATCTCGCCCCAAGGCGTGCGCCAGTCGCCGAAGTCGGTCTGGAGCTTGGCGACCGCGCTCGACAAGGCTCCAAGCTTGTCCTGATCCGTCAGCTTGCGGTCCAGCTCGCCGAGAAACTCGGACATACGCGACGGGTTGGCGCCCTTGGGAGCGCGCTTGAACAGTTCGTTGCCCCAGTAGACCGCCACCGACGTCGGGACCGAGTTGACGTTCCAGCGGTAATCCCACTGTTTCAGCAGGCGAACGGGCTCCGCCAGCGACGACACGAGCGGATCCGAAGCCGGCAAGCGGTCGTAGGCCGTCGTAAGCCCCGGGATCAGGTCCGCGAACGCCGGAAGATAGGAGTCGTAGGCTGCGTCCTTCAGCGTCTCGAGCGTGAAATCGGTCTTCGCGCTCAACAGCCTCGTCGCGTTGACCCCGCGCGGGTTCTCTCCGTAGCGGTCCATGTAGCGAGGTTGGCCGGCGGCGCGGGGGCTGTCGGCCCCGGCGGCGGAATAGGGCCAGTTGTTGGTGTTTTGAATCCAGCCGGTCGCCGGGTTCAGAACGCGCGGCGTGTCTTCCAGCGGGTGCAGGCCGCGCCAGTCGGTCGCTGGATCGCTGCCGTCCACCGGACGGCTGTAGTCGAACCGGTCGTCTCTCTTCGGAATGAACTGGGGGTGCAGGTAGGCGATGTCGCCCGACGAGTCGGCGAACACGGTGTTGTTGGACGAGTTGGCCTGCAGCCGCGCGACTCGCATGAAGGAGTCGAAGTCCCGCGACTTGGTTCGGAGGAACGACTGCTGAAGCGCTTCCGACGGCTTGTGCATCATCGCGAACGCGACCCACTTTCCGCCCTCGCTTCGTACGATCGGGCCGTGATGGGTATGGTAGGTCGTGAAGCTGCGGCTCTTCATCGACCCGTCCTCGGCCCGGTACGGCACGGTCAAGCTTCGGGTGACGACCGGCCGCTCCTCCTCGCCGTAGCGGTAGAACAACCCGCCGTCCTTGCGGACGATGGTTTCCAGAAACTCGTCGACCGCGTCGACGCCGCTGGAGGTGTGCATCCAGCCGATCTTCTCGTTGAAGCCCTGGTAGACGAACATCTGGCCCCAGGTGACCGCGCCGTAGGCGTTCAACCCCTCGTCGCTCGTCATCTGCAGCTCCGACCGGAAGAAGAAGCTGGTGTGGGGGTTGATCAACAGCAGCGCGTGACCGTCCCTGGTCCGAGACGGCGCTATGGCGAATCCGTTCGACCCGCCGAGTTCGTCGGCGGTCTCCGCCGCCGCGACCGAGGCGAGCGCCTTTTCAGGAGCGGCGTAGAACGCCTCCAGATCGCGGAGGGATATGCGGTCGATGTCCCGGCTGATGCTGCCTTCGGTGAAGCTCAGGGCCATCCACGGCTCGAAGCGGCGGATCACGCGCGGCTGAACCTCCGGATGCGTGGCGAGATAGTAGTTCAGCCCGGCGGCCCAGGCGTCCATCAGCTTCTGAAGCCAGCCGGGACTCGCCTGATATCGCGCCTGAAGGTCCTCAGGCTGCATGTAGAGCTTGGTGCGGAGGTCGCGCCAGATCGCCGCTTCCCCCTCGGCCTCGGCTGTTCTTCCCAAAGCGGTGAGATAGTTCGCCTCTATCCGCGGAAAGTCGTCCTCGGCCTGGGCGTAGATCATGCCGAAAACCGCATCGGCGTCGGTTCGTCCGCGAACATGTGCGACGCCCCAGCCGTCGCGCGTGATCGTCACCCGGCGCGCCGTCGCTTCCCAGCTTTCGATCTCGCTCGCAGGCCGCGTCGACGCGCAGGCCGCCAAGGAGAGGAAGGCGAAGACGGCCAGGACCCGCAGCCAGGCGGCCGGGGCGAAACGAAGAGAGCCATGAACGGAGGGGACCCCGGGCAGTGAAAGCGTCATGTTCGTACCGTCGCCGATCAGGTTCAGGAGAGGTTTGCTGAAATTTGCGGCGCGGGGGCATTAATTCGCTGTCATGGACCGCGTACGTCTCGCATTCCCCGAGGGGAACCGCGGCTCCCGCCCTCCTGCCGGCTTCCATCCGCGACGCACCTGTGCACCTTTGCAGCCGATCCGCCGGCCCGCGCGTTCCGGTCGGCTGAACAGGCCTTCATCCCGGCGCCGGAAAAGGGTCGCGACCGCGTCACAGGGTCGCCGGACCCGGGCGCCTAAATGCAGGCCGACAAGGAGGCAGTCCGAATGAAGACCCTGAAAACCGGCCTTCTGGCTTTCACCGCCCTGGCCGCCGCCGCGGCCGCGCCGATCGCGGCCTCGGTGGCCACGTCCGCCAGCGCCCAGGCGGCCGCCCTGAGCCCCGCCGACCAGCAGCTGGTGGCCAAGGCGCAGGCGCACCTGCAATCCATGACCTCGGTGACCGGCCGCTTCGTCCAGACCGACGCCCGCGGCGCGGTGACCAAGGGAACCTACTACCTGCAGCGCCCCGGGAAGATTCGCTTCGAATACGACAAGCCCTCGGGGCTGCTGGTCGTGGCCGACGGGTCCAACGTCAACGTCCACGACCGGCGGCTGAAGACCTTCGACCGTTACCCGCTCGGTCGCACGCCGCTGTCGCTGTTTTTGGCCAAGTCGATCCGCCTGGACCAAGGCGTGCGCGTTAGCTCCGTCGCCCGCACCCAGGACGGCTTCATGCTGACCGCGCGCGACGCCAAGCGCCAGGCTGACGGCGCCATCACCCTGGTGTTCGCCGACGCCCAGGCGCCGCGGCTGAAGGAGTGGATCGTCGCCGACGCGCAAGGCCGTCGCACCCGCGTGCAGCTGGCGTCGATGCAGAACGCCTCGCTGAAGAGCGACCTGTTCGTGCTGCGCGATCCCACCCGGCGTACCGGCCGCCCCTGACGCGGCGTTGCGCCGCGGATACGCGCAAGATTCGACGAAGATGTTCGTTGACGTTTTTCGCGGGTCGTGGCATAAACACCACAGGAGTTCGGCGGCGGCTGGACTTCTCCCGTGCCGGATTCATCCCCTCCCGGCGGCGGCGTGAGAGACGATCCTCCAAAGCCCGGCTCGCACCTCCCGAGCCGGGCTTCTTTTCGCCCCTGATCCGGGGTTAGTCGGTCTCCATGCGTCTTCGAATCGCCACCTGGAACGTCAATTCGGTCCGCCTGCGCGCCGAGCAGGTCGCCCGCTTCGTCGCCGATCACGCGCCCGACGTGATCTGCCTGCAGGAGATCAAGTGCCGCGACGGCGAGTTCCCGCTCGAGGCCTTCGCCTCGGTCGGCATGCCGCACGTGCGCATCAAGGGCCAGAAGGGCTGGCACGGGGTGGCGATCGCCTCGCGCCTGCCGCTGGAGGCCGGGCCGGTGCTGGAGATGTGCCGCCGGTCCGAGGCGCGCTGCGTCTCCGCGGTGGTGGCGGGCGTGGAGATCCAGAACTTCTACATCCCCGCCGGCGGCGACACGCCCGACCGGGCGCTGAACGACAAGTTCGACCACAAGCTCGACTTCTACGAGCGCCTGACCGCCGAGATGAGCCGCCGTGACCCCTCGCGCCCGCTGGTGATCGCCGGCGACCTGAACGTGGCGCCGGGCGAGAACGACGTCTGGAACCACCGCTACATGTCCAAGGTGGTCAGTCACACCCCGGTCGAGATCGAGGCCATGGAGCGGCTGAAGGGCTCGCTCGGCTTCGTCGATTTGGTGCGCAAGACCGTGCCCGACACCGAGAAGCTGTTCAGCTGGTGGAGCTACCGCGCGCTCGACTTCCGCAAGTCCAACCGCGGGCTGCGCCTGGACCACCTTTGGGCCACCCCGGGCCTGGCCTCAGGCCTGATCGGCGCGCGCGTCCACGACGAGGTCCGCGCCTGGGACCGCCCCAGCGACCACGCGCCGGTGACCGCCGACCTGGCTCTCTGAACCCTGCTCCACTTTCAAGCGCGAGCCGCATGCCGCCTTCCGTCGAACAGCTTGAGCGGATGCGCGCCGAGCTGGCCGCCCGGGATCCGGCGCTCGCCCGCGTGCATGCGGCGGTTCCGCCGTTCGCCTGGCGGACCCGGCCGGGCGGCTTCGTGGGCTTGGCCTGGATGATCGTGGGCCAGCAGGTGTCCACGGCTTCCGCGGCGGCGATCTGGCGGCGGGTGGAGGCGGGCCTGGACGCGGTGACGCCCCAGGCGGTCGCGGACACCTCGCCGGAGACGCTGCGGGCGCTGGGCCTGTCGACGCCGAAGGCGCGCTACCTTCGAGAGATCGCGCAGGCGCAGCTCTCCGGCCGCATCGACTTCGACCGGCTGAGCGAGCTGTCCGACGAGGCGGCGACGGCGCGCCTGACCGCGATCACCGGCGTCGGTCGCTGGACGGCTGAGACCTATCTGATGTTCTGCGAGGGGCGGGTCGACGTGTTCCCCGGCGCGGACGTGGCGTTGCAGGAGGCGATCCGCTGGGCCGACCGGGCCGACCGCCGCCCGTCCGAGCGCGAAGCCTGCGCCCGCGCCGAAACCTGGCGGCCCTTGCGAAGCACTGCGGCGCATCTGCTGTGGGCCTGGTACGGCGGCGTGCGGCGCGGCGAGATCGCGGCGCCGATGTCATAGTCGCGTCGCCGAAATCGGCCTATGCTTCAGCTGTTCGGGAAACCTGAGTGATTCTCGACCGTTCAGCTTGAGACAAAGGAGGCGTCGTCTTCAGTCCGGGCATAGGGAACGCCATAGGCCGCAAGGCCCCGTGGGAGAGGCCGCGATGCAGGTTCTGAGGAACCCGCCGTCGGGCTGGCCGGCTCTCGTGCTCAACGCCGATTACCGGCCGTTGTCCTACTACCCCCTGTCGCTGTGGCCGTGGCAGGAGGTGGTCAAGGCGGTCTTCCAGGACCGCGTCGACGTCGTCTCCACCTACGACAAGGTGGTCCGCTCCCCCTCGATGGAATTCCAGCTGCCCAGCGTGGTGTCGCTGAAGCAGTACGTCGACCAGGACCGGCCGCCCGCCTTCACCCGCTTCAACCTGTTCCTGCGCGACGGCTTCGCCTGCCAGTACTGCGGCTCCGGCCAGGACCTGACCTTCGACCACATCATCCCCCGCTCGCGCGGCGGGCGCACCACCTGGGAAAACATCGTCGCCGCCTGCGCGCCCTGCAACCTGCGCAAGGGCGGCCGCACCCCGCGCGAGGCCGACATGCACCCGCGCCAGCGCGCGCGCCGCCCGTCCATGCACCAGCTCCAGGAATACGGCCGCCGCTTCCCGCCGCACCACCTGCACGAAAGCTGGCTGGACTACCTGTACTGGGACATCGAGCTGGAGCCCTGAACCAAAAAGGGCCCCGCGCGAGGCGGAGCCCTTTCGTCGGTCGCACGCGTCGGTGGCGCCGGAAATCGCGTGCCGGGAAGCTACGGCCGCCGGCGCTGGTCGGACGCCTAGAGGGCGGCGGTCAGGAACTGGGTCAGGGCCGGGAAATCGACCGGTTTGGGCACGGCGCCGTCGAAGCCGGCTTCCTTCAGGTCCAGGCGGTCGTCGCTGCCGATGTGGGCCGAGACCGCGATCACCGGCACTGTGACGCCTTCCGCCCGCAGCCGCCGGGTCGCCTCCACCCCGTCCATGACCGGCATGGCCAGATCCATCAGGATCACCGCGTAGACGCCCGACAGGGCCTTGGCGACGGCGGCCTGGCCGTTCTCCGCCTCGTCGACCGAGAAGCCCAGCGACGAGGACAGCCGCGAAAGCAGGAAACGGTTGGTCGCGTTGTCGTCGACGACCAGGACTCTGGGTTGTTCACTCACGCCCGCACCCGCTGAAACTACAGTTGCAGTTCCGCGTGCGGCGGCTTTCGACAAGGTTAACGGCTGAAGTCGAGGGCGCCCATTTCGGGCGCGTGCCGAAAGACGCGCTCGTCGGGGCGGGAGGCTGCGCCGAACGAAAAAGGGCCGGCGTTTCCGCCGACCCTTCCGTGCGCTCGAAGCGCCTGATCTCTGTTCGGGTCAGGCGGACTGGAGCTGTCCGGCCGAGAACTTGCCGTTGCGGGCGTCGCGCTCGAGCTCGTAGCTGAGCTTCTGACCTTCGTGGATCGAGCCGAGGCTGGAGCGCTCGACCGCCGAGGCATGGACGAACACGTCCGCGCCGCCATCTTCCGGAGCGATGAAACCGAAGCCCTTGGTTCCGTTGAACCACTTAACAGTGCCGATAGCCATAGTGTGTATTCCTAGCGTATGAAAGTCGCCGCCCCGCCTTGCGACGGGAGCGCCGGTTAGTTCGAAATGTCCGGGGGTCATGCCCGAAGCCCGACAGTAAGCAGGGCAGGAAGAGCGATCACGGCGAAACGAATTCGACGGATTGCTTATCTCACCGACGCGCCGTAATAGCAAACGCGATCTTTGATTTTATTTCCGCTCTCCCGCGGGAACCAAGGACGCAAGGAGCTCCGCGAGCGGAATCACTCGATTCTTTCGCTGTCCCGCATGACTTTTCACAAGAACGACCGCCAGGCCCGAGCCGTGTTCACCGTCACCCGCCACCCGGAGGGATGGGCGGTCGAGCACGAGGGCGAGTTGCTCGATCCCTGCCGCACCCAGGAGGAGGCGCGCGCCGCCGCCACCCGTCGGGCCCGCGCCTGCCAGGACGGCGGCCGCCTGGCCCAGATCAACATGCAGGGCGAGCGCGGCTTCTTCACCGAACGGGTCAAGACCCCCGCCTGAAGCCGGCGATTTCCCCCCGGTGGGCCGGGAAAGCTGCTACCCTGACGCCACCTCGGACGACGGCGCGCCCCGCGCCTTCGCGACAGGCCCCCGGAAAGGGGGCGCGCTTGGACATCCGACCCGCTTCCGCCCCGGGACTCCGCTCGGGAAGGAACACCACGCCATGGCCGCTCTGAAGAAATCCGCCGTGTCGGCCAGGCCGCCGCGGCCCGCCGCCCTGCGCATGCGCGACGCCATCGCCGCCGCCCGCGCCGACGGCCTGGACCCTGCCGGCATGGTGCTGCGCATGACGCTGCGCGACTCCTCGGCCCTCGTGCGCGACCCGGCGGTGGCCACCGACGAGATCAGCTTCGCCGAGGGGCGGATGTGGTTCCTGGGCGTGCCGGTGGTCGCCGGCGGCGTGGTCGAGAGCGCGCTGGACCGAAGCGGCGCGCCCGTCGAGGTTCCGGCATGACCGACGAGGACGCGGTGCGCCTCCGGCGCGAGAACGACTACCTGAAGCTCCGCTGCGCCCAGCTCGAAAACGACGTGTCCGATCTCGGGAGCCAGGTGACCCGCCTCCAGCAGACGCTGGAACGCGCCGCCGGAGGGCGGACGGGCTTCGCGCCGAACCCCCTGTCCGGGGGACAGTCGTGAGTCTGAGCGAAGGTCAGCTGAGCGCCTTGCGCAACCTCTCCCGCAAACAGTCCGGGCAGGAGGTCGACTGGATCTCGATCGCCGACGCCCGCGCCCTGACCGAGCTCGGCCTGGCCGAGCGCAACCGCGAGGGCTGGAACATCACCCCCGCCGGCGTCGCCGTGCTGACGGTGCACGAGGTCGACAACGGCTGAGGCCGTCGCTCACATTCCCGGCTGCGGCTTGCGCCGCAGGCGCGCCAGCCTCCGCAGCCGCCGCCAGAAGCGGGTCTTCTCCGGCTCCGGATAGGGCTGCAGGTTGCGCACGAACTCCTCCGCCGACGCCCGCCACGAGAACTTCTCGGCGTAGGCGCGCACCGCGGCCCGATCGAGCTTCAGCGCCTCCAGGCAGGCCGCCTTCAGATCGTCGTCGATCGCGCCAGCGCCCGATCCCGGAATGATGTCGATCGGCCCCGGCGCGGGGAAGGCCGCCACCGGCGTGCCGCAGGCCATGGCCTCCAGGATCACCAGGCCGAAGGTGTCGGTCCAGGACGGGAACACGAACACGTCGGCGTCGCAGAAGTGCGCGGCCAGGTCCTCGCCGAACTTGGCGCCGACGAACACCGCCTTGGGAAACTTCTTCTGCAGCTCCTCGCGCGACGGCCCGTCGCCGACCACCACCTTGGTGCCGGGCAGGTCGGCGGCGAGGAACGCCTCGATGTTCTTCTCGACCGCGACACGGCCGACGTTGACCCAGATCGGCCGCTCCAGCCCCTCGTAGACCGACGGCAGGCCCGGCCGGAACAGCTCGGTGTCCACGCCGCGCGACCAGGGCGAGATGTTGCGGAAGCCGTGCTTCTCCAGGTCGTCGCGCATGGTGGGGGTGGCCACCATTACCCGCCCTGACGGGCTGTGGAACCAGCGCATGAAGGCGTAGCCGACCGACAGCGGCACCGGGAACCGGGCGCTGACGTACTCGGGGTACTTGGTGTGATAGCTGGTGGTGAACGGCAGCTTCCACTCCAGGCAGACCTTGCGTGCGGCCAGGCCGATCGGGCCTTCGGTGGCGATGTGCACGGCCTCCGGCTCGAACGCCTTGAACTTCTCGCGGATGTCCTCGTAGGCGCCTAAAGCCAGCCGGATCTCCGGATAGGTCGGCATCGGCACGGTCTTGTACTGGCCGGGCTCGATCACCTGGACCTCGTGGCCCATGGCCCGGCACTCCGAGACGGTGCGGGTCAGCGTCCGCACCACCCCGTTCACCTGCGGCTCCCACGCGTCCGTCGCCAGAAGTATGCGCATGCCGTTCCGCCGG
>DASPKD010000019.1:0-8541 GCA_035628275.1 Caulobacteraceae bacterium | reverse complement strand
CGGAGCGAAGACCATGACCCGAGACTGGCCGCTGTGGGAGGTGTTCGTGCGTTCGCGCAACGGCCTGTCGCACAAGCACGTGGGCAGCGTCCACGCGCCCGACTCCGAGATGGCGGTGCAGGCCGCGCGCGACACCTATACGCGGCGGATGGAGGGGGTCAGCCTGTGGGTGGTGCCCTCGGCGGCGATCACCGCGTCGGACCCCGCCGACGCCGGGCCGCTGTTCGAACCGGCCGAGGACAAGGTGTACCGACACCCGACCTTCTATTCGATCCCCGACCACATCAAGCACATCTGAGGCCCTGCCCATGACCGAGCGGGAGGCCCTGTTCACCTATGCGCTGAGGCTGGGCGACGACGGCCTGATCCTGGGCCAGCGGCTGTCGGAGTGGTGCGGACACGCGCCGATCCTGGAGGTCGACCTGGCGCTGGCCAACATCGCCTTGGATCTGGTCGGTCAGGCGACGCACTTCCTCGACTACGCAGGACAGGTGGAGGGCGAAGGGCGCGACGGCGACCGGCTGGCCTTCCATCGCGACGCGCTGGATTTCACCAACTGCCTGCTGGTCGAACAGCCGAACGGCGACTTCGCCCGAACCGTGGCCCGGCAGTTTCTGTTCTCCACCTGGCAGGCGCTGCTGTTCGAGGCGCTGAACGGTTCGACCGACGCCGCGATCGCGGCGGTCGCGGCCAAGGCGTCGAAGGAGGCCGCCTACCACGTCCGCTTCGCGTCGGAGTGGGTGGTGCGGCTTGGCGACGGCACCGAGGAAAGCCGGGCGAAGATGGAGGCCGGGCTGGACTGGTGCTGGCGCTTCGTCGACGAACTGTTCCAGACCGACGCGGTGGACGCGGCGCTGATCCCGTCCGGGATCGCGATCGACAAGGCTGCCCTGCGCCCGGCGTTCGACGCGCACGTGGCGCGGACTCTGGGCGAGGCCGGGCTGGCGCTTCCCCCGGCCCGGCGGGGCGTGCTGGGCGGACGCGTCGGACGGCACTCCGAGCACCTGGGCCACCTGCTGTCGCAGATGCAGTTCCTCCAGCGGGCCTATCCGGGCGCGACGTGGTGATCTCCGCTCCGGGCATAGCGGAGCCGGCGGCACGCGCGGCGACCGGCGAGATCATGGCGGTGCTGGCCTCCGTCCCCGACCCTGAAATCCCCGCCGTGTCCGTGGTCGACCTGGGGATCGTGCGGCGGGTGGAGGCGGGGCGGGTGGTGATCACGCCGACCTACACCGGCTGCCCGGCGACGCTGGTGATCGAGCGGTCCATCCGTGAAGCGCTGGATGCGGCGGGATTCGACCAGGTGGCGATCGCGACCGAGCTGTCGCCGCCCTGGACCACCGACTGGATCACCGAGGAGGGGCGCGAGAAGCTGCGCGTCTACGGCATCGCGCCTCCGCCGAAGGGCGCGGGCAAATCCTCGCTGGTGGAAACGGCCGCGGAGTGCCCGCGCTGCGGCTCGGAGAGGACCGAGGAGCTTAGCCGGTTCGGCTCCACCCCCTGCAAGGCGCTGTGGCGCTGCACCGCGTGCGCCGAACCCTTCGACCGTTTCAAGTGCCACTGAGAGCCGGATGAGCACCGCCTTCCATCCCCTGCGGATCGCCGAGATCCGGCGCGAGACCGCCGACGCCGTGTCGCTGAAGCTCGAGGTGCCGCCGGAGCTGCAGGAGCGCTTCCGCTTCGCGCCGGGCCAGCACCTGACCCTGCGCGCCGAGCTGAACGGCGAGGACGTGCGGCGCAACTACTCGGTCTGCGTCGGCCCGAACGACGGCGAACTGCGGGTGGCGGTCAAGCAGATCGCCGGCGGGGTGTTCTCGACCTGGGTGAACACGGCGCTGAAGCCGGGCGACCGCATCGAGGTGATGGCGCCGCACGGCAGCTTCACCTGGCGCTTCGACTCGCAGGCGCGGCGGGCCTACGCGGGCTTCGCCGGCGGTTCGGGGATCACGCCGATCCTGTCGCTGATGAAGACCGCGCTGAGCACCGAGCCGGGCAGCCGCTTCACCCTGTTCTACGGCAACCGGTCCACCGCCACGATCATGTTCCTGGAGGAACTGGCCGCGCTGAAGAACCGGTTCCTGGACCGGCTGGAGGTCTACCACTTCCTGGAGGACGAGGCCGAGGAGATCGAGCTGTTCAACGGCCGGCTGGACGCGGCCAAGGCGGCCGAGGTGATCTCCAGCCTGATCCGGCCCCAGGACGTCGACGCCTTCTTCGTCTGTGGCCCGGGGCCGATGATGGATGCGGTCGAGCAGGTGCTGACCGAACGCGGCGTGGCCGCCGATAAGATCCTGATCGAGCGCTTCACAGTCGGGCGCCCGACCGCCGCGCAGGCGGCCGCGGCCGAGGTGCTGTTGCAGCGGGCCGCCGGGCTGGAGATGACCGTCACCCTGGAGGGGCGCCGCGTGCGCGTGGCCTTCGATCCGGAGAAGGGCGCCATCCTGGACAACGCCCGCGAGGCGGGTCTGCCGGCGCCGTTCGCCTGCAAGGCAGGGGTCTGCGCCACCTGCCGGGCGCGGGTGGTCAGCGGCACGGTCGAGATGAAGACCAACTACGGCCTCTCGGCAGAGGAGGTGGCCCAGGGCTACGTCCTGACCTGCCAGGCCGTGCCGACCAGCGAGGGCGTGGCGGTGGACTACGACGCCTAGTTCAGGCGCTCGTAGGGGTAGCGGTCGAGCACCGCTTCGTGAAAGTAGCGGCCCTTCGAGGCCGCGGCCAGAAAGCCGCCGTACACGCGCGGAGGCACGTCGAAGTAGACGTAGTCGCCGCCGCTGACGAACTCGACGTACAGGCGCCGAGCGGCGGGGTCGTAGCGGAAATCGCGGATCGCGGTGGAGGGCATGGGGGTTGCTCGCCCGCTGAAAACGTCTCGCACTCGCCTCGGTTGCGGTTGAACGGCGCCGCCTCGCACCACACATCCTGACTGAGGCCCGGGCGGCCCGCGCCGACAGGGCGGACGCGAGACCGGGCCGCAAGTCGCTTGGAATGCGAGGACTTGACCCATGAACCGGCTCCAGCCGTTCGACAGCCCGTTCCTGCTCGGCTTCGAGCACACCCGCGCCCTGATCGAGCGCGCCGCCAAGGCGGCCGCCGAAAGCTATCCGCCCTACAACGTCGAGGCCACGGGCGAGGACCGGGTGCGCATCACCCTGGCGGTCGCGGGCTTCACGCCCGAGCAGCTGTCGGTGACGCTGGATGCGAACCAGCTGACCATCAAGGGCGAGCGGGAAGGGGAGGAGCGTGCCTTCCTGCACCGGGGCATCGCCGCGCGCGGCTTCACCCGCGCCTTCGTGCTGGCCGACGGCATGGAGGTGGAGGGAGCGACGCTGGAGCACGGCCTGCTGCACGTCGACGTGGTCCGGCCCGAACCCGCGCGCTCGGTCAAGCGCATCCCCATCAGAACGGCCGGCTGAACCGGCGGCCGTTCGAGGCGTTGGAATTTACTGGTCCTCATGACGCCACTGCTCACCAAAGAGGCTTTCGCAGAACTCGGAGCGCCGGACCTGGTCTACGTCCGCGAGATCAAGGCCAAGGAAGTCCTGGCCGGCACGCCGGTCGAAACCGTCAAGGGCTTCGAGATCGACCCCGACCAGACCCTCTACGCCGTGCACAGCGCCGACGGCTCCCGCCTGGCGGTGCTGATCGACAAGGAATCCGCCTACGCCGCCGCGGTGGCGCACGAACTGGTGCCCGTCTCGGTGCACTGAACGGACGCGCCGGGCCCGAACGGCCCGTGCGCCGTCTTCTTTCTCAATCAGATCAGGCCGCGTTGGGCTCGGCGCGGCGCACCAGCAGGGCGTAGACCGCGTCGGCGGTGCGCGCCTGGCGGAGCTGCTCGCGCAGTTCGCCCTGGCGCAGCAGGCGCGACACGCGGGCCAGGGCGCGCAGGTGCTCGGTGGTGGCGTCTTTCGGGGCGAACAGGGCGAAGATCAGGTCGACCGGCCGGTCGTCCACGGCGTCGAAGGCGACCGGCGTCTCGAGCTTGACGAAGACCCCGACCATCCGGTCCAGGCCGTCGATGCGGGCGTGGGGCACGGCCACGCCCTGGCCCACGCCGGTGGAGCCGTGCTGCTCGCGTTCCAGCAGCGCCTCGAGCACGACCTGCGGTTCGCACTTCAGCTTGCGGGCGGCCACCTCGGCGGCCGTCGCCAGCGCCTGACGCTTGGAGGACACGCTCACGCGCGCAGCGATCGCGTCGCGATCAAGCAACACTCCGATCTCCATCAAATCCCCGACTTGGAACTGTTCTTGTCGTTCTAGCGGAGGCGTAACGCGCCGACGCCGGGCTGGTTTCAGGGATTATCCGCCGTTTGCATGACCGTTCCCTGAACGCGTGCGCTCGGGGTCGATCCAGCCGATGTTCCCGTCCGGGCGGCGATATACCAGAGACAGCCCGCCGTGCGCGGCGTTTCTGAACAGCAGGACCGGATAGTGGGTCAGGTCCAGCTCCAGCACCGCCATGGACACCGTCATGGTGCGGATCGGCGACTCGGTCTCGGCGATCACCATGGGGACCGGCGGCCCGTCGGCGGAGACGCCGGCGTCGTCCTCCTCGCCGAAGCCGTCGTCGTCGTGATCGTCGGGCGCGCGCAGCACGGTGACCGGCGCGGTCTCCTGGCCGGACTTGCCGTTGGAGACGTGGTGGTTCTTCAGCTTGCGCTTGTAGCGCCGAACCCGTTTTTCAATTTTCTCCAGCAATCCGTCGAAGGCCCCGTGGGCGTCGCCGCCGTAGGAATGGCCGTGCAGCTGCTGGCCCGAGGCCAGGCGCACCAGGGCGTCCACCCGGAACAGGTGACCTTCCTTGGTGACCACGACCTCGGCGTCGCCGCCGCGTTCGAAGTACTTGCCGATGCTGCCGGAGAGTTCGTCGGTAATCCGCGAGCGTAGCGCTTCGCCGAGATCGACATGCTTGCCGCTGATGAGGACTTGCATGGTCCGATGAACGCGCCGCGGGGCCGATGGTGTCAAGCGTGGCCACGGAACCGTGATCGACGAATTTGTGATCCGGCGGTCAGGAACAATCATCGCGCGGTGCGTCCTTCCGCCGCGCTTAAGGATGCGCTACCGAAGCCGACGTGAGTTCAGCGTGGACGGGTCCTCGATGCGTGTTCTGATTCTCGGCGGCGACGGCTTTTGCGGATGGCCGACGGCCTTGCACCTCTCGGCGCGGGGGTGGGAGGTCGCGATCGTCGACAACCTGTCCCGCCGCAACATCGACAACGAGCTGGAGGTCCGATCGCTGACGCCGATCCGGCCGCTGGGGGAGCGCCGGCGGGCCTGGAAGGAAGTCAGCGGACGCGACATCGCGATCCACAACCTGACCGTCGGCAAGGAATACGACCGGCTGCTGGCGCTGCTGAAGGAATGGAAGCCGACCGCGATCGTCCATTTCGCCGAGCAGCGGGCCGCGCCCTACTCGATGAAGACCGCGCGTCACAAGCTCTACACGGTCGACAACAATCTGAACGCCACCAACCACGTGCTGGCGGCGATCGTGGACTCGGGTCTCGACATCCACCTGGCGCACCTGGGCACAATGGGAGTGTACGGCTACGGCACCGCCGGCCTGCGCATCCCCGAAGGCTATCTGACGGTCACCGTCCAGACCGACCGGGGTCCGGCGGAGCAGGAGATCCTGTTCCCGGCCAATCCGGGCTCGATCTACCACATGACCAAGACGCAGGACGCCCTGCTGTTCCAGTTCTACGCCCGCAACGACCGGCTGCGGATCACCGACCTGCACCAGGGCATCGTCTGGGGCGCCCAGACCGAGGAGACCCGGCTGGACGAGCGGCTGATCAACCGGTTCGACTACGACGGGGACTACGGGACGGTGCTGAACCGCTTCCTGATGCAGGCGGCGGTCGGCTATCCGTTGACCGTTCACGGCACCGGCGGCCAGACGCGGGCCTTCATCAACATCCAGGACACGGTGCGCTGCGTCGAGCTGGCGCTGAACCATCCCCCCAAGCGCGGGGACCGCGTGAACATCCTGAACCAGATGACCGAGAGCCACCGGGTTCGCGACCTGGCGCAACTGGTCTCCCGCGTCACCGGCGCGGAGGTCTCCTTCGTCTCCAACCCGCGCAACGAGGCGGACGAGAACGAGCTGGTGGTCGAGAACGACAAGTTCCTGGGCCTTGGTCTGAAGCCGATCACCCTGGCCGAGGGCCTGCTGGCCGAGGTGGCGGAGAACGCACGCCGCTACGCCGACCGGGTCGACCTGTCCAAGGTGCCCTGCGTCTCGCACTGGAACGCCGAGCGGGCGGCCGCGGCCGAGGCGGCGTCGCGTCCCACCCTGACGGCGGTCGAAGGCGGAGCGGCCCACAAGCGGTGAAAACCTTCGTTTTCGGCTTCGGCTATCTGGGCGCGGTTTTCGCCGCGCGGCTGAGGCGCGACGGCTGGAACGTCGCCGCGACCGCCCGCGACCCGGAGAAGCGGGCGCGGCTGTTCCTGCAAAAGATCGACACGATCGACCCCGCCGACCCGCAGGCGCTGTGCGAGGCGGTCGCCGGTGCGAACGCGGTCCTGGTCACCGCCCCGCCGCAGGCGGACGGCTGCCCGGCGCTCAAGGCGCTGGCGCCCGCCCTGGCCCGTAGCGGCGCCTTCCCCGACTGGATCGGCTACGTCTCCTCCACCGGCGTGTACGGCGACCGGGGCGGCGGGTGGGCGTTCGAGGACTCGGCTCTGAACGCGCCGACCGTGGAGGGCGCGCGGCGCGCGGCCGCGGAGCGGGACTGGCTGGAGATGGGGCACGGCATGGGCCTGACGGTCTGCGTGTTCCGCCTGCCGGCGATCTACGGCCCCGGACGCTCTCCGTTCGAGAAGCTGCGCGACGGCTCCGCCCGGCTGGTGCGCAAGCCCGGCCAGGTGTTCAACCGCATCCACGTCGAGGACGCGGCGGAGGGGATGATCGCCTCGCAGCGCAGGCCCAGGCCCGGCGGGATCTACAATCTGACCGACGACGAGCCTGCGGGCGCGGACGTCTATGTCGCCCACGCCGCCGCGCTGGCGGGGGTTCCGCCGCCGCCCGAAACGGACTGGACCGATCCGTCCGTCAGCGAGGGGATGCGGCGCTTCTATCGGGACAACAAGCGCGTCGCCAACGCCCGCGCCAAGGCGGAGCTGGGCTGGCGCCCGGCCTATCCGAGCTGGCGCGAGGGGCTGAAGGCGGTGCTGGGGAGCGAGGGGCGATGACCGAGGAGCAGGCGCTGGCGCTGGCCACCCACCGCCACTTCAAGGGCGGGCTGTACCGCTATGTCGGCGAGGCGCGCCATTCGGAGACGCTGGAGCCGATGGTGGTCTACGAGCACCTGTGGCCGCACGAGCGCGGCCTGTGGGTCAGGCCCGCGGCCATGTTCCACGGCCTGCGCGAGAACGGGGCGCCGCGGTTCGAGGCGCTGGGCGGCTGAAGCTTTCGTTGACCGGACCGCGCGCGCCGCTAGATTGCGCCGCCTTGTCGTCCGGCCCCGGCGCCCCGGTGGCGAAATGGTAGACGCGGCAGACTCAAAATCTGTTGCCCGAAAGGGCGTGTTGGTTCGAGTCCGACCCGGGGCACCACATTTGTCGCAGGCGTTCTGCGGAAAATCGTTGCGGGCCTGAAAAGGCGAGACATTATCGAGGCCTGTGCTCTAGGAGGGGCGAGTTATGGCGAGCAAGAAGTCGGTGGACGCCGGCGCCGAGAAGAAGACCGCCGCGAAGGCCAAGGGCACGACCGAAGGCGTGGACGTGAGCGCGCCCACCGAGGCCGAGCCGCAGTCCACCGCGCCCGCCGCCGAAGCCGGCGACGCCAAGGCCCAGGCCGCCGCGGCGGCGAAGGCCAAGGCGAAGGCCGACCAGGAGACCAAGATTTCGGTCTCGCGCGGCTTCTCCAACTGGCTGGGCATGAACCGCTGCAGCCTGGCCTTCACCTCCTATCAGACCGGCAAGCTGTTCCTGGTCGGCCGCCTGCCCGACGGCAAGGTGTCGTTCCACCAGCAGACCTATCAGCGGGCCATGGGCGTGCACGCCCAGAAGGACCGGCTGTACATCGGCTCGCTGTTCCAGATCTGGCGTCTGGAGAACGTGCTGGAGCCCAACGAGCGCGCCAACCAGCACTTCGACCGCCTGTTCGTGCCCCGCAACGCCCAGACCGTGGGCGACGTGGACGTGCACGAGCTGGGCGTGGACCGGGCCGGGCGGGTGATCTTCGTCAACACCAAGTACTCGTGCCTGGCCACCACCTCGACCCGCTACGGCTTCCGCCCGATCTGGAAGCCGCAGCACATCTCGAAGCTGGCCGCCGAGGACCGCTGCCACCTGAACGGGCTGGCGATGGAGAACGGCCTGCCGCGCTACGTCACCGCGGTCAGCCAGAGCGACGTGCTGAACGGCTGGCGCGAGCGCCGGCACGAAGGCGGCGTGCTGATCGACGTGCAGAACGACAAGGTGGTCACCGACCAGCTGTCGATGCCGCACAGCCCGCGCGTCCACAACGGCCAGCTCTACGTGCTGGACAGCGGCCGGGGCTTCCTGGTCCGTGTCGACCCCAAGACCGGCGCC
>DASPKD010000018.1:0-6029 GCA_035628275.1 Caulobacteraceae bacterium | reverse complement strand
GTCGGGGTGAATCAGCTCCGCCCAGCGCTTCAGGGTGTGGCCGCTCAGCGCCTGCTCGCGCGGCACGCCCGTGACCTCCTCGAAGGCGGCGCTCAGGAACTCCCACTCCAGCGTTTCCGCGTCGCGGATCCACAGGACATTGGACGAGGCTTCGGCGAACTGGCGAAAGCGTTCCTCGCCGTCGCGCAGGGCGTCGTCGGCGGCTTTGCGCCCGGTCACGTCGTTGAACAGGATGGCCACCCGTCGCTGCTCGGGCTCGCCCACCCGCAGGGCGTAAACCTCGTACCAGCGCCCGTTCAGCGCCTCCGCACGGCCCTCGAACCGCGCCGGTTCGCCGGTCACCGCCACCCGCCCATAGGTGTCGAACCAGCGCTGCTCGTGGGCGGGTTCGAGTTCACGCATCCGTTTTCCGAGCGCGTCGCGAAGGCCGGTGTGGCGCTCGAAAGCCGGGTTGGTCTCGACAAAGCGGTAGTCGATCGGTCGTCCCTGCGGATCGAAGATCATTTCGATCACGCAGAAGCCTTGGTCGATCGCCTCGAACAGGGTCCGGTAGCGGACCTCGGCGTCGGCCAAGGCCCCGGTCGTCTGCTCGACCTGGGACACCAGGCGCGCGGTCGCGCCCGGCGCCGCCTCCAGCGCCCCGTCCATCGTCCAGGCCGCCGAGGCGAAGCGCGCCAGGTTCTTCAGCCGGCGCGCGTCCTCCGCGTCGAACCGGCGTTCGGGCGTATGGGCGAGCAGCCAGAGCGTCCCCGCCGGAGTCTCGTTCAGCCGCCAGGGGGCCAGCAGGCCCTCATGGACCGTCGGCTTGGTGTGCCTGAGCGCGGGGTAGAAGCGCTCGGGTCCGGAGAACAGCAGAACCTCGTCGCGCGCGACCACCTCGCCGCACGGGCTGGCCTCGCGGGGCATGGTCCCCATCAGGTTCCCCGCGAACGCTCCGGCGATCGCATGCCAGCGGAAGACGCCGTGCTCGCCGCCGGGCTCCAGAATGCTGATCCCGGCCGAATCCGCGCCGCACAGCTCGCGCGCGACCTCGGCCACCTTCTGGAGCACGCTACGGGGGTCGGCGGCCAACGCCTGGGCCAGGTCGGTCAGGGCCCGGTTCTCCGCCTCGTGATCGGGCGCCCGGGACGGCCGCCGCGCCAGCTCGTGGGTGATCAGCACCTCCTCGATGGTGCTGTCCGCCGGGTCCTGCGAGGGTTCGCTCAACAGCTTCGTCTCCACGCGCCCGGCCGTCCCGGGGAGCGGGCTCAGGTCCAGAACAGTTTCACACCCGCGACTGTTCGCCCCGCAAGGTCTTTAACCTACCGCACGCGCCGGATCGGCGAGGGCTTCACCTCAATCGAACGGTCGATGGGGGCGGCGGGGACGGGAAAGTCGTTCAGGCCCAGCAGGCCGGCCACGCGAGCTTCGGCGTCCGCTTCAATGTCGGCGTAAAACAGATTGTATCCGGGCGCTTTTCGCCGATCCGCCCACGAGCCTTCCGGGCGCAGCGAGCCTGAGCGGGGGCGCGACACCTGCAGCACGCCGTCCACGCACCGGGCGCCCACCTGGCGCGACAGGAAGGCCGGCCGCGCGCCGCGTTCCAGGTCGGTGGCGTTGGCCGCGCCCTTGTTCAGGCGCGAGGGGGCGTCGGCCTCGCCGGTCATGCCCAGCAGCGGGTTGAAGCACAGCGGCGCCCGCTCGCCCGGGTCGGCCAGATCCCCGGCGTCGGTCCAGACCAGAGCGTTCTCGAGCCGCCGCCGCCCGGCCTCCTCGTCGCCGGTGACCAAGGTCATCCAGGCGGCGACGCAGCGCGGCTGGCGCGGCTCGCGGCAGGCCGGAACCGGCGCGCCTGCAGCGTAGCGGTCGGCGGGCGCGAAGGCGTCGATCAGATAGGCGGCGGCGAAGCGGGCGCGCAGTTCCGGATAGGGCGCGATCTCCTCGCGCACCAGCCGCTCGGCCAGAAAGCCCCCCTGCCCCACACCGGCCAGCACGAACGGCCGGCCGCGATTGTAGTCGGCGACGTAGCGGCGGAAGGCGTCGCGCACGTCGCGATAGGCGAAGGCCCGCGCCTCCCGCGCGTCCTCGCGCAGGCGCAGCCAGGCGTACAGGCTGGCCTGGCGATAGCGGGGTGCGAACAGCCGCCCGACCCGCTCGAACGGCCCGGCGTAGTTGGGCAGCATGACCGTGCGCAGGCTGCGGTCGGCCTCGCGCTCGTCCAGCGGCGCGTTCCAGTGCTTCCCGCCGTCGTAGGTGGTGGGGTGGACGAAGAAGACATCGGCGGGACCGTCGGCGGCGCTCCAACGCGTCGGGTTCTCCGGGATCAGCGCCCAGGCGTCGCGCCGCGCGTAGTCGGGCGCGGGCGGCGGGTCGTAGGTCTGGTAGGGCACCTTGGGGTCGAGCAGGGTCCGGTGGATGTCCTCGCGCCAGACCACCGCCGCCACGCCGGTCAGGACCAGCGCCAGGGCGGCGGCGAAGGCCGTCCACTGTCGGAAGCTCCACCCGGCAACCGGCGCCGCGGCCATCAGGCGAGCCCCGCATAGGCTTCGTTGGCCCAGCGCTTGTGCACCCAGAACCACTCCTCCGGCCGCTCGCGCACGCGCTCCTCCATGAAGGCGTTCACGCGCCGCACGCCGGCCTCGATGTCGGCCGCCCGGTCGCCGGTGACCTCCAGCTCGATGGGATCGTGCACGATCACCCGAAAGCGCGCGCCCCTCGTCCGCTGAACCGACATCGGCTGCAGCACCGTTGCGAACTTCAACGCCAGCCGGGTCGGGCCCGGCGCGGTGTGGACGGGATGGCCGAAGAAGGTCCCCGCCAGACCCTGGTTGAACTTCTGATCGTTCATCAGCGCGATCGACTCGCCGCGCCCCATCGCCTCCATCAGCTCGCGCGCGCTGTCGCCCTTCGGCGCGAACAGGCGCACGCCGTAGCGGAAGCGGCCTTCCTTGATGCGGCGGTCGACATAAGGGTTGTTGGCCGCGCGGTAGGTCATCAGGCAGGTGACGCCGCTCTCCACGATGGTCGCCGGCATCACCTCCCAGTTGGAGAAGTGGCCGGAGATGAACACCACCGCCCGCCCCTCGCGCGCGATCTGCTCCAGCCGCTCGCCGTTGACGACCTCGACCCGCCCGGTGGACGGGCGCAGCCGGTCCATGATCGGAAACTCGGCGAAGGCGCGCCCGGTGCTCTCCCATTGCGCGGCCAGCACCCGGTCGTGCCAGACGCGGTCCTTGTCGGGAAAAGCCAGCATCAGGTTGCGCGCCGCCGTCTTGTGCGTGCCGGTCAGCGGGCCGAGCGTTTTCAGCAGCCACCCTCCCGCCGCGGACGCGGCGTCGACCGGCAGGGCGCGCATCAGGGCGGTGAACAGGTCGAAACCCACAGCCTCCAGCCGCCAGAGCAGGTCCTGAAGACGCGACGGACGAGGCTTGGCCATGGGTCGTTCCTATCGCCGGCTCGGGGCGGCGGCAACGCGGCGGGTCGTCATCCGCCGAAGGCGCGCCGGATGCGCTTCACCCGCTTCTGGATCGAGCGCCGAAGCTTCTGGCCGAGGGTTTTCGCCTTGGGCGGCTGAGTCGGATCCTCGACATGGCGGCCGTCGCCGATGTGGCGCACCGCCGGGTTCTCCAGGTTGGCGATGCGGAAGCCGGCCTTTTTGAACGCGTAGGACACGTCCGGCTCGTGCCCCAGCGGCGCGAACGGCCCGACCCGGGCGTAGTCGCTCATGCGCCGCAGGCCCGGGTTGAACGAATAGCTGAAGTACTCCGGGTGAAGCGACGGATCGAGAAGGAAAACCTCCACTCCGGCGACCGTCTCCTTCGGGGTCTCGCGCACCAGCGGATTCAGCTCGGCCCGCGGTCGCAGGCCGACCAGGCTCACGTCCGGCCGCGCCTCCAGCACCCGGTAGGACTGAGCCACGAAGCCCGACCGAGAGAACGCCCAGTCGTCCTCGCAGTGGAACACATAGGGCGTGGTGACCGTCGCATAGGCCTTGTCGATCGACGGCATCTGGCCGACGCGCGCGCCGTTGACGATGATCTCCAGAGGCGCGTCCAGGCCTTCCAGCGCGGCGCGGATCCCCTCGTCGGCGGAGTCCTCGATCACCACCACCTTCTGCGGCGGCACGTCGAGGTTCGCCAGCAGCGAATCCAGCGTCGCGCGCAGCAGATCGAACCGCTCGCAGCTGGTCACCACCACGGTGTAAGGCGGGAAGGACACGGGCGCTGGCTCCTCTCGCTTGTGGCCGGACCGCGCTACGGTCTATGCCCGGAAAGCTCCATGCGTCGAGTCCGAGACCGAAGTCCATGCCGACGGCCGCGCCCGCCCCGATCTCCTGCTACATCCGCACCAAGAACGAGGCGGCCCGGCTCGGGCGCGTGATCGAGGCGGCCAGGCAGATCGCCGCCGAAGTGGTGGTGGTGGACTCCGGATCGACCGACGGCACCGTCGAGCTCGCCCGCTCGCTGGGCGCGGTGGTCTACGAGCAGCCCTGGCTCGGCAACGGAACCCAGAAACGCTTCGGCGAGGAGCGCTGCACCCACGACTGGCTGCTGGACTTGGACGCCGACGAGGTGGTCACGCCTGAGCTCGCCGAGGAAATCCGCCGCCTGTTCGCCGCGGGCGAGCCGGCCAAGCCGATTTACGAGCTGCGCCTGGTCACCGCCCCGCCGATCGGCGAGCCCTGGTGGGGGTTCGTCAACGCCCACCGCCGCAAGCTCTACGACCGCCGCGTGGTGCGCCAGCCCAACCACAAGGCCTGGGACCAGTTCGAGGTCCCGCCCGGCGTGGAGGTCGGCCGGCTGAAGGCGCCGATCCTGCACTACTCCTTCCACAGCCTGGGCCACATCGCCGACAAGCTGAACCGCGTCAGCACCGTCCGCGCCGAAGAGAGCAAGCTGAAACCCAGGTGGGTGACGATGCTGCGGATCGTCTTCGCGCCGCCGTTCTACTTCCTGAAGCACTACGCCGTGCGCGGCCTTTGGCGCGCCGGCATGTACGGATTCGCCCTGGCGGGCATCTCCGCCTACGGCCGCTGGCTCAGGGACGTGAAGATGTACGAGATCCACCTGACCCGCGAGCGGGACCGGCGAGCTTAAGCCGCCCGGCGCTTGGCCAGGGCGTCGTACTCCAGCAGCTCCGCCGCCAGCGCCTCGAACGCGTGCATCGGCACCATGTTCGGGCCGTCGGAGGGGGCGTTGTCGGGGTCGGGGTGGGTTTCCATGAACACCGCCGAGACGCCGACCGCCACCGCGGCGCGGGCCAGCACCGGCACGAACTCGCGCTGGCCGCCGGAGCTGGTCCCCTGTCCGCCCGGCTGCTGCACCGAGTGGGTGGCGTCGAACACCACCGGACAGCCGATCTCGGCCAGGATCGGCAGGGAGCGCATGTCGGAAACGAGCGTGTTGTAGCCGAAGCTGGCGCCGCGCTCGCAGGCCATGGCGTTCGGATTGCCGGCGCCGATGATCTTGGCGATCACGTTCTTCATGTCCCAGGGCGCCAGGAACTGGCCCTTCTTGACGTTGATGGCCCGGCCGGTTTTTGCGGCGGCGACCAGCAGATCCGTCTGGCGGCACAGGAAGGCCGGAATCTGGATCACGTCCACCGCCTCGGCCACCGGCGCGCAGTGGTCGATCTCGTGCACGTCGGTCAGGGTCGGCAGGCCGGTGACCTCGCGGATCTCGGCGAAGATCGGCAGCGAATCCTTCAACCCGATGCCCCGCGCGGCCGAGGCCGAGGTGCGGTTCGCCTTGTCGTAGGACGTCTTGTAGATCAGCCCCACGCCCAGCCGATCGGCCATTTCCTTCAGCGCGTGCGCGGTTTCCAGCGCGTGCTGGCGGCTCTCCATCTGGCAGGGGCCGGCGATGAAAGCCAGCCGCTCGCGCCCACCGATGCGGACGGGGCGCCCGGCGGGCGTGGCGAGTTCGACGACGGCGTTGGGACGGGTCAAGGCAGGGGTCTCTCGGCGATGCGGCGGGCCTGAACCGGCCCGGGGAGTCGGCCGTACAAGTGGCGCGGCGGACGGCGCCGTGCAAGCGGCGGTGACGGCATGA
>DASPKD010000017.1:0-21719 GCA_035628275.1 Caulobacteraceae bacterium | reverse complement strand
CAGGGTTCCGGACAGCGACAGGTACTGGCCGTTCACGACCGCGCTGACGCCGTCGACCGAAGGCGCGGTGTAGGCGCCCGTCGGCGTCATCAGGCTCACATAGAAGATGCCCGACGAGTCGATGTCGGCGATGGTGAACCCCGTCAGGGTGACGACGCCGTTCTGATCGGCCGTCAGGCCGACCGGCGAGGTCAGGGTCGGGTCGTCGTTCACCGGGTTAACGTAGAAGCCGATCGTGACGCTGCCGTCGTCGTCGCCGCCGTTCGCGCGCCCGTCGCCGTCCACCAGGGTGATGTTCACCGTCGCCGACAACGAGGGGTTGTTCTCGGTGGAGACGTAGGTCAGTTCCTTGACCAGGGTGCTCATCCGCGCCGCCGTGGCGTTCGCGTTGAGACTGATCACCAGGTTGTCGGCGCCGGCGCCCGTGCCGCCGGTCGCGATCACGCCGACCGCCACGCCGTTGACCGAAACGACGCTGCCCGCGGTCATGCCGGCCGACAGGGTGACCGCCCCGGTGGTCCGCAGGGCGAGCGTCTCGATCGCACTGCTCTTGGCGACGGTCAGGCTGCCGCCGGCGTAGTCGGAACTGTCCACGTCGGAGAAGACGACGCTGTCGCTCGAGAAGATCGGCCCCGCCACGTTCTCGGTGAGGATGTTGGTGAAGTCGGGCGCCGTCAGGACCGGCGCGTCGTTCAGCGACAAGACATTCAGAGACGTCGAGATCGTACCCGAGGAGTAGCGGCTGGTTCCTCCGACGGCGCCGGCGCCGGAAAGATTGACCACCGTCCCGGTGGTGATCGCCCCTTGCGACTCATCGACCAGGCGCACCGTCAGGGTCGGCGCAGGCCCGTTGTAGTTCGGCGCCGGATTGAAACGGATCGCCGCGTCCACGTGGATCAGCATCGCCGCGGAGTTCGACACGACGCCGATGTTGATCCAGGCGGAGCCGCTCCAGTACTGCCACTGGCCGGTCGACGCCGACGATGCGTTGCCCACGACGACCACGCCTGCGGGGTTCTGCGGGTTGGACGTGTCGGACTCATCCGCGGGATCGGAATACTGCCCCAGGAACAGGGTCGACACCGCCAGGAAGCCGGTAGGAACGTCCTCCGCGATGTCGTTGATCGTGACGGCGCCCGTTCCGTTGACGACCGGCGCGTCGTTCACCGGGACGACGGTGATCGCCACCGTGTCCACGTCCTCTTCGCTGAGAGCGTTGGCGGTAAGTCCCGGGTCCAGCCCCTGGGTCCCCTGGTCGTTGGTGGTCACCGTCAGGGTGTCGAAGCCGTTGAAATTGACGGGGCCCTGATAGACCACGCCGTCGGACGCAGCGAAGGTCGCGTTGATCGCGCTGCGGGTCGCGGTGATGGTCACCACATTGCCGCCGTCGCCCGACACCTGAGCGGCGGTGACGCCGCCCGCCACGTCGGTGCGGATGTCGAGCACTCCGCGAAGCACCCTGAGCGTCACCGTGACGAGGCTCGTCGCGGCGTCGGCGTCCACGTCGCTGACGGAGAGACCGGTGATCGCATGGGCCGTGTCTTCCGAGGCCGTGCGCGCGCCCGGTACGGTGTTCACCGGCGCGTCGTTGACGGCGGTGACGCTCTGGCTCAGCACCACCGTGCCGGCCGAGTAGCGGGTCGTCCCGCCCGTCCCGCCGACGCCCGACAGGTTCACGGTCGAGCCGTTGGTGATCGCCGCGCCCGAGGCGTCGATCAGATGGACCGTCAGGGTCGGCGCGGCGCCGTTGTAGTCCTGGGCGGGATTGAACCGGAGCGGAGTCGCCGCGCTGATCAGCTTGGCCGACGCCGAGCTCGCGGTCCCGATGTCGGCCCAGGCGGAGCCGGTCCAGTACTGCCACTGGCCGGTGGCGGCCGAGGAGCCGTTGCCGACGATCGCCACGCCGGCGAACGCCTGGGCGGAGGACCCGCCGCTCACTTCATCGGTCGGGTCGGAGTACTGGCCGCCGAACAGCTCGGAGACGGTCTGGCCCGTGCTGCTGGGCGTGTCTTCCAGGATCGTCGTCGCCGACTCCGTGCCGTCCCCGGTCACCACCGGCGCATCGTTGACGGCGACGACGCTGATCTGCAGGACAGCCGAGCCTTCCTCGGTCGTACCGGTGCCTGTGGAGGCCGGGTCGTTGCCGTTGAAGCCTTGGTCGTTGACCGTGACCGTAAGGTTGCGAACCCCGTTGTGGTTGGCCGGAGGCGTGTAGGTGAGCCCGCTCGCCAGGGTCGCGTTGATTTGGTTTTGGGTCGCGGTGACGGTGATCGTGCCCGAGCCGTTGGCGCCGGCGGTGATCTGGCCGGCGGTGATCCCCCCCGCGACGTTGGTGGCCAGGGTCAGCGTTCCGCTCGGCACGCTGAAGGTGGCCACCACGTTCTGAGTAGCGGGATCGGCGTCGACGTCGGTGACGCTGATCCCGCTGAGCACGAAATTGGTGCTGTCCTCCGACGTTCCGACGATGCCGTTCGCCAGAGTGATCACCGGCGCGTCGTTGATGCCGGTGACCGCTACGGTGGCGGTCACCGGGTCGGAATGGTTCAGGCCGTCGCTGACCGTCCAGCTGATCGTGCGGGTGGGCGCGGCGCCGTAAGCGGTCGGATCGTCACCGCTGGTGTTGAACCGCACTGAAGCGATCAACGCCTCATAAACGCTGAAAGTGGCGGCGCCCGTCAGCGTCATGACGCCGGTGGTCGAGTTGTAGAGGTATGAGACGCCGTTGATGGTCCCGCTCGTCGTCCCGTTGATCGTCAGCCGGTCCTGGTGGGTCGATCCCGACTGGAAATTGCTCGAAATCCAGACCGTGGCGCTGTGAAGCTGCTGGGTGGGGTTGCTCGCCGTCTCGGCGTCCGTGACGTCGAGAGAGAGAAACGGTTGGACCAGTGCGGTAGCACCTGAGGAAAGAGTCGAACTGGACTCGATCACCCCGGTGACCGCCTGTGTCGAGCTCGTAACGACGGGCGCGCGGTTGAGGAAAAGACTGCCCGCGCCCAGCGTGTTGCTGTTGGTGGTCCCGTTGTGAACGCCTTGGACGAAGACCAGTCCGCTGCCGTCGGCGTTGATCCGCCACACGCCTTCGTCACCCTGCGGGTTCTGCGAGACGCCGTTGATGATCAACTGGTCCCCGGTCAGATCCAGGAAGTAGAGTTGGCCGGTGACCGGATCGACCTCGATGTCGTCCAGGAGCCCCTGAGGACCATAGACCGTGCTGATGGCCTGGGAGTTGGTGTCCCCGTCGTCGGCTTGCTGCCAGATGGTGGTGTAGGCGCCGTTCGGGTTGTTGCTGAGAGCATAGCTGTAGACTCCCCCCATCCTAAGCAGAGGGTCGGTGGTCGCGGGGTTACCGTCCGTCGGATAGCCGCCGTCGCCGTCATGGTCCCAAAGGATGCTGGCGGTCGTGAAATATAACGTCTGACCGTCCGGGCTCAGCGCCAGACCTTCGACGGTTCCCAATTCCTGGGGAAACGACTCCCCGGTCAAGTCAAGCGGATGGAGCGTGTCATTGTCGTCCGGGCTGAAAGGCAGCACCGTGATTTGACCGCCGCTCCAAGAGAAGGCGTTGGCGCCCGAGTTAGCAGTAAGGCCGGTTATCTTCCCGACATAGTTGCGGCTGACTGCATCGCCATCCTCACCCGCGATCACACGGTGAACGGAAAAGTATATGGTGCCGGAGTTGAAATCGATAACGAAGTCGTCGGCGAAGCCGCTGTTCGTCGTGCCGAACGGATTCCCGCTTCCGGTGCCGCCGAGGGTCGCCAGAACCGTCGATGTCTGATTCGCGGTGTTGTAGCCGATCTTCTCGATCCGCTGACCGTGCGTGAAGTAAATGATGTTGTTGATCGTGTCGATCTGCATGTCCCGGATCTGCTTTTCCAGCGTTGTAGCCTGACTGCTGGAAAACAGAACCGTCATGGTGGGCGGCACGGACGGATTGCCGATCAAATCCGAGATGTTGCCTTGAAGAATGACGTTTGTGCCGCCGCCCGCGTTCGAGTCTATGATGAAGAACTTACCCTCGGCGGTGTCGAAGGCGATGTCGCGCGGATTGGCGAAGGTCTGTACGGTATCGCCCGTATCCGTGGTGTAGCGAATGATCAGGTTGTAGCCGACCGCGCCCCCGCTCACGGTGCTATCTACGTTCGTGCTGGCGATGCCGTTGCCACCGCCGGATGCGGCCAGCCACAGACTCAGGTCCGACGCCGTGCCGAACGGTCCGCTCTGATCGTGCTGGTCGATCGCGATGTTCAGTCCATGTTCGTCAGTGTTCCAATTGGAAGCGTCGACAATGTTTCCGAGCAGTCCGGCATTGTTGAAAAAGTGTGCGTAGGCATCGGTCGTAGGGCCCGCGTAAGCGCCGCTGTCTTCGGCGATGGCTAGAGCCGAGACGCCGTTGGCGAGCCCGGTGTTCACCAGGCTCCCATTGAAGGTGTAATTTCCGTCTGCGACTTCCGCGGCGAACAAGAACTTCGTGGGGGTGTTTGCGTCAGTGCCTTGATAGACATAGATCGCATCCCCGGAGGTGCTGAGGTCGATCCCGGCGGCGGTCAGCTGCGCTTGGGTGATACTGATGACTGTCCCCGCAGCAATGTTGGTCGCCGCGGTGTAGGTGAACGTGCCGTCACCCGCGCCGGTGGTAAAACTGCTGCCGTTCCAGGCGCGATCGGTAAAAAATATCTGGGTACCGGCCTCGATCGGAGCGAGCAAGACGAAGTGGAACCTGTCCTCAGTAGTGTATCCCCCCAAGGTCGCCCCGGCGTTAAAGCCGATGATGGCGATCTGACCGACCTTCAGCGCGGTAGCCATAACTGTCGTCCCCCAACGGCCGACGCACGCCGACCCGACCGCCCTCCCCCGGGCGGCTACATGCAGTTACTGGTAGGAGGTTTGAAGCTTGGTAACAAGTACGGTTATGGTATTGCACCGTTATGTGAACGCCCCAAAACCTTAAGCTGATCAAGACTCCGGAGTCGCCCCTCCGGACGCCGCCTTCGCTCCCTCACCGCCCCCGGCGACTCGCCGCGCCGTAGCCGAGACCCAGCAGCGTCGCCCAGAACAGGGCGATCGAATATTCCTGCAGCGCATAGTCCGTCGCGCCGTGCAGCAGGACGGCGGCCGAGGCTCCGATCACCGCCAGAGCGACGCGATTGCGCCTCCCGGCCGCCGCCCCGGCGATGCGGCTCAGCACCACGCCCAGGGTCAGGAACATCGCGCCCGCCCCGACCACGCCCGCGGTCAGCAGCCACTCCAGATAGACGTTGTGCGCGGCGCCCACGTTGGCCGCGTAGGGGTAGGACTCGCTGGTGGTGCGGTAGGTGTTGACCGCGTCGAAGCTTCCTAGGCCGTAGCCGGACAGCGGCGCCTCCAGGAACGCGGTCCAGACGTCGCCGAACAGCCGCCGCCGGGTCTCGAAGTCCTCGCCGATGCTCCCGAGGCGGCCCAGCAGCAGGTCGGAGCCGGCCAGGAACAGGGCGCTCAGCGCCACCACCAGCGCAAGCGCGCCCCAGAGCCAGCGCCGCCCTCCCCCGCTACGGGCCGAGAACAGGGCCCAGAACACCGCCAGCCCCGCCCCCGCAGCCGCGGCGATCATGCCCGCGCGCGAGGCGGTCGCGGCCAGGGCCACGGTGCACAGGGCGAAGGCGGCGGCCTCCAGGCTGGCGCCCGGCAGCGACGCCTCGAACTCCTGCGGCGATCCCGCACGGCTGAAGCGCACGGCGAGCGAGGCGGCGGCCAGCGCCGCGCCCATGCCGAACAGGGCGGCGGCGCTGTTGGCGCTGGAGAAGGCGGCGGCGAAGCGCGGGCCGGTGTCGGTCCGCTCCAGCCCGTAGATCCCGCCGGGGTCGGCCAGGAAGGCCAGCAGCATCAAGCCGGAGAAGACGCCCAGAGCCGCCAGGGTCGCGATCATGAACTTGTCGGTCGCCCGGCCGCTGCGCCCCAGCGCCACGGCTGCGGCGAACAGGGCGCCGAGACCCGAGAGCTTCAGCAGCTCGGCGAAGGTCGCGGACCGGTCGATCGTGCCGGCCGCCTCGGCGCCGACATAGCCCCACAGCGGGTGGGCGCCCCCCGGCGCGAACGGCGTCAGCTGCAGCACGCCGATCAGCAGCACCAGCAGGAACAACCCGGCCACGACGACGTCGGTGCGGTCGAACGCCAGGCTGGCCCTCGCCCAGCGGCAGGCGATCAGCAGGCCCGCCGTCAGCAGACAGGCGACAGCCGCGAGGCCCAAGCCGAACGCGCGGCCGGCCGCCCCGAACAACAGATGTCCGATCACCGGCAGGGCCACGACCGCGAGCGCCGCCAGGGTGCGCGAGGCGCGCCACTCGTTCAGCAGTTCGACGGCCGTGCGCGGCCGGTCGGCTCGACGGTTTCCTCCCCGCCAGCCGACCGTGCTCATTGCGCGTAATACTTGCTGTAGGACCGGTAGTAGTAGCCGGGATCGCCGTAGCCGTACCGGGCCTGTTCCTTCAGGTCGATCTGGGTCAGCACCGCGCCCGCGATGAAGGCGTTGCTGCTCTGGAGCATGCGCAGCGAGCCCTCGATGGCTTTGCGCGGCGTGCTGCGCCAGCGGACCAGCAGGGCCACCGCGTCCGCCTTGGGCGCCAACACGCGGGTGTCGGCGACCGGCAGCACCGGCGCGGTGTCGAGGATCACGATGTCGAAGCGCTCACGCAGCTCCTCCAGCAGCCGGTCCATGGCCGGAGACCCGAACACGTCCTTGGGCGTGTAGGCGCTCTTGGCCAGCGGCAGGAAGCTGGCGCCGGTCTCGTCGTCGATCAGCAGCGCCTCGTCCAGCGTGCAGGCGCCCGACAGCACCTCGATCAGGCCGCGCGCGACCTCCTCGCCGATGGCGTCGTTCAGGGCGCGGCGGCGCAGGTCGCAGTCGACCACGACCACCTTCGCGCCGGACAGGGCCACGGTGCGCGCCAGGCAGATCGAGGTCGTCGTCTTGCCTTCGTCGGGCAGGGACGAGGTGATGGCGATCACCTTCACCGTCTCGCCCACCCGGGCGAAGGAAAGCGAGGTCTTCAGGTTGCGGAACGCCTCGGAGAAGCTGGAGAGCGGGCGGGCCACGACGTAGTCGATCGGCTCCGCGTCGGCGCCCTCGTCGCCCTTCTTCAGGGTCGAGCCCAGCGTCGGCACCCCGGCCAGGTACGGCAGGCCCAGCAGGTCCTCGACCTCCTCGGCCGTGCCCAGGCCCGTGTCCAGCGCCTCGCGCAGCACCACCGCCGCCGCGCCGGCGCCCAGCGCCAGCATCAGGCCCACGGCCAGGTTCAGCGGCACGTTCGGGCTGCTGGGGCCGGTGGGGATCTTGGCGCGCGAGACGACCCGGGCGTCGGACTGCTCGACGCCTTCCTGGGTGCTGGTCTCTTTGAAGCGGTTCAGGAACGACTCGTAGAGGGTGCGCACCGACTCGGCGTTGCGCTCCAGTTCGCGCAGGCGGACCATCGCCTGGTTGTTGCCGGCCAGGGTGCCGCGCGAGCGCGCGACGCTGCCGGACAGCGAGGCGGTGCGCTGGCGCTGAACCTGAGCTTGCGCCTCAAGATTCGACACGATGCGCTGGATTTCCGCGCGAATTTGGTTGTCGATGTCCGCCAGCTCGCGCTGCGTTTTCTGGATTTCCGGATGGCGGGAGCTGTAGCGGGTCTCCAGCTCGGCCACCTTGCGGCTGACCTCGGCGCGCTGGCGGCGCAGTTCCTGGATCACCTGCGAGCCCAGCGCCTCGCCGACGTCCTCGCCGGTCGAACCGCGCGCCAGCTGGGCGCGGGCGGTGTTCAGCCGAGCCTCGGCCTCCGCCTGTTCGACACGAACGGTGGCCAGTTGCTGGTTCAGGTTGGAGATCTCGGCCTCGGTCAGGGACGAGCCCTGGGCGCTCATCAGGCCGTAAGCGGCCTTGTACTGCTCCACCGAGGCTTCCGCCTGCTGCACCTGCACGCGCAGCTCTCCCAGGCGGGTGTTCAGCCATTGGTTGGCCGAGCGCGTGGCCTCGAACTTGGCCTCCAGCTGCTCCAGCAGGTAGCGGTCGGCGAAGGCGTTAGCGATCGCCTGGGCCTTCTCCGGGTCGTCGCTCGTGTAGGAGACGCGGATCATGTAGGTCAGGCCCGCGCGCTCGACCGACAGGTCGCGCAGCACGCGGTCGACCACGGCCTCGCGGCGCTTCTGCTGCTCCAGCCGGCTGAGCTTGGCGCCCTCGTCGCTGCGCGCGGCGCCCAGCAGCGAGCCCAGCGGGCCCGGCTCTTCCAGGTCGGGGTTGTAGTCGGGGTCGCGGTCCAGCTTCAGGGCGCTCACCACCCGTTCGGCCAGGGCGCGCGACTTCAGGATCTCGACCTCGGTGTCGACGACGCTGGAGTCCGCCGGCAGGCCGGACAGCACGCCTTCGATGTCGGTCACCTGCTGGGTGCGCGGGTCCAGCAGCACGTTGGCCGTGGCGGTGAACCGCGGCGTCTGCTGCAGGGTGTAGGCGATCACCGCCAGAAGCACGACGACGCCCACCGCCAGGAACAGCCGCAGGCGACGACGGAAGGTCGCCACGAGGGTGTTCAGGTCGGTGAGTTTGCCGAGGGCCTCCATCGCGCGCGCGGGCGGCCGGACCATCGCGTCCATATTCGACACCTAGTCATCTCGGCGCCGCGCCCGGCGCCGTCCTCAGTACTGCAAGATCAGGGAAGCCAACACGCGATTCACGGCGAAGTTCGGGCCGCGATCGACGCCGGAGGAGTCCTGGTTGAAGTGCGCGTAACCGAGGGACAGTCCTACATGACGGTTCATCAAGTACGTAGCGCTGACTCCTGCGGCAAAACGTTCGTCGTCGCGGTCGATCCCCTCGAACTCGTCGCTGCCGAAGGTGGCGTCGGCGGTCAGGATCAGGTTGCGCAGCAGCTCGTGGTCGATCTGCGCGCGGAAGGTCGAGGCCAGGTAACCGGGCGAGCCGGGAACGCCCGAGTCCTCCACCGCGCGGCGGGCGCGCAAGGTGATGGTGGTCAGCTGGGTCGGGAACCACTCGAGCTGGCCCAGCACCGCCAGGCCGCTGATCTCGCCGAACACCGGATTGTCGTACTCCTGACGCAGGTAGCCGACCTGGATCTCACCGCGGGACAGGTTGGTGATGTCGAAGTTGGCGCCGACGGCCAGCTCGTAACCCTCTGAGTCTCGCTCGGCCAGCACGGGGCCGCCGGAGGTGACCACCGGAGTCGGCTCCTCGTACTCGCGGGTGTTGGCCGCGGCGAAGCCGAACACCGCCAGCGCCGGGCTGACCGCGTATTCCGCCTTGCCCGACAGCACGTGCTGAGTGCGGTCGCGGTCGTCCTGGTCGATCAGGCCTAGCCCGCCGGCGACGTCCTCGTAGTCGTACTCCTGCACGTCGTAGCGCCCGGTCAGGCGCAGGCGGTTCAGCTCGTGCGTGCCGCCGACGTTGGCGGTGATCACGTCGTAGCGCACCGGCTCGGCCGAGAACTGGGCGACGCCGGCGTTGGTCCGGGGCTCGGTCATCTGCGCCAGTTCGACGCCCCCGAACAGGAAGCTGCGGCCGACCACGTCGATGCGTCCGCGCGCGCCGAAGATGTAGTCGTCGGTGTTCTCTTCCTCGAAATCCTGGAAGCGGTTGATCGAGGCGCGGGCGTAAGCCTGCAGCGCGTGGCGCGACCAGCCGGATTCGATGCTGACCTCGGGCCGCAACCGCACGATCAGATCTTCCTGCTCGTTGGTCTCGTGAGCGAAGACGTTGTCGTTGTGCTCCAGATCGACCGTCACCCGCGGGTAGACCATGAAGGCGCCGGTGCGCAGGCCGATGGCCTCGTAGCCTTCCTTCGGCCGCTCGCGCACGCTGACGTTGCGGTCGCGCGCGAAGTTGCTCTGCACGTCGACCTCGGTCTGGGCCTGGGCGGCGCCCGCCGCCAGCAGGACCGACGCGGCCACGGAAGCCAAGAACACCTGTTTCACGATGCAAACCCCCACAAAGACGAACGCCGCGCGCCCGACGATCGGACGCGCGGCGCTGACGCTATCAGAAAGTGATTCGGATCAGCACTGGCCGCGACGATAGCCCGGGCCCGAGCAACCCCGCGGCGGCCGCGGCGGCTTCGGCTTGGGACGACCGGCGCCGGAAGGAGCCTGAACCTCGCCGCCGGCCTTCTTCAGGCCCGCGGCTTCGGCGGGGGAACCCGCGGCGGCGGCCGCGCTCGTGAGAGCGGTCTTGACGGTCTCGGCCGGGGCGCCGCTAGCGGCCACCACCTTCAGGGCGGCGGCTTCGACGCTGGCCTGCACCTGCGCCTCGCCGGCGCCTTGGGTGCGGGCGGTGCGCTCCGCCTTTTTGGCGGCGGTGGAGACCTTGGCGGCGAGCTGATCCGCGCCCTTGGAGGCGGCGTAGGCGACCCCGCCTGCGCTGAGAGCGCCAGCCAAAACTAAAGCGGAAACCAGACGACGCATTTCGGACCCCTCGAACCTCATGCTCACCCTATAGCCGAAAACCGCTACAGGTAAATGACGGAAAACACCCGTTTCAGTCGAAAAGCGGGGCTGTGGCTCAGAAGAAACGCTCGACGATGCGGACGGTGTCGCCGGGGCTGACAACGGTGCTGGAGGTCAGGGTCGCTTCGCGCTCCTTGGTCTCGCCCGCGTGCTTGATGAACACCTTCTTGGTGTTGGCGCGGTAGGTGAAGCCCTCGGCGCGCGCGACCGCGTTCATCACCGTCAGGCCGTTGGTGTAGGGGTACTCCCCCGGCTTCTTCACCTCGCCCAGGATGTAGAAGGGACGGTAGTTCAGCACCTCGACGCTGACGCGCGGGTTCTTCAGATAGCCGTCCAGCAGCAGGCGCTGCACCTCGGTCTGAAATTCGGGCACGCTCTTGCCCAGCACGTTGACCTCGCCGATCAGCGGCAACGACACCTGGCCGGAGCCGGACACCGCAAATTCGCCGCTCAGCGACGGCTCGTCGAACACGATGACGCGCACCTTGTCCCCGGCCCCCAGGCGGTATTCCGCCGTCGCCGGATCGGCCGTCTGGGCCTGAAGCCCGGTCGCCGCACCCAAGGCGGCCACGAGCAGCAGCACGGTCGCGAACAGTCGCAGGATCATGTCTCCACCCTTGGTCTCACAATTTCGATGCCACGGAGGCCCTTGTCAGGCAAGCCGACGCGCCCGGCTCGGCCGGGCCTGGATCAGGCGCCGCTCGGTCCCGTGCAGCTTCACCGCGCTGAGCAGTCCGGTGGCGTAGGCGCCGGTGTCAGTCCCGATCCGCCAGGGCGTCATTTCCACCTGCTCGGACGGGGTGTGGCCGTGAACCACCACCTTGTCGCTGGCCCGCTCGACTTCGAGGAAGGGCGCGCGGATCCACAGCAGATCCGCCTCCTCCTGCCGCTCGATCGGGGTTCCCGGCCGCACGCCGGCGTGGACGAACAGGTAGTCGTCCGACACCGTCCAGAGCTTCAGCGCCTTGTAGAAAGCCAGGTGCTCGTCCGGCAGGGCCGCGGCGAAGGCGTCGCGCGCAGCCGTCCAGGCTTCGTCGTCCGTCCGGGTCCGGGGCGGGGCCACGCCGTAGGACAGCATCGTCGGCCCGCCGCCGTGATCGCCCCAGGTCGCCCCGAACGGCGGCTCCTCCAGAAACAGCAGCAGGGCCTCTTCGTGGTTGCCCTTCAGAGCGTCCACGTCGCACCAGCCCTGGATCGACAGTTCCAGCACCCGGTCCACCACCTGCCGCGACTCCGGCCCGCGGTCGACAAGGTCGCCGAGGAAGATCAGCCGCGGCCGCACGGCGTGCGCCTGGGCGTCCGCCCGAATCGCGTCGAGCAGCGGCTCCAGGCAGTCCAGCCGCCCGTGCACGTCGCCGATCGCATAGACGAGCTCGCTCGTCCGCGAGCGGGGCGCGGGCGGTTGGGGCTTGGCCCGGATTATGCGCTTCAGAAAGGTCATCGAACCTGCTCGCGCAACCTATAGCGCATCCCTCGCAACTTTCCTCGGCGGGAATTTGGCGCCGCAACAACACGTCGCGCCGTTGCGCCCCTTTCGGGCGATGCTACGGTCTGATCGGCAGCTGGAGGGCGATATGGCCGAGCACGAGCAATCCCTGACAGCGTTCGTCGCGGGCCTGCCCAAGGCCGAACTGCACATGCACGTCGAGGGCTCGCTCGAGCCCGAGCAGATGTTCGCCTTCGCCCGCCGCAACCGCGTCGCCCTGCCCTTCTCCACCGTCGAGGAGGTGCGGACCGCCTACCAGTTCTCCAACCTCCAGGACTTCCTCGACATCTATTACGCGGGCGCGAGCGTGCTGCTGACCGAGGAGGATTTCCGCGACCTCGGCATGGCCTATTTCCGCAGGTTGGCCGCCGACGGGGGCGTGCACGCGGAGATCTTCTTCGACCCCCAGACCCACACTGACCGCGGCCTGCCGTTCGCGGTGGCGATCGACGGTCTGCTGGCGGCCATGCATGAGGCGGAGCGCGAACTCGGCGTCACCTCGAAACTGATCCTGTGCTTCCTGCGCCACCTGGACGAGGATGCCGCCTTCGCGACGCTTAAGGCGGCGGAGCCGTGGCTGGACCGGCTGCTGGGCGTGGGGCTCGACTCCTCCGAGAAGGGTCACCCGCCTTCCAAGTTCGAGCGGGTGTTCCGGGCCGCCCGCGAGCGGGGCCTGAAGCTGTTCGCCCACGCCGGCGAGGAGGGTCCGCCGGAGTACGTGTGGGAGGCGCTGGACCTGCTGAAGGTCGACCGCATCGACCACGGCAACCGCGCGCTGGAGGACGAGGCCCTGACCGCGCGGCTGGCGCGCGAGGAGACGACCCTGACCGTGTGCCCGCTGTCGAACCTGAAGCTATGCGTGGTCGGCGACATGGCCGCCCACCCCCTGCCCCGCATGCTGCGGCTGGGGCTGAAGGCGACGATCAACTCCGACGATCCGGCCTATTTCGGTGGCTATCTGAACGACAACTACCTGGCCGCCGCGAGCGCGACGGGGCTGTCGCACGCCGATCTCGCCACGCTCGCGCGCAACAGCTTCGAGGGCTCGTATCTGGACGCCGCCGCCAAGGCCCGCCACGTCGCCGCCGTCGACCGCTGGGCGGCGGAGGCGCTGGCTCCGGCCTAGCGCGACGGCTCGGTGCGCGGCACGGTCAGGTTCAGCGCGGTGATCTCGGCGACCAGAGCGATCCGGCCCGACGGGTCGCCCAGTTCCTCCGACAGAACCTCCAGCCGGCGCGGCATGAACGGCCGCGCCCACAGGGCGTCGACCTCGGCCAGCACGTCGCGCCTGAGCTCGGGCGTCAGGCCGGTCCAGTTGTCGAAGGCGAACCGCAGCCGCCAGAGGCTTGCGTCGGGGTCGAAAGGCCCGGCGACGTAGCTGGTTTCCAGCGCCTTCAGCGCCTGCGGCGTCAGCCCGTCGCGCATGTAGACCGCGTAGGCCACCGCCAACCAGCTCTCCGCCCGCGCGGGCGACAGGGACGCCGCCTTGCGCGCGTGGGTTTCCGCCTCGCTCCAGCGCTCACGGTCCAAGGCCGCGTGCGCCCGCGCCAGGTGCGAATCGGCCAGCGGCAGCAGGGGCGTGGCGCCCGCTCCGCTGGTCTCGAACGCCGCCCGCGCGGCCAGCAGTCCGCCGACCAGGGCGAGCGCGGTCAGCGCCGCCGTCGCCGGGCGCCAGTCCTGGAACAGCACCCGCCGGGGTCCCTCCCCCGCCGTTTCGACCGTCATCGCCCCGCCTCCCTGCGCCAGACAGTCAGCACCAGCAGCGGCCCGTACACGCCCGCGATCCCGACCAGGTTCGCGACGAAATCCAGCGTCTCCGCGTCGCGCCCGGTCCCGGCGACCGCCTGCACCAGCTCGATCGCGCCGCCGTACCCGGCGAGCGCGGCGCCCAGCGCGATCAGGCCGGTCCTGGGGAAGGCCGCCGCGGCCAGCCCGGCCAGCCCGTAGAAGATCGCCGCGTGCCTGGCCTTGTCCCACGGCAGCAGGCGCGACAGCAGGCCCGTCGAGCCGTCGTCGGGCGCCAGGGCGGCGTACAGGGTGAAGGCGCAGGCGAGGACGAACAGCCCCAGCGCCGCCAGGCGCAAGGGCGCGGCGAGGCCGGGGCGCGAAGTGTCGAGGACGGCGGAGCTCACGGGCGGAGAATGCGACATTCCCCGCCGCGCGTCACCAGTCGGAGCGGACCGGCAGGCGCGACCAGCCGTCCCGGCGCGCCTTGGGTTTGGCCGGAGCCGGCGGCGGCGCGGGCGCCTCCTCCAGCTTCACCTCGACCTGGGTCTCGGTCAGCGGTCCTGTCGGCGCGGTCACCACCGGGGACGGCGCCTCGGGCGCCTCCTCCGCGCCCGGTGCGAAGGACGCCAGCGCCAGCACCGGCTTCTCCTGGCCCTTGGGCAGCTCGACCGAGGCGTTCTGCAGGCTCGCGTCCAGCAGCTGGTCGATGGTCGGCTCGGCGCCCGCGTGGGTCCCGCCGAACGCGCCCGGCGCGCCGGCGCCGCCGTTCCAGCGGTAGAAGATGTGCGTGCCGATGGTGGTCACCTTGGCCAGGCTGGAGGCCCAGTACGGCACCACGTAGTTCGCGTGATAGTGCGTGGCGTTGCCGACGCTCTTCATCACCTTGCCGTTCAGCGCCTCGACCGCGATCTTGCGCGCGCGCTCCCACACCGCGGGCGCGGGCCGCCGGGCCAGCGAGCCGTCGCAGGTGAAGGTGAACTGGCAGCCGGTGGTGCGGTTCGAGCCCTGGAACACCACGCCGCAGACGGTCTTGGGATAGGACGGGTGGCGCATGCGGTTCAGCACCACCTGGGCGACCGCCTGCTGCCCGGCCGTGCTCTCGTAGCCGGCCTCGTAGTAGATCGCCGCGGTCAGGCACTCGACCGCGCGGGACTCGTCCAGCAGGTCCCTGGCCTTCAGGAAGAACGGTCGGGCCGCGGGGTTCGGCAGGGCCGAAACCGGGATGCTCGCGTTGACCAGCCGCGCGGCGTCTTCCGGCAAAGGCTGGATCGCGTCGGACAGGGTCGGTTCGGGGCTGATCGCCGGCGCCAGGGCCGCGGTCAGGGCGCTGGGCTCGACCGTGCGGGCTTCGGGGGCGAATCGCGCCGCCAGGGCCACCGCGGCGCGATCCATCCGCCCGGCCAGGACCGCCAGCCCGGTCTCGCCGAAGTCTCCGCCGGACAGCCGGGCGATCTCGCGCGCGCGCTCGCGCGGATCGTCGCGCGCGACCACCGGCCCGAACACGCCGACCCACAGCACCAGGGTGGCGCAGGCGACCGCCCCGCCGTGGGCCCACACCTCATGTTCCATGCGCCCGGCGGCGCGGGCGGTGGAGAGCAAAACCTGCTTGAATTCAGACGCCTTGGCCGCCGCCGTTTGCGTCCACGGCGCACGCGCCGGCTTCTCCGCGCTCGGTCGAGGGAAGATCACGATACGGTCCCGTCAGGCTGTTACAGACGCACGCGAGCCCTCGTCCCGCACGGCCGGTCATAGCACGAACCAAGACCCGACGCACCCCGCCCGACGCGGTGAGAGCTTAGCCTAAGCGCCCGAACGCGCGGTTCGTTCCTGAACCGGCTCGGTCTCCGGCTCGACCGGCGGCGTTTCCACTGGGGCGGCGCGGGCCAAGTCGACCAGCACGCCCGGGTCGCCCCACAGCTCTTCCCAGGCGAAGGCGTCTACGCCCGGCGCCGCCTGCCCCAGCTGGAACAGACGCCTCAGGATACTGGGCGCGCCTGCGATCTTCTCCGCGTCGGCGCGGAGACGGAACAGCAGCAGCGGATCCGCCCCCTCGGGCCCCACCAGCACGCCGCGCTCGGTCTCGCCCTGCACCACCCAGCGGGTCGATTGCCGCTCGCCTTCGCAGACCGCGGCGGCGTCGACCGCCGCGCGCCTGAAGCGGGCCACCGCCAGGATCGCCCCGTCGGCGTCCTCGACCACCCAAGCCTTATGTCCTTGTCGCGCCCGCCACACGTTCCTGTCGCCCCGAAGCGAACCGCTTTTCAGCCCCGGCGCACCATGGCCGGTGGAAACGGCGCAGGCGAGCGGCCGTAGCGTCGCAGTCTGGCTGAAGTCAGGTCGCGGCGAGCGCCGGGCGCACGCCCGCGCCGCGCTTGCGGGCCAGCAGTTCGCTCAACGACCCGTTGCGGCGCATGGGCAGGGCGTCAGCGACGACAGGTTTCGGGGCGAAGGCGGAAACCGGCTCGGCGACCTCGGCCCAGCGCGACATTTCGCGCGCGGACGCTGCGGGCCTCAGCACGATGGGCGCCAGCCGCACCGGCCGCTCGTCCACGACCCGCACGCCGAGCGCGGGCCCCTGGAAGCTGGTCAGCCGGGGCGGACCGGCGGGGACGTGGAGGACGGCGTCCACCGACGACGCCGCAAATCCGTAGACATGCTGCTCTCTGGTCAGCGACAGCTTCATGCGCGGCCCCCCGTCGCGGACGCCGGTTCGCTCCGGCGATCGAACTCTCAAAGCTACGCGGAACACCCGCCTCGGCGGGTTTCGGGAGCCTCAGGGGCCCCGACGAACACGGACGTGTTCATCTACCTTAACGGCGAAACTGATCAGCTTCGCCGTATGGGTCAACTGAGACCGACGTTTTTTCCACAGCCCTAGAACGACGTTCCACCAACGGCCGCGGGCGCGCCCTGCTGGACGACGAACGCAGGCGTGCTATGCGGCGCGCGGGGTTGGACGAGGCGTCATGCGCATCCTGGTCACCGGTTCGGCCGGATTCATCGGCTTTCACCTGTCGCGGCGGCTGATCGCCGACGGGCACGAGGTGGCGGGCGTCGACGGCATGACGCCCTATTACGACGTGCAGCTGAAGCACGACCGGCACGCGGTCCTGAAGCAGCACAACGGCTTCTCCGAGCACCTCCTGCTGCTGGAGGAGCACGATCGGCTGGCGGAGACGTTCTCGGCCTTCCGGCCCGAGGCGGTGGTCCATCTCGCGGCCCAGGCGGGCGTGCGCTACAGCCTGGAGAATCCGCGCGCTTACGTCGACGCCAATCTGGTCGGCACCTTCAACTTGCTGGAGCTCTGCCGCGAGCACCGGCCGCGGCACCTGATGTTGGCGTCCACCAGCTCGGTCTACGGCGGCAATCCGGACATGCCGTTCGTCGAGACCGACCGCACGGACCACCCGCTGACCCTCTACGCCGCGACCAAGAAGGCGACCGAGGGCATGGCCCACGCCTACAGCCACCTGTGGGGCCTGCCGACCACGGCCTTCCGCTTCTTCACCGTCTACGGCCCGTGGGGTCGGCCGGACATGGCGCTGTTCAAGTTCGTCTCGGCGACGCTGAAGGGCGAGCCGATCGACGTCTACAACAACGGCGAGATGAAGCGGGACTTCACCTACATCGACGACCTGGTGGAGGCGCTTGTCCGGCTGCTCGACGCCCCGCCGCCCAAGCCCGGCGAGGCCGCGCCGGTCCCGGGCGATTCGCTGAGCCCCGTCGCCCCGTTCCGTTCGGTGAACATCGGCGGCGGCGCGCCGACGGGCCTGCTGGAATTCATCGAGGCGATCGAGGCGGCCACCGGCCGGTCCGCGATCCGCAACTACCTGCCCATGCAGGCCGGGGACGTGCCGGCCACCTTCGCCTCCGCCGACCTGCTGGGGGCGCTCACCGGCTACCGCCCGACCACCTCGGTCAAGACCGGCGTGGAGGCGTTCGTCGCCTGGTATCGGGACCACTACGGCGTCTGAGGGGGGCCGGCCATGAAGCTCGCGACCGTCGGCTACGAGAACGACACCCTGCCGGACGTGCTCGACCGGCTGCAGCGGGCGGCCGTCGAGGTGGTGATCGACGTTCGCGCCGTCGCCTCGTCGCGCAAGGCCGGCTTTTCCAAGTCGCTGCTGGCCGCCAGCCTCGCGGAGCGCGGCATCGGCTACGTCCACCTGCGCGCGCTCGGCACGCCCAAGCCCGGCCGGGACGCAGCCCGGGACGGCCGGATCGCCGAGATGCGCGCGATCTACGAGGCCCACCTGACCGAACCGGCGGCGCAGATGGAGCTGGCCCAGGCGGCCGAGATCGCCCGCGACCGCCGCGCCGCCCTGCTCTGCTACGAGGCCGACGCCGCCGGCTGCCACCGCTCCATCGTCGCCGAGCGCCTGACCCAGGCGCACGGCTTCGAAGTCGAGAACCTCTGAGGCTTGCGCGTCAGGAGGCGGCTTTCGGCTCCGCGGTCAGGTCGCGCCAGAGCGCGCCGATCAGGTTGGTGTAGTCGTCGGTCCAGGGGCGGGTGCGGCTGGGAGACGGGATTTTCCAGCGGCCGTCGGCCAGGAACGGCTCCAGCGCCGCGCGCGACTTGCCGATCACCAGCGCCTCGGTGGAGGCCTCCAGCATCTCCGACCCGCGGTCCTGCTCGAAATAGACCTGGTGCAGCACCGGCGCGCCCGCCGCCTTGGCCGTGGCGATCGCCGGGGTGGTGATCTCCAGGTTGCGGTTGGACAGGTGCAGCACCACCACCCCGTCGGGCTTGAGCACCCGCAGGTAGCCTTTCAGCGCCTCGACCGTCAGCAGGTGCGTCGGCACGCTGTCGGACGAGAAGGCGTCCACAACCAGCAGGTCGAACTTGCCGGCGGGCTCGCGCGCCAGGGTCAGACGCGCGTCGCCCAGCACCACGCCCACCGGCGAACCCTTGGCGCAGCCGTCCAGATAGGAGAACCGCCGCGGATCGCGCGCGAAGCGTTCCACCAGCGGGTCGATCTCGTAATAGGTCAGGGCGTCGCTCATCCGCTTGTAGGCAGCGATCGAACCGGTGCCGAGGCCCACCACCCCGATGTCGGCGGCGGGCTTGCGCCCCTGCACGGTGATCAGCGCCTGCCCCAGCGGCGTGGTCGAGGCGTAGTAGAGGATCGGCGCGCAGCGGTTCTCGGGCGCGGCGATCTGGGCGCCGTGCAGGGTAGTGCCGTGCAGCAGCATGCGGATCTCGCCGTAGGTCGGGTCCTGATAGCGCGCTACCCGCAGCACCCCGAAGAAGCTGCGCGCGTCGTCGACCCAGTCGTAGCGTCCGGCGACCGAGTGCGCCGACAGGGTCAGCATCGCCAGCACCCCCAGCATCAGCAGGGCGCGCTTGCGCAGGAAGAAGGCGCAGAAGGCGCCCGCCGCCAGAAGCCATTGCGAGGCCCGCTCGATCCCCGCCCAGGTGAACACCCCGGCCAGGGCGCCCTCGCGGATCCATTCCGGCCAGGCGCGCATCAGGGCGAACAGCCCCTGCGGGATCAGCGCCATGACCAGCGCCGTCACCACCCAGTACCATGTCCAGGTGGGGATGCGCCCCTGCCCCCACGGCCGGGCCAGCAGCACCAGCAGCAGCACCAGGGGGTATTCGCGCACCACGTCGAAGATCACCGGCGCCAGCAGGGCGTTGAACGCGCCGCCCAGCACCCCGCCCAGCGACAGCAGCAGGTAAAACTCGGTCAGCCGGTCCGGCGGCGGGCGACGCCCGGCCAGCAACTGGTGGCACATCAGGGCGGTAAAGAAGAAGGTCGCCAGGTGCAGGGCGAAGATCATGCCCCAGTTGCCGGTGCTGAACGGCAGCAGCACGACGCACGGCGCGATCAGCCCCGCCTGGATCGGCAGGGTCAGCTTCAGCGGGATCGCCGGCTTGTCGGAGAAGGCGACGACGAAGGTCAGCAGGTACAGCGCCAGCGGCGCGACCCACAGGAACGGCGCGGAGGCGACGTCGGTGGCCAGGTGGGTGGTCACCCCCAGCATCAGGCTGGACGGGGCGGCGGCCAGCAGCACCCAGATCAGCTTCTCGCGCCAGGCGACCGGCGCCGTACGCTCCAGCGGCGCGGCGTCGGCCCCTTGCTCGCGCCGCGACCAAGCCAGCGCCGCCAGCCCCACCACCAGCGCGGCGAACAGGCCGTAGCCGATCGTCCACGCCAAGGTCTGCTCGTGCAGCCGCAGCAGCGGCTCCAGCACGATCGGATAGGCCAAAAGGGCGATGAAGCTGCCGAGGTTGCTGGCGGCGTACAGGACATAGGGGTTCTTCGCATCCGGCTCTCCCGCCCGCACCCGGGCGTACCAGGCCTGTAGCAGCGGGGCGGTGGCCGACAGGGCGGCGAACGGCGCCCCCACCGACAGGGCCAGCACCCCCAGCAGCCAGGCGATCGGCGCGTCGGGGCGCGGATCGCCCAGCGCGCCGCTGACGTGCAGGGGCAGGAACAGGGCCGCCAGCGCCAGCAGGCCCAGGTGGATCGCCACCTGGGTCCGCAAGGACGAGACCCGCTGCAGGGCGTGGGCGTAGCCGTAGCCGGCCAGCAGCGCCGCCTGGAAGAACACCATGGAGGTGTTCCACACCGCCGCCGATCCCCCGAGCTTGGGCAGGATCATCTTGGCGATCATCGGCTGGACGGTGAACACCAGCGCCGCGCTGGTGAAGATCGCCACCGCGAACAGGATCGGCGCGACAGGGGTCCTCGGCGCGGCGGGGACGGCGACGTCGGTCATTGCGAAGCCCTGAAGGGAGGCCCAAGAACGGTTGCGTCGCCTTGCGCGTTACCGACTCAGGCGACCGGAGGGGTGAGAGATCGCATGTTTCCCGACGATATCGTAGCGCTGGCCAACGAGGTCCTGGAGAACGCCAAGGACTGCGGAATCATGATCGCCACCGCCGAAAGCTGCACCGGCGGACTGGTGGCGGGCGCGCTCACCGCGATCTCTGGGTCGGCCAAGGTGGTGGATCGCGGGTTCCTGACCTACTGCAACGAGGCCAAGCACGAGATGCTGGGCGTGCCTCAGACCCTGCTGGACGACGCCGGGGCGGTGTCGGAGCCGGTCGCCCGGGCCATGGCCGAAGGCGCGCTGGAGCGATCCCACGCCGACCTGACCGTGTCGATCACCGGCATTGCGGGTCCGACCGGCGGCGGACCGCTGAAGCCGATCGGTCTGGTGCATTTCGCCACCGCCATGCGAGACGGCCAGACGGTTCACCGGCGCGAGCTGTTCGGCGACCTCGGCCGCGAGCGGGTGCGCGAGGCCAGCGTGAAGGTGGCGCTGGGCCTGCTGATGGATCGGCTGAAGGAGATCAGGCCTGCGCGGAAGCCGGAGCGGCCGCCGGTCGAGCGTCCCTGAGCGGGGCGTAGAGGGCCATCGCCCGCGCCTCGAAACAGGCCATCAGCTTGCCGACCGCCCGGTCGAAGTTTGCCGCCAGCATCACGTCCAGCAGGCGCGACTTGAACTCGAAGTCGATGTCGAATTCCAGCGTGCTTCCAACCGGATGCGGCCGAAACGTCCAGCGGTTGGACAGCTTGCGGAACGGGCCGTGAAGCAAGGACACCTCGATCACGTCTGCGACCGTGTCGCGCCGCACGCGGGTGGCGAACTTCTCGCGCAGGAACGAAAAGCCGACCGACGCCTCGGCGTCCAGCGTGGTCACCCCCGGCGCCTCGGTCCGCTCGTTCCAGACCCGCATCGAGGTGATCCAGGGCACGAACTCGGGATAGCGCCGCACGTCCCCCACCAGCTCGACCAGCTGGTCGGGTGCGTAGGGCAGGACCTTGACGACGCGGTGCTTCATCAGCGCCCCAGCCGCGCTTCGCGGGCGGCGCGGAGCCTGGCGAAATCGTCCCCGGCGTGGTGAGAGGAGCGGGTCAGCGGGCTGGCGGAGACCATCAGGAAGCCCTTGGCCCGGGCGATCGCCTCGTAGGCCTTGAACTCCTCGGGCGTCACGAACCGGTCGATGGCGGCGTGCTTGCGGGTGGGCTGCAGGTACTGGCCGATGGTGATGAAGTCGACGCCGGCGGAGCGCATGTCGTCCATCACC
>DASPKD010000016.1:0-4733 GCA_035628275.1 Caulobacteraceae bacterium | reverse complement strand
CTCGGGAGCGAGCGAGGTCGGCGTCATGCCGGGCTGGGTGTTGACCTCCAGCAGAACAAGGACGTCCTTAACATCGTCATAACGGAAGTCGCTTCGGGTAAGGCCGCGGCAACCAAGCGCCTCGTGCGCCAGCTCCGCCATCCGCTTGGCCTCGGCCGCGACGGCCGGCGGAATCGGGGCCGGAATCACGTGCCGGGACCCGCCCTCCCCGTATTTCGCCTCGTAATCATAGAACCCGGTCGCCGCCACGATGTCGGTCACCGCCAGCGCCCGCGCCCCGTCCTTCTCGCCCAGCACCGCCACCGCCAGCTCCTTGCCGGCGACGTAGGGCTCGACCATCACCTCCTCGCCGAAGGTCCAGCTTTCGCTAACCAGGTCGCGCGGCGGCGAGTTGGCGCCCTCGAACACCAGGAACACGCCGACCGAGGAGCCCTGGGCGTTCGGCTTGACCACGTAGGGGGGCGGCAGCACGTGGTCGCGGGCCACGTCGAAGCGGTTGAACAGGCCGCCGCCCGGCACCGCCACGTTCGCCGCCGCCAGCACTGCCTTCGCCTTGGCCTTGTCCATGGCCAGGGCCGAGGCCAGCACGCCGGAGTGGGTGTAGGGGATCCCCAGCGTCTCCAGAATCCCCTGGACGCAGCCGTCCTCGCCCCAGGCGCCGTGCAGGGCGTTGAACGCCACGTCGGGCTTCAGCCCGTCCAACACCTGCGCCAGGTCGCGTCCGGCGTCCACGCGGCTGACCCTCGCCCCCAGCCGCTCCAGCGCCTCGGCGCATTCCTTGCCCGACACCAGCGACACCTCGCGTTCGGGCGAGAGCCCGCCCAGCAGGACGGCGACGTGACGATCGGCGAGGGGCTTGGACATGGCGGGCTCCGGCTAAGCGAGGAGCGGGTTATCAGGACGCCGGAGGGTTGAGAACGGGTTTTCGCGTGTCGCCCGGCACGGAAATCCGCGTCGGTTTTCCGCAATAAAAGCAGCGCTTGCAGCGCGTCCGACGATTTTATTTCGCCGAACACCCTCAACATCGCGCCGAAATAGTTTACATTAGCCTCGTCGAGTTCTGTCGCGTTCGTCTCTCTGCCGCGCTCTTCGCCTATGCGGAACGCCCCGGAATTCGCCGTCCCAGCCTCGATGAGTCCTGCCGATTACTTCGGCGATCCGTTCTCTGAAAGGGGACAACCGATGGCTACCGGTACTGTCAAATGGTACAACACCACCAAGGGCTACGGCTTCATCCAGCCTGACGAAGGCGGCAGCGACGTGTTCCTGCACGCCACCGCTCTGGAGAAGGCCGGCATGAGCGCCCCGCGCGAAGGCCAGAAGCTCGGCTACGAGCTGGAGCAGGAGCGCAGCGGCAAGACTTCGGCCGGCAGCCTGCGCGCGGTCTGATCCACGATCCGGCGGCCGGGCGTTCGTCGCCCGGCCGCTTCCTCCCCGCTGATGTAAGGAGGCCGCTCCATGAGCATGGCCGATAGAATTCCGTCGATGAGCGACAAGGACCTGAAGGTCCTGCACGACAACGCGGCGCGCCTGAACGACGGCGGAACCAAGCAGCAGCAGGCGGCCGCGGCCGAACTGCTCCCGGCCATCGAGGCCGAGCTCGACCAGCGCAAGACCGCGGCCACGGCCGAGAAGGCCCGCATCGCCGCCGAGAAGCCGAAGAAGACACGGGCGAAGAAGATCGCCTGAATCTTCGCGCCGCTCTCCTCCCTTCTCCCCTTGCGGGACTGATAGGAAATCGGAAATGCTTTTATTTCCGCTCATCCCCGCGAAGGCGGGGACCCAGATCATTGCTCGCCAAGTCTAGAGCTTACTCAATCTTACTTGGCGGCCACCTCTGCTTAGCCCCCCTCGCGGGCACTATTCTGGGTCCCCGCCTTCGCGGGGATGAGCGGTTGTTTGGAACGTAATTACGAAACGGTTCCGCAAGGGGAGAAGGAAGGCACGTGAGTCTAAGCCTTCGCCCGCCCGATCCGCTTGATCTCCCACTCCAGCTCCACGCCGAACTTCTCGCGCACCTCGGCCCGGACCGTCTCGCCCAGCCCTTCCAGGTCGGCGGCGGTGGCCTCGCCCGTGTTGATCATGAAGTTGGCGTGCAGCTCGGAGAACATCGCCCCGCCGTAGGGCTTGGCCCGCCATCCGGCCTCGTCCACCAGCCGCCAGGCGTTGCGGCCCTCCGGGTTCTTGAAGGTGGAGCCGCCGGTCTTCTCACGGATCGGCTGGGTGGCCTCGCGCCGGGCGGTGATCTCGTCCATCCGCTCCAGCACCGAGGCGGACTCCTCGCGCCAGCCCTCGAACAGGGCGCCGGTGAAGATCAGGTCGCCCTGGGCGGCGCGCGCCGACTTGCGATAGCTGAAACCCATGTCGGCGTTGTTCAGCACTACGCGCTCCCCCGAGCGGTCCAGCGCGTAGGCCTCGACCAGCCGGTCCTTGGTCTCCGTCCCGTAGCAGCCGGCGTTCATCACGCAGGCGCCGCCGACCGTGCCGGGCACGCCGCGATAGAACTCCAGCCCGGCGATTCCCGCCTCCGCCGCCTTCTTCGCCAGCGTCGCGTCCAGCACCGCGGCGCCGGCGTAGATGCGCGAGTCGTCCATCGGCATGACTTCGCCGAACCCGCGCCCCAGCCGCACCACCACGCCCTCGACGCCCCCGTCGCGCACCAAGGTGTTGGAGCCGACGCCCAGCGGCGTCACCGGCACCGCCGGGTCCAGTCCCTTCAGGAATCCGGCCAGGTCGTCGTGATCCTCCGGCAGGAACAGCAGGTCCGCCGGCCCGCCCACCCGGAACCAGGTGAACGGCGCCAGCTCGGCGTCCCGGATCAGCTTGCCCCGGACGGGCGGCAGATTGTCGATCCAGCCGCTCACGCCGCCTTCCCCACCGTCTCGAGCTCGCCGGGGAGCGCATAGGCCCAGCTGGTGATGTCGCCGGCCCCCAGGCAAACGACCAGGTCGCCGGCCTCGGCCTCCTGGGCGACTAGCGCCGGCAGGGCCTCGGGGCCGTCCAGCGCGATCACCCGCCTCTGGCCGTAGCGTTTCAGCCCCTCGGCCAGGGCGTGCTTGTCCACGCCCTCGATCGGCGCCTCGCCGGCGGCGTAGACGTCGGCCACGATCACCGTGTCGGCGTCGTGGAAGCACGAGCTGAACTCCTGCATCAGGTCACGCAGCCGGGTGTAGCGGTGCGGCTGGACCACGGCGATCACCTTGCCTTGGGCGACCTGGCGGGCCGCCTTCAGCACCGCGGCGATCTCCACCGGGTGGTGGCCGTAGTCGTCGATCACCCGCACCCCGTTGGCGACGCCGGTGGTGGTGAAGCGGCGCTTGACGCCCTCGAACCTGGCCAGCCCCTCCTTGATCGCCTCGCCGCTGACGCCCAGCTCGCGCGCCACCGCGATGGCGGCCAGCGAGTTGGACACGTTGTGCCACCCGGCCATGGGCAGGTGCACGTCGGTCAGGGTGAAGGGCTCGCCGTCGCGCGGCGTGATCACCACGTCGAACTGGGCGCCCTGCGGGTCCATGGCCACACGGGTGGCGCGGACCTCCGCCTGGGGGTTGATGCCGTAGGTGACGAGGCGCCGGTTCTCGACCTGCGCCACCAGCGCCTGCACCTCGGGATGGTCCAGGCAGACGGCGGCGAAGCCGTAGAAGGGAATGTTCTCGACGAAGTCGCGGAACCCCTTCTTCACCGCCTCGAACTCGCCCCAGTGGTCCAGGTGCTCCGCGTCGATGTTGGTGACGATCGCCACGGTGGACTTCAGCCGCAGGAACGAGCCGTCGCTCTCGTCGGCCTCGACCACGATCCAGTCGCCGTCGCCGACCTTGGCGTTGGTGCCGTAGGCGTTGATGATGCCGCCGTTGACCACCGTCGGGTCCAGCCCGCCCGCGTCCAGCAGGGCGGCGACCATCGAGGTGGTGGTGGTCTTGCCGTGGGTGCCGCCGACCGCGACGGAGAACTGCAGCCGCATCAGCTCGGCCAGCATCTCGGCCCGGCGCACCAGCGGGATGCGCCGCTCGCGCGCGGCGATCATCTCGGGGTTGTCCGGCTTGACCGCGGTCGAATAGACCACGGCCGAGACGTCGCCCACGTGCTCGGCGGCATGGCCGACGAACACCCTCGCCCCCAGCTTCTCCAGCCGCTCGGTGTTGGCGCTGGTCTTGGCGTCCGAGCCGGTGACCCGGTAGCCCAGCTTCAGCAGGATCTCGGCGATCCCGCTCATGCCGATCCCCCCTATCCCCACGAAATGGACAGGGCCGACGTTCAGCGGGATGGGCCGGTTCTTGGTGCGGGCGATCATGCGCGCGGCATAGCGCGAAAGCGGGCGCGGGCGGAACGGGATTCTCGCGCCGCTCCACGGCGTCGGCCCTCCCCCGCCGACCACGACGGGGGAGGGTCCGTTACAAGGTCAGGCGCTCCAGCCGCAGCGCTCTTTCCTGTTCTGCTCGGTCAGCCAGGCGTTCAGCGGCGCGAAGTAGTCCGCCACCGCCGAGGCGTCGTTGCCCCGCTCACCGGTGAAGGCCTGCATCGCCTCCTGCCACGGACGCGACTGGCCCATCTCCATCATCGCGTTGAATCGCTCGCCCACCTCCTTGTTTCCATAGATCGAGCAGCGGTGCAGCGGCCCGGTCCAGCCGGCCTGCTTGCAGGCCGCGCGGTGGAACTGGAACTGGTAGATGTGGGCCAGGAAGTACCGGGTGTAGGGCGTGTTGCCCGGCACGTGGTACTTGGCCCCCGGATCG
>DASPKD010000015.1:0-14304 GCA_035628275.1 Caulobacteraceae bacterium | reverse complement strand
GCTGGTCAGCCTGGCCCTGTTCCTGACCGCCTTCACCATGATGCCGGCCGCGGCGAGCATCCACGCCGAGGCGGTCAAGCCGCTGCTGGACGGCAGGATCGCGGTGGAGGAGGCGATGGACCGCGGGTCCGAGCCGCTGCGTGCCTTCATGCTGCGCCAGGTGCACGACCAGGACCTGAAGACCGTCTACGAGATCTCCAAGCAGCCGTTGCCGGCCAAGGCCGCCGACGTGGGCCTGATGCAGCTGACCTCGGCCTTCATGCTCAACGAGCTGCGGGTCGCGTTCAAGATCGGGTTCGTGATCCTGCTGCCCTTCCTGCTGATCGACCTGGTGGTGTCGAGCATACTGCTGGCGCTGGGCATGCTGATGGTGCCCCCCTCGACGCTCTCGCTGCCGATCAAAGTCCTGATGTTCGTGCTGGTCGACGGCTGGAGCCTGGTCCTCGAAGGCGTGGTCGGCAGCTTCCGGTGACCCTGTCGGAGGTGAAGCCGCCGACCTGCGCGTCCGAGGAGGACGCCCTGTGGCGCGCCTTCAAGCAGGACGGTTCGAGGGAAGCCCGCGAGGCGCTGTTCTCGTTGCACGTCGCCTTCGCACGCCGTATCGCGGCCCGGCATCATCGCGACCGCGGCGGCGACGTGGAGTTCCAGGACCTGTTCCAGCTGGCCTGCGCGGGGCTGCTGGAGGCGCTGGACCGGTTCCAGCCGGACCACGGCGCCCCGTTCACGGCCTTCGCCCGGCGCCGGGTGTCGGGCGCGGTGCTGGACGGGATCGGCAAGCTCAGCGAGGCGCGAGAGCAGCTGTCGTACCGCCGCCGCATGCGCGCCGAGCGGGCGCGCTCGCTGGCGTCGTCCGTCCCGGCGGACGCCTTGTCCGCCTCCGACGCCCTGGCCGCCCTGATCGAGATGGCGGTGGGGCTGGCGGTGGGGATCATGCTGGACGATCCGGCCCTGTACGCGTCGGGCGAGACCGACCGGCGTCCGGACGCCTACGAGAGCCTCGCGTGGAAGCAGGCGGTCGCACGTCTGCACGCGGAGGTCGCCGGCCTGCCGGACCGCGAGGGCGCGGTGCTGCGGCTGCACTACCTGGAAGGCGTCGGCTTCGACGAGATCGGCGCGACGCTCGGGGTCAGCAAGGGACGCGTGTCGCAGATCCACAAGGCGGCGCTCGGTTCGATTCGAAAACGCCTGCGAAATCCCGCAGACTTCAGACTGAAAAGGTGAGCTTCAGATGACCCAGGAACCCCTGGTCCTGTGCCCGGACGACCGGATGCAGGCCCTGCTCGAAACCGCCGGCGGCCAGGACGAGGTCGTCGCGCTCGCCGCCGCCGAGCGGCTGTCGGCGGAGTATCCGACCGATCCCCGGCTGCACTTCCTGCGCGGCTCCATGCTGGCCGCCGGCCGCCGCTACCCCGAGGCGCACGCGGCCATGAGCCGGGCGGTCGAGGTGGCGCCGGGCTACGCTATCGCCCGCTTCCAGCTCGGCCTGCTGGAGCTGAGCTCGGGCGACCCGGGGTCGGCGACGCGGACCTGGGCGCCGTTGCAGGGGCTGGGCGAGAACAATCCGCTGCGCCTGTTCGCTAGCGGCCTGGAGCACATGGCCCGCGACGAGTTCGAGGCGGCGAAGGCCTGTCTGGAGCGAGGAATCGAACTGAACCAGGAGAACCCTGCCCTCAATCGCGACATGCGCATGGTGATCGCCGAGATGCCGTCCTCCGGCCCGGATGAGCCCACCTCTTCGGTGGATTTCCTGCTCCGTCAGTCCGCGGCCAAGGGCACGAAGCACTAAGCGCCGCCGCCGCAGTCAGTCCTGGAACGGCTCCGTCCGTTCGGTCTCGCCGAGCATGAAGGCGTCGGCGACCAGTTGCAGGGGGCGCAGGTCGACGTCGGAGGCGCCCGCCTTCGCTAGTTGGGCGAAGCGACGGTAGAGGCCGGGGTATTCGGCGCGTTCGGGGCAGTCGACCTGAGCGCCGTCGACGATCAGGCGGGCGCCGCCGTCGGCCAGAGTCAGGGCTGAGCGGGCGGTCCGCACCCGCACCTCCCAGGTGTCGCGCGGGGTGCTGCGCCAGTCGAAAACGGCGCCGCCGCGTCCGCCGCCGGCCAGATTCAGCGCCAGCTCGGCCGCGATCGGCGCCTGGCGGTTGGAGGGGACCAGCAGCCGCGAGCGCGAGACGAAGACGGGCTCGGGCAGGATTTCGGTCAGGATCGACAGGGCGTTGATGCCGGGGTCGAACACGCCCATGCCGCCCGCGCTCCAGATCCACTGCTGGCCCGGGTGCCAGCGGCGGACGTCCTCGCGCCATTCGATCTCGACCGCCTCGACCGTCTCGCCGGCCAGGCGGCGGCGGGCCTCGGCCACGCCCGCGGCCTCGCGCGAGTGCCAAGTTGCGAAAAGGGTCGGGCCGCCCGACCGCGCCATGGCCGCCAGCTCCAGCGCCTCGGTGACGGTGGAGGCGGGCGGCTTCTCCAGCATCACGTGCTTGCCGGCCGCCAGCGCCGCGGCAGCCATGGCCCGGCGGGGCAGGGGCGGGGTGCAGAGCGAGACGGCGTTGAAGCCCAGGTCGGACGCCAGCAGGGCGTCGTAGGCTTCGAAGTTGCGCACGTCCGGCAGGCCGCCGTGACGATCGACGGTGGCCGCCAGCTCGAAATCCGGATCGACGGCGATCGCCGGCAGGTGCTGGTCGCGGGCGATCTTGCCCAGGCCGACGACGGCGATGCGCAGGGTCATGGTCGAAAGCCGGTCCGTTCGGTCGCAGGTCGAAGGTGAACCGCCATGCCGCCTCGAAGGTTCAGGGCGCCGCAGCGGCGGCGAACCGCAAGAAGCCCGCCACGTCGATCTCTTCGGCGCGGTCGGCGGGGTCGATTCCGGCGGCCTCGCACAGGGCCTCTCCCCCCAGGCTCCTCAGGCTGGAACGCAGCATCTTGCGGCGCTGGCCGAAGGCGGCGGCGGTGACGCGCTCCAGCGAGGCCAGCAGCGGGCGAGGAGGAGCGTCGGCGCGGGGCGTCAGGTGGACCACCGCGCTGGCGACCTTGGGCGGGGGAGTGAAGGCGCGGGCGGGCAGGTCCATCACCACGCGCGCCTCGCACACCGCCTGGGCGATCACCGCCAGCCGTCCGTAGGCGGACGAACCCGGCCGTGCGGCGATGCGGTCGGCGACTTCCTTCTGGAACATCAGGGTCATGGCCCGCGGCCGCCACGGGCCGGTCAGCCATTTGATCAGCAGCGGGGTGCCGACGTTGTAGGGCAGGTTGGAGACGACGTGCGCGTCGACCGACGTTCCGTGTTCGGCCAGCAGGGCGGCCTCGTCGGCCTCCAGCGCGTCGGCCTCGACCACGCTCAGGCGCCCGGGCGCGGCGTCGCCGGTCTCGGCCAGCAGGCCCAGGAACCGCGGGTCCTTCTCGATCGCGATCACCCGCCCCGCGTCGCTCTCCAGCAGGGCGCGGGTCAGGCCGCCGGGGCCGGGCCCGACCTCGATCACCGCGCGGCCCTCGAACGGACCGGCCAGGCGGGCGATCTTGCGGGTGACGTTCAGGTCCAGCAGGAAATGCTGGCCGAAGCTCTTCTTGGCCAGCAGGCCGTGCTCGGCCAGCGCGTCGCGCAGCGGCGGCAGGGCGTCCAGGCTCATGCGGCGGCGCGGCGGGCGGCAAGCGTCCAGGCCAGGCGGATCGCGGCGATCAGGCTGTCGGGCCGCGCGATCCCCTGGCCGGCGATGTCGAACCCGGTGCCGTGGTCGGGCGAGGTGCGCACGATCGGCAGGCCCAGGGTGACGTTCACCCCGCCCCAGAAGTCCAGCGTCTTCACCGGGATCAGCGCCTGGTCGTGGTACAGGCACACCACCGCGTCGTAGGCCTTGCGCGCGTCGGGGTGGAACAGGGTGTCGGCGGGCCGGGGATCGGTGATGCGCACGCCCTCGGCGCGCAGGCGTTCGGCGGCGGGGGCCAGCACCTCGACCTCCTCCCGCCCGATGGTTCCGGCCTCGCCCGCGTGCGGGTTCAGGCCGGCCAGCGCCAGGCGCGGCTCGGCGACGCCGAAATCGCGGCGCAGCGCCTCGGCGGTCACGCGCGCCGTCCGCACCACTCGCTCGGCGGTGACCGCGCGCGGGACCTCGGCCAGGGGCGTGTGGATGGTGACCAGCGCCACCTTCAGGTCGGCGGCGGTCAGCATCATCACCGGCCCGCGTTCGCCCTCCCAGGGAGCGTCGGCGGTCAGGGCGGCCAGGAACTCGGTGTGGCCGGGGAACTCGAACCCAGCGGCGTAGAGGGAGGCCTTGGCGATCGGCGCGGTCACCACCCCGGACGCCTCGCCCCTCAGCGCCAGCCCGACCGCCGTCTCGATCCAGCGGATCACCGCGCCGGCGCGGTCGTGGGCGGGGCCCGTGGGCACCGCCGGCCGGTCGGCGGCGGCGTCCAGCACCGGCAGGGCGCGACGGAACAGGGCGGCGCCCTCGGCCATCGACGACACGCGCTCGCAGGCCGCCGCTCCGGTCGGGAAGGCGGTGGCCACCACCTCGGCGTCGCCCACGACGACGAAAGCCTGGCCCGCGCCCTTCAGCGCCGACCAGGCCTTGACCACGATCTCGGGTCCGACGCCGCGCGGGTCGCCCAGGGTGACCGCGAGCGGCGCCGTGGACGTCACCGCGTCTCGATGGTGGCGGAGTTGCGCAGGTCGCGCAGATAGCGCTTCGCCAGCATGGTCAGCTGCTGACCGAACAGGCGGTTCTCGATCTGCTCGCGCGAGGGAAGGCTGGCGCTCTGCTGACGCTCGCCGCACAGGGCCAGCAGGTGCATGCCGGCCGAGGTGCGCACCGGAGCGCTGACCTGACCGACCTTCATCTGGTCGGTCACCTGGCGGAAGGCGGGGGCCAGTTCGTTGACGTCCGTCTCGCCGAGATCGCCGGCCACCGCGCCTTCCAGCTTGGCGCCTTCGGCCTCGATGTTGTCGCAGGTGAGCTTCGAGCGGATCGACTCCAGCTTGCGGGAAGCGGCGGCCACGTCGGCCTCGGTCGCTTCGGCCGGCAGGCGCAGCGCGGTCTGCTTCAGGGTGACGATCTTGGACACGGCCTCGCCTTCGCGCTTCTCGCGAAGATAGACGAGGTAGGCGCCCTGATCGGTGACGATAGGCTTCGACAGCTGGCCAGGGTTCATCTGGGCCAGGACCGTTTCGAGCTCCGGGGCGATGTCGCCGGCGATCAGCCAGCCCGCGTCGCCGCCCTGAGCCGCGGACGGCGCGTTGGAGAACTGACGGGCGACGGCCTGGAACGGGGCGCCGGCCAGCAGCTGCTCGACGAGGGACTGGGCGGTCTTCTGCGCCTCCTCCTGGCCTCCCACGGTGGCCGCGTCGATGAAGATCTCGCCGACCAGGTACTTCGGCTTGGCGTTGGCGGCGACCATCTGCTGCAACGCAGCGTCGATCTGATCGTCGCCCACCCGGGCGCGGCTGTTGAATCGGCCGCGCACCAGCATGCGCCAGCCGGCCTCCGCGCGCAGCTGTTCGCGCAGGGTCTGCGGGCGCACGCCCATGGACTGCAGCCCGGCCAGCAGCTGTTCCTTGGTGATGTTGTTATCGTTGGCGAGCTGCTCGACCTCGGCCTCGATCTCGGCCTCGTCGATCTCCACCTCGAAGCGCTTCAGCTCCTGAAGCTGCAGACGCTCGTCGATCAGAGACCGCAGGGCCTGCTGCTGGATGCGGGGCAGGTTCTCCTCCGTCGGCTGCACGCCGGTGGTGGCCATCAGCAGCATCATCCGCTGCTTCAAGTCGTAGGTGGAGATGACGTCGTCGTTGACCAGGGCGGCGACCCCTTCGCCCACGGCGGGGGTCTGCTGCCGGGCCGAAACCGTCATGGGGGCGGCCAGGATCGCCGCCGCGGCGACGCCCGCCACAAAACGCGTGAAACGCATGGTCGTGCAGCTTCCTCTGAGGACCCGGCGATGCTCGGTGTCACCGCTCGTCATAGCGCCTATACCCTGCATCTCCCAATGTGGCGAGGTTTAGGCGCAGCAATATGGACTCCGAACGGCCGAAACCGCCGAGTTCGGTCTCGTTTCGCTCGTACACCAGCTCGATGCGCGTGCATTCGTCAATGTAGAGCAGGCCGATCTCGGATCGACGCCACAGGTTGTTGTTGAAGTCGCGCGTCGCGTCGAAGACGACGCCCCAATTCCGGGTCGCCATGACTTCGCCTCCAACCTGAAGGTCTTCGACCTCCTGGAAGGTGGGGAAGTAACCTTCCCGCTCCGGATCGTCGAAGAAGGCGTCCTTGTCGATCACGTAGCGCAGGAAACCGCGCGCTCGCTCGAAGTCCCAGTTGGCCGCCGCTTCACCACGCCGCAGGTCGCCGCTGTCGTCGATCCGCGCGCGGCCCCAAAGGCTCAGGTTCCCGAGCGGCCGCGCCTGCCCGGCGAGGATCCAGTCGGAGCTGCGGTCGGCCAGGCCTGTCGGATCGAAGATACGGGGCGTGTTCGGATCGACCGGGTCGGTGTCCAGAGGGTCGGTGTAGTCGCGCACCCGCAACGACGGCTGTTCGTCGGCCCGGAAGCTGCGGCCGACGAAGCCGCGGGCGAAGCGGCCGTCTCCCCAGTTGATCGTCGCTTGGCCGCCGACGGTCAGGCGCGCGCCGCCCTCGTGCAGGTCGAAGCCGGTCAGCCGGTCGGGACGGAACAGGTTGGTCTCGTCGGTCTCGAACCAGAGGCCGTCCTCGTTGGGAAGGCGCTCGTCCAGGTCGGCGTCCGGCGAGATCGCCAGCTGCGCCATGGGCTCGAGCACCACCGAACCCCATTCGGTGCGCCGGATCAGCGGATAGCGCACGTCCAGCCCGGCCGTGGCCGTGGCCCGACCGAACGACGCTTCGCGCGTCCCGCCGTCCAGGTCGCTCAGCCGGTAAAGGTCGCCGCGGGCCTCCAGGAAGGGCTCGATGCGGACCCCGCCGCGGGTGGTGATGGTGCGCCGCCAGTCCGCGCCGAAGCCTGCTCTGGCCATGTCCACGCCGGGCCGGCGGGGGTCGCCGGGGCGGGCGGTGTAGAGCCGGCCGCCCGGGCCGTTCTCGACGTACAGACCGCCCGCGTCCTCCGAGCGGGTCAGGGCCACGGCGTCCGCGCGCAGCCGCAGGCGCCCGCCCGCGATCTTGCCCTGCGGCTCCCAGCGCGCCTCCACCAGAGGCGCGATCACCGGCAGGAATCCCTCGTCCTCGGAGTAGATGCAGCGGGCGATGTCGACGGCCGCGGGCGAGGGCGCGCATTCGGAAAAGTCCGGCGCCCCCGTCGAGCGGTCGAGCAGATAGGTCGGGCGCAGGCTCTGGAAGCTGAGGGCGGAGATCGACAAGAACGAGCGCTCGGTCTGCCGGATCGCATAGGCCTGCGAAGTCAGCCGGCGGCGCTCGCTGTGGAAGTAGCCGCGCTCGGCGTAAACGTCGTCGATTGCGTAGCGGTCGAACAGGGTGTCGTCCGACACCCGCTCGGCGGTGAAGCCCCAGCGCCAGGCCGGCGTCAGCTGGAAGTCGCCGTCCGCCAGGACGTAGCCGCGGGTGCTCTCCTCGCCGAACTTGTCGCCGTCGCTGTCGAAGCGCTGCTCGTGGGTCACGCCCGCGCGCGCCTGAACCAGGCCGGACCAGAACCGCTTGCGCCAGTCCAGGTTCAGGAAGGGGTTCACCTTGGTGTTGATCTGCGGACTGATCACCAGGTCCTGGTAGGGCGAGATCACCCAGAGGTACGGCTGCTCGTAGGACAGGCCGCGCCGGTCCGAGACGGTGATGTCGGGCATCAGCAGGCCCGAGCTGCGCTCAGCGGTCGGATCGGGATGCCACAGCACCGGAGTGTAGAACACCGGCACGCCCCAGGCCTTCACCACGGCGTTGCGGTAGTAGACCAGCTGACGGTCGCGATCCTGGACGATCTTCTCGGCCTGAATGGACCAGGTCGGCTGCTTCGGCCGGCCGTCCGGCGTGCAGATCTCGCAGGGCGTGAAGATCGCGCGGTTCAGCTCGTTGACCGTCTCGCTGCGGCGCACGGCGGTCGCGGCGGCGATCTTGGCGTTGTACTCCTGACGCGCGGCGAAGCCGACGGCGACGCCGGCCCGCAGCTGGTCGTCCAGCTCGATTTCCTCGGCGTACTGGACCGTGCCGTCGGGCTGGAGGATTTCGGCGTTTCCGCGGGCGATCACCCGGCCGGTGACGGTGTCGTAGATGATCTCTTGCGCGCGCAGCGTCCGCTGCTCGTAGCGCGCCACCACGTTTCCGCGGGCGGTCAGGGTGTTGTTCGCCTGGTCCTCGACGATGGTCTCGGCTTCGAGGAACAGCCCGCCTTCCTGGAGCCCGTCCAGGCCCGCCAGATCGGCGTTGGAGGGCGTGGGCGGCGGCTCGGCGGGGCTCTGGGCGAAGGCCGGCGCGGTCAGCAGGGCGAGGGCGGCGGCGCCTGCGAACAGGCGCGCCTTGACCGCCGTCTTCCACTTCCGACCCGGCGACCCGGCGTCCCCCATGCGAATCTCGGTCCCCTGACGCACGAAACGGCGACGTTCGTTCAACCGTCTTCCGTGTGGAAGAGCAAGGTGAAAGCCGACAAAAAGGCGATCAGCGGCGGAATCCAGCCCGCCGCCAGCGGCGGGATGATCTCCGCCTTGCCCAGCGCCCCCGACAGCTCGTTGAAGAAGAAGATCACAAACCCCAGCGCCACGCCCGACCCGGCCAACAGCGCCAGACCCCCTAACCGCATCAGCCGAAGCGAGAAGGCCGCGCCCAGGATCGACATGGCCGCGAACAGCAGGGGCGTGGCCAGGAGCTGGTGGAAGCGCAGGCTGTAGGCCGTGGCGGTGAAACCCGCGCCTTCGATGCGCGAGATCATGCCGGGCAGGGTCCAGAACGGCACCGAGCGCGGCTGGGCGAACTTCTCGAAGGCGTTGGCGGGGTTCAGGGTCGAGGGGATCGACAGGGTCTCGTAGGCCACCGCCTGCTCGCCCGCCCCGGCCTCGCGCGCCCCGTACAGCTGCCAGAACCCTTTGCGCAGCACCGCTTCGCGCGCCTCGATGGTGCGCGAGGGCTCCGGCTGGCCACGGTCGTCCAGGGTGTAGACGTAGAAGGAGACGTCCCGCAGGCGGTCGCCCGGCGACACCCGCGTGCGGGCGCGGATCACCACCTGGGTGCGGCCGTCGCCCTGGCGCAGCCACACGTCCTCGGGCGCCACCGGCACGTAGCTCTGCAGCAGCTCGGCGGAGCGGCGCTCGTACCGCTCGCTCAGCCACGAGGCCAACGGGCTGAAGGCGAAGATGGTCAGCAGGCCGATCACGAACGCCGCCCCCGCCGCCGGGAAGATGAACCGCCAGGCCGAGACCCCGGCCGCGCGCATGGCGATCAACTCGCTGCGCCGGTTGAAGCTGACGAAGGCCGCCAGCACCCCGAACAGGAACACGAACGGCAGCAGGGTCAGGACGGTGTTCGGCGCCTTCATCAGGGTCAGGCCGAACACGTCCAGGAAGCCGACCTCGGTGCGGGCGCCGACTTCGCGCGCCACCGTGACGAAGTCGATCAGCAGGATCACCGCTCCGATCACCGCCAGCGCGCCCAGCACCGCGAACAGGGTCTGGCGCAGGACGTAGCGCTCTATGCGGCCGAGGCCGAGATTGACGGCCGCCAGACGGCCGGGACGCGCCTCGATCCGGTTCACGCCGCCGCTCCCGAAAGCAGGCCCGGCTGGTCCGACGCCAGCGGCACGGGCCGGCGCACCTTCTGGCGGAAGATGACCCGAAGCGCGATCCAGGTGGTGGCGATCGGCACCACGTACTGGAACAGGTTGGCCCAGGCGTTGTCGGCGCAGGCGGCCAGCACGCCGAAGCCCAGGATGCGCACGAAGGCGGCCGCCGCCCCGACCTGGGCGATCCGCCGTCCGTAGCCGGTCCGGCTGAACGCGCCCCCCAGCACCCCGGCCAGGGCCAGGGACATGAAGGCGAGGTTGTACAGCGGCGAGGCCAGGCGCGAGTGCCCCTCGGCCAGCAGCTCCAGCCGGTTCTTCCGCTCCCACTCGTTCTCCAGGTTGGGGAAGAACAGCTCGTGCAGCCAGCGGTCCGAAGTCTTGTAGTTCAGCCGCTCGTCGTTGGTGATGAACGGCGACAGGTCGAACAGATATTCGTCGAACGACAGGAAGTTCAGCACTCCGTTCTGGCCGAACACCTGGCTGGATCCGCGGCGCATGACCAGCGCCGGCCGCCCCTCGACCTTGGTGATGCGACCCTGCTGGGCGGTGTAGACCGTGGCGCTCCCGTCGCCCCGTTCGACGTGGATGAACAGGTTGCGCAGCAGGCCGTTCTGGTCGATCCGCTGGGTGTAGACGGTCAGCCCCTCGGCCGCCTGGGCGAACTCGCCTTCGCGCACCAGGGTGGCGGCCAGGTCGGTGCGGACCTTGTGCATCTCCTGGCGCATGGCGCGGTAGCTGGCGGGCTGGATCCACAGGTTCACCACCAGCGCGGCCAGGGTGACCAGGACACCCAGGCGAATCGCCGGCGAGATGACCCGCCAGCGGCTCAGGCCCCCCGCGAAGCAGACCACGATCTCCTGCTCGGTGTGCAGCCGGTTCAGCGCCACAAGCGCGCCCACGAACACCGCGATCGGCAGGATCATAGACACCAGCAGCGGCAAGGCCAGGAAGGTGACCTTGAACAGCACCCAGGCGCTCTGGCCGCGTTCGACGATGATGTCGAGCGCGCTCAGGCTCTGGCTCAGCACGCCGACCGCCAGCAAGGCCGCGACGGCGGCCAGCACGGGGACGAGCAGCTGGCGAAAGAGGTATTTCTCGATGAGGGTCATGTACGGGGGGCGGGGCCGTTTGCCCCTCGTGGAGAGGCATGTATTACACGGCCCTTGCGCGCCGCGACAACCGCCGCGCGGACTAACATGAAAGCCCGGCCTGACCGGGTCGTCGCCTCCAGGAGTTCAGTCGCCCATGAAGATCGAGTTCGTCGACGCCGCGTCGGAAACCGCCGTCCTGGCGGTGCTGGTGCACGAGGACCGCAGCCTGTCGCAGCCGGCGCGGACCTACGACGAGCAGACCGGCGGCGCCCTGATGCGCGCGGTGAACGCCGGCCGCTTCACCGGCGGCAAGGGCCAGACCCTGTCGGTGGCCGCGCCGCAGGGCCTGCTGGCGCCGCAGCTGCTGGCGGTCGGCGCGGGTCCGAAGGACGGCTTCGACGAACTGGCGGCCGAGGCCGCCGCGGCGCAGGCGTTCCAGGCGGTGAAGACCTCCGGCGCCGAGACCCTGGCGATCGACGTGCGCGACCTGTCGCCGGTCCTGGCCGCCCGCGCGGCGTTCGGCGCGCGGCTCGGCGCCTACCGGTTCGACAAGTACCTGACCAAGGAGAAGCCGGAGAAGAAGCCGTCGATCGCCACGGTCCAGATCGTGGTCTCCGACGCCGCCGCCGCGCGCGCCGCCTACGAGCCGCTGTCGGCGATCGCCGACGCGGTGGTGTTCTCCCGCGACCTGGTCTCCGAGCCCGCCAACGTCCTGTACCCGCAGGAGTTCGCCCGCCGCTGCAAGGAGCTGGAGCGCCTGGGCCTGACCGTCGAGGTGCTGGGCGAGGCCGAGATGGCCGAACTCGGCATGCACATGCTGCTCGGCGTGGGCCAGGGCAGCCGGCGCGACAGCCAGCTGGTGGTCATGCGCTGGAACGGCGCGGCCGATCCGAACGCGCAGCCGATCGCCTTCGTCGGCAAGGGTGTGTGCTTCGACACCGGCGGCATCTCCATCAAGCCCGCCGACGGCATGGAGGACATGAAGTGGGACATGGGCGGCGCCGCCGCCGTGGCCGGCCTCATGCACGCGCTGGCCGGCCGCAAGGCCAGGGCCAACGTGGTCGGGATCCTGGGCCTGGTCGAGAACATGCCCGACGGAAACGCCCAGCGCCCCGGCGACGTGGTCGCCTCCATGTCGGGCCAGACGGTGGAGATCATCAACACCGACGCCGAAGGCCGCCTCGTGCTGGGCGACGCGCTCTGGTACTGCAAGCAACGCTTCCAGCCGAAGTTCATGATCGATCTGGCGACCCTGACGGGGGCCATGATCATCGCGCTCGGCAACGACTACGCGGGCGTGTTCTCCAACGACGACGCGGTGGCGAACGCGATCCTGGCCGCCGGGGCGGGGGAGGGCGAGAACGTCTGGCGCATGCCGCTGCCCGCCCAGTACGAAAAGCAGATCGACAGCGCCATCGCCGACATGAAGAACACCGGCGGCCGGGCCGGCGGCTCGATCACCGCCGCCCTGTTCCTGCAACGGTTCGTCGACGGCACGCCCTGGGCGCACATCGACATCGCGCCCACCGCCTGGAAGAAAGATTCCAAGACCCCGACCGTGCCGGACGGCGCGGCGGGCTGGGGCGTGCGGCTGCTGAACCGGCTGGTGGCCGACGGCTTCGAAGGCTGATGAGCGCGGGCGGGACCTGCGAGGTCTGGTTCTACCACCTGGAGCGCAGCGCGCTCGATCAGGTCCTGCCCGAACTGCTGGAAAAGACTCTGGCCCGCGGCTGGCGGGCGCTGGTGCGCGCGGCGGAGCGCGAGCGGGTCGAGCACCTGGACTCGCACCTGTGGAGCTGGCGGGACGACTCGTTCCTGCCCCACGGCGCGGCGGGCGAGCCGCGCGCCGAACGCCAGCCTGTGCTGCTGACCACAGGTCAGGAGAACCTCAACGCCGCCCAGGCCCTGTTCGTGGTCGACCAGGCCGAACCGGGTCCGCTCGACGGCTACGAGCGCTGCGTGCTGCTGTTCGACGGCCGCGACGAGGCGGCGGTCGGGTGGGCGCGCGGGCGCTGGGAGGGGTACAAGGCCGAAGGCCGGCCGGTCTCCTACTGGCGCCAGACCGAGCATGGATGGGAGAAGCAGGCATGAGGCGGGCGTTCGTCTTGGTGGTCCTGGCGCTCGCGGCCTGCGGCGGGCCTGCGGAGAAGGCCCCCGACGCACCCGTCTCCTCCGGCCCCGCTCTTCCGGCGCCCGCTCCGGCGGCGCGGCCCGAGCCCGTCGCGACCGACCAGTGCGGCGCCGACGTGTGGCGCCCTCGGCTGGTGGGGGCGCATCGCTCGACCATTTCGGCAACTCCCGAGGGGGCGGAATGGCGCGTTCATTGCACCACCTGCCCGGTCACCGAAGAGTTCCGCCCACAGCGGATGAACATCGCCTACGACGAGGCGAGCGGGATCGTAAAATCCGTCAACTGCGGCTGAAACTTAGGGAGAAAACCTGATGCGTGTTCTTGGCGTCCTGGCGCTGACCGCCGTGCTCGCGGCCTGCGACACCTTCCCGACCGGAGAGCCCTCCGGCGCGCTCCCCCCGCCCGACGAGGCGAACCAGTGCCGCGCCTCCGACTATCGCTGGCTGGTCGGCCGCAACCGCTCCGAAATCCCGCAGACGCCCAAGGGCGCGGTCTGGCGCGTCTACTGCTCCGACTGCGCGGTGACCATGGACTACAACCCCGAGCGCCTGAACATCGTCTACGACACGGGCAGCGGCGTCGTCCGCGAGGTGAAGTGCGGCTGATCCGATCCTCCCCTGCGAAGCGGGGGAGGGGGACCATGTGGAGCATGGTGGAGCGGGCGTGAGCTGGAGCAGCGCTTCGCCGTTTTGCTGCGAAAGACCTGAACGGGTTTGGGCGGCGGACGCCCCCTCCACCGCTTCGCGGTCCCCCTCCCCCGTTGCACGGGGGAGGACCTTAGAGCCCCGCTTCCGTCTTCGCAGCTTCGTAGGCTTCCGCCGCCTCCATCCACTCGCCCTCCGCCGAGGCCAACGCCTCTTCGGCGCGGGCGCGCTCGCGGCCGAGTTCGGCGGCATGGGCGGCGTTCTTGACGAACAGGGACGGGTCGGACAGCTGGTCGTTCAGACGGCCGATCTGCGCCGACAGGATTTCCATCTGCTTTTCAATCGCATCCACCTGCTTCTTCAGCGGCGCGATGCGCTGGCGCGCCTCGGCGGCGGCCCGGCGCTGGTCCTTTTGAGAGACGCCTGAAGGCTTTGCCTCGCCCGAGGCGGCCGACCGCGCGCGGTCGAGCACCAGGCGGGCGTACTCGTCCATGTCGCCGTCGAAGGGCCTCACCCCGCCGTCGGCGGTCAGCCACAGCCGGTCGGCCACCAGCTCCATCAGCGAGCGGTCGTGGGTGACGATCACCACCGCGCCCTCGAAGTCGTTCAGGGCGTCCAGCAGGGCGCGGCGGCTGTCGATGTCCAGGTGGTTGGTCGGTTCGTCCAGGATCAGCAGGTGCGGCGCGTCCATCGCCACCATGTTCAGCAGCAGCCGCGCCCGCTCGCCGCCGGACAGGTCCAGGCACTTGGTCTCGGCCTTGGC
>DASPKD010000014.1:0-18258 GCA_035628275.1 Caulobacteraceae bacterium | reverse complement strand
TGCACCCACTCGACCTTGTTCTTCTTGAACAGGAACTCGATGCCCTTGGTCAGGGCGCCGACGCTGTCGTCCTTGGCCTTCATCATCTGCGGCAGGTTCAGCTTGGGGCTGACCTCGATGCCGATGGAGGCGAACTCCTTGTTCGCGGCCTCGAACAGCTCCGACGCGTGCAGCAGCGCCTTGGACGGCATGCAGCCGACGTTCAGGCAGGTGCCCCCGAGCGTCCCGCGCATCTCCACGCAGGCGGCCTTCAGCCCCAGCTGTCCGGCCCGGATCGCGGCGTTGTAGCCGCCGGGGCCGCCGCCCACGATCACCACGTCGTAGGTCGGGGCGGAGGTCTGGTCGGTCATCGTCTGGTCCTGGGCTCGTACCGGGGCGGAAAACGCGGGCACACTAGTCGGGGGCGGCGCGGCGTCAACGGCGCGCGGCGACGCTTCGCCGTCGGCGCTCATGTAGGGATCGATTGGGAGCGGATCAGCGGTCAGGCCGCGATCCGCCCGAGCTTTTCAAGCAGGTCGCCTGTTCGGCTTTCCGGCGGCCAGCATGGTCAGGCCGATCAGCAGCGCTCCGCCGAGCGCGAACCAGCGCCAGTCGCCGACCGCCAGCGCCCCGATCACCCGGTCGAACAGGCTTCCGCCCTCGCCCCCGCCGATCACCGTCAGGGCCGCGTCGGCGGCGAAGGCGGCGGCGTAGGCCAGCATGGCGCGCATGTTGCCGTTGGCGAACAGGAAGGCGGCCAGCAGGTACAGCACGATCGCCGCGCCCCACAGCGACACGATCGGGGCGTTACCCGACTGGATCGCGGCGGCGGCGGTCTCGCCTTGCAGGGAGGGGGCGCTGATCACGTCCAGGGCGCCCGGGTCGGCGGCCGGACCCTCGGCGCGCATGGCCGCGGGCGGGGCGGACGCCTCCGGCGCGACCAGGGCGCGCACGCCCGGGAAGGCGATCCAGGCGACGTAGAGCACCACCACGGCGGCGACGACCCAGCGCAGGAGCTTCATGGCGATCCCCCGAAAACCTCGCGGGTGATTTACCGGAAAGCCGTCGTCGCGGCGAGGCGGCGGATGCGCGACAGGGCGCGAGCGCGCCTTTTCGGAGACTCTGCGGGGCGGCGCGCGTGCGTCAGGCCGCCGGCGCCGCGTGCTGCTCGGGGTCCGGGCGGGCGCGGCCTTCGCGGGCGGCGGCGAGCTCGGCGGCGAGCGCTTCAAGGCGGTAGGGCTTTGGCAGGACGCGGAAACCCTCGGCCAGAGCCGCGGCGGCCGCCTCGCTGTAGCCGGTGGTCAGCAGCACCGGCAGGTCGGGCCAGCGCTCGGCGATGGTGCGGGCCAGCGCCATGCCGTCCATACGCCCAGGCATGACCATGTCGGAGAACACCATCTCGTAGCGGTCGGCGCGCTCCAGCTTCTTCAGCCCGCTCTCGGCCTCGGGCGCGCGCTCCACCTCGTAGCCGAGCTCGGCCATCAGCTCCTGCACCAGGGCCGCGACGTTGTCGTCGTCCTCGACCAGCAGGATGCGGCCGCGGGCGCGGGGCAGGGGAACGGCGGGCGCGGCGGTGGCGACCGGCAGCGGCTTGCGCGTGCGCGGCAGCAGCAGGGACACGGTCGTGCCGACCCCGGGCTCGCTCTCGATGCGCACGTCGCCGGCGGAGGAGCGGGCGAACCCGTACACCTGGCTGAGGCCGAGGCCCGTGCCCTTGCCCACGCCCTTCGTGGTGAAGAAGGGCTCGAACACCTTGTGCAGCAGTTCCGGCGCGATGCCCTCGCCCTCGTCGGCGACGGCCAGACGGACGTGCTCGACGTCCAGGCCGTCGGCGCCGATCGGGCGGTTCTCGGCCGTCACCGTCACCCGGCCGCCCCTCGGCATGGCGTCGCGGGCGTTGACCGCAATGTTCAGCAGCGCCACGTCGAGCTGGCCGGGGTCGATCTCCACCGGCCAGACGCCCTCGGGGATGTTCAGCTCGACCCCGACGTTCTCCCCCAGGCCGCGTTCCAGCAGCACGCGCACGCCCTCGAGCCGCGCGGTCAGGTCGACCACCTCGGGCTTCAGCGGAGCGCGGCGGGAAAAGGCCAGCATCTGCCGGGTCAGCGAGGCGCCCCGGTCCACCGCCTGGCGGATGCCGTTCTTCAGCTTCTCGCGGCGGACGGGGTCCTTGGTGCGGTCCAGCAGGTCGAGTCCGCTGGAGGCGACCATCAGCAGGTTGTTGAAGTCGTGGGCGATGCCGCCGGTCAGCCGACCGACCGCCTCCATCTTCTGCGACTGGCGCAGCGCGTCCTCGGCCTTTTCGCGTTCGGCCATCTCCTGGGTCAGGCGGCGGTTGGCCTCGTCCAGATCCTCGGCGCGGGTCCGTAGCGCGGCGTTGGCGCGGCCGATCACCGCCAGCAGCAGCGAGCCCATGACCAGCAGCACGACCAGGCCGCTGAGCCGCCCGGCCAAGGCCCAGAACGGTTCCGGCCGCGAGCGGAGGTAGACCGTGCCGACCCGCTCCCCGTCCACCGTCACCGGCGCGACCGCGGCCACGCGGCCGCGCGCGGCGCCGGGCGTGGGCAGGGCCCCGGCGACGTTCGGCGGCGCCTGCCCCTCGATCGCGAAGCTCGCCGCCAGGGCGCTGGAGGCGTCGTACACCCCGGCGCTCTCGATTTCAGGGTTCGCCCTCAGCGCCGACAGGGCGGTGCGGGCCGCCTCCCGGTCGTCGAACACCAGGGCGGCGCCGACGGATTCGGCCAGGATCTCGGCCTGGGTGACCACCTCGCGCAGGCGCTGGCGCTGGTGTCCGCGCTCGCTGAGGCCCGCGATCACGCACCAGGTCGCCACCAGGGCTGTGACCAGCAGCAGCGGCAGACGCGTCCGCCAATGCTCGGGCATCCGGGACCACGGGGCCACCGCCTCAGCGCTCCCGCGGACGGACGTGGACTGCGAGGCTCAGCAGCTTGGAGCTGACGGTCAGGCCGTTGCGGGCGGCGGCGCGGTCGTCGATCTCGAAGCGCACGCGCCCGCCGACCACGACGAAATGGATCACGCCGCGCGCGTTCCCGTCGGCGGCGTCGGTGACGGTCAGAACCGGAGCGCCGGCCGTCACGGCCAGGCCGTCGGCGACCGACTGGGCCGAGGAGCCGCGCAGGTACAGGATGTGGCACCCCGCGCCGCGCGAGACTGTGCGGTGGCGTTCGACCCTGAGTGAGCGCCCGCCGACCTTCTGGCCGCGCACGGCCTGGTCCAGGGCCGGACCGAACGGATCGGGGCCGACGACGCACACGGTCATGGGCTCCGACGCGGGGCCCAGCGCCGCGGAGGGCCAGCCGACGAAGGCGCCGAACTTGTGCAGGAACGCCGCCTTGACCGGGTATTCCAGCGGCCGCTGCTGGGCGTGGGCGCCCTGGCCGGCGAAGGCGCACAGGGCGAGCGCCGCGGCGGCCAGGCGGCCCGCGGTCCTCACCCCCGTGCGGCCCTCGCGGCGCATCGGTCAGTACCTCCAGCGCAGGGAGGCGTGGACGCTGCGGGGAATCTCCGCCGCCCGCGTCTCGGCGGCCTCCCGGTGCCGCTCGTTCAGCAGGTTGCGCCCGGCCACCGCCAGCTCGACCCTCTCGTTCAGCCGCCAGCCGAGCCGCGCGTTCAGCTCGGTGTAGGCGTCGGCGCCGACGTAGCCGCCCGCGAAACCCTTCGGCGTCTCGTCGACGGCGCGGAGCCTGAGGTCCAGTTCCAGCCGGTCGCTGATGTCATGCTGCGAGCGGATCGAGGCGTGCCAGTCCGGATCGACGCCTGCCGCCTCCAGCCCGGAGACGTCGAGTGCGGAGGTGGTGCGGAAGTCCTTCTCCAGCGCGGTGAAGCCCGCGCCGAGCCGCCACTTCGGCGTCACCGCCCAGTCGCCCCAGGCCTCCACGCCCCAGGTCTCGCCCTCGACCGAATTGCCGACGAACACCGGCAGCACGCCGCCGGGCGAGAAGTTGTTGCTGCGCAGGTCCTCGTACTGGTTGTAGAAAACCGACACCGACAGCGATAGGTCGGCCAGCGGGCGGCCCCGGTATCCGGCCTCCCAGGCGACCAGCTTCTCGGTCCCGAAGGTGCCGTTGACGACGATGCCCGGGAACACCAGGTCGCGCTCCAGCCGCGAGGGCGTGCGCACCACTCGGCTGACCGCGGCCCACAGCATGGCCCGCTCCGCCACCCGCCAGGACAGGCGCGCGTTCGGCAGCCAGTCGGCGCCGGTGTAGCTGGAGTCCTCGTACTTGACCCCCAGGGTCAGATCGAGGTTCGGGGTCAGGGCGATGCGGTCCTGCACGAACAGGTGCGCCAGGGTGGTCCGCTTGCTCAGCGGATTGATGACGAAGGCGTTGAGGAAGTTGGCGAAGTCGTCCTCGTGGACGCGATAGCCGCCGCCCCAGACGATCTGGTGTCGGCCGCGCCAGCGGAACGCGTGCTGGGCCTGGAGGTCGACGGCGTCCAGGGCGTCGTAGATGCCGCGCGCCTTGCGCCGGATCCGGTCGTAATAGGCCTGGACCTCCAGGGTGGAGGCGTCCTCGAACCGCCGCTCCCAGCGCGCCAGCAGGTTGCCGCCGCGGACGTAGCCGGGCAGGCCGATGGACTGGTCGATCTCGTTGTCGTGGATGTCGCCCTGAAGCGTCAGGCCGTTCGGGCCGAGGGCCATGTCGGTGCGGAAGCCCGCCTGCACCCCGTCCCAGCCGTCGTTCACGTCCAGGCCGGTCGCGGTCTCCATCGAACCGCGCTGGTAGCCGCTGACGTAGGCCCGCCAGCCGCCGCCGTTGAAGGCGCCGCCGTAGCGGACGTTGGCTACGCTGTCCAACGTCCCGCCCGAGACGCTGACCAGCAGGCCGTCGGTCTCGCGCGCGTCGCGGGTGATCACGTTGATCACGCCGTTCACGGCGTTGGCGCCCCACAGCGTGCCGCCCGGGCCGCTGATCACCTCGATGCGCTCGACGTCCTCCAGCATCACGTGCTGCTGGTCCCAGTCCACGCCCGAGAAAAGCGAGGAATAGACCGAACGCCCGTCGATCAGCACCAGCAGCTTGTTGGCCGACTCGAAGCTGTTCAGGCCGCGCGCGCTGATCGCGTAGTCCAGCGCGTCGATGCGCGCGACGTGAAGGTTGGGCGCCAGTCTCAGCGCCTCGGCCAGCGACTGCGCGCCCGAACGGCGGATGTCGTCGTTGGTGATCACGTACACCGAGGACGGGGCCGCGCTCAGCGGCTCCGGCTGCTTGGAGACCGAGGTGATCTGGACGTTGGCCAGATCCTCGATCGACAGGTCCGACAAGTGCATCGACTCGTCGAGAGCCGCGTAGGTCTGCACAGGCGCGTCGAGCGTGTCCTGCGCCGCGGCGGGCAAGGCGGCCGCGCCCGCGAGCAGCAGGCCGGCGACGCCTAGGCGAACGCTGGGTCTGAACCGCATGAAATCCCCACCTCGTTCCGGCGCGGTGCGACGGAGCGCGCATAGTACAGGGCGAACGCGTTCGATCAACTGGTTAAGCTACTCAGCGCCCACGGCTTCTCCGATGTTAAGAAAGCCGTCCGTCCGCAGGCGCGCGGCCAGGTCGCGCCTGATCCGCACCACCAGCCCCGGGCCGCCGTAGACCAGGGCCGAATAGAGCTGCACCGCCGCCGCGCCGGCCCGGATCTTGGCGTAGGCGTCGGCTCCGGAGGCGATCCCGCCCGCGCCTATCAGCGCCAGCCCGCGCGTGTTCGCCTGGCGGAACCGGCGCAGCACCCGCGTCGAGGGCTCGAACAGCGGCGCCCCGGACAGGCCGCCGGTCTCGCCCTTGAAGAGTGAGCGAAGGGTGTCGGGCCGAGCTACGGTGGTGTTGGACACGATGATCCCGTCCACGCCGTTCTCGGCGCAGGAGACGACGATCTCCGGGATTTCGTCGTCGGTCAGGTCGGGCGCGACCTTCAGGAACACGGGCTTGGATCCGTGGAGCGCGACCCGCGCCTCGGCCAGCCGGCCCAGCAGGTCGTCGAGCGCCGCGCGGGTCTGCAGGCCGCGCAGGCCCGGCGTGTTGGGCGACGAGACGTTGACGGTGAAATAGTCGGCCAGCGGCCACAGCCGCTTCAGCCCGGTCACGTAGTCGGCAGCCCGGTCGTGCGCGTCCTTGTTGGCGCCGATGTTGGCCCCGACCACGCCGCCGCGTCCGAGCCGCCGCTCAAGCCGGGCGGCGAAGGCCTCCAGCCCCTCGTTGTTGAAGCCCATGCGGTTGATCACCGCCCGGTCCTCGGTCAGGCGGAACAGGCGCGGGCGATTGTTGCCGGCCTGCGGGCGCGGGGTGACCGTGCCGCACTCCACCCAGCCGAAACCCGCCGCCAGCATCGCGTCCGGCGCCTCGGCGTTCTTGTCGAACCCGGCGGCGAGGCCGACGCAGTTCGGCAGTTTCAAGCCCGCGACCTCGGTCGCCAGAATAGGATCGTGTCCGCACGCCGCGCGCGGCCCCAGCCCAGCCTTCAACGCCCTTACCGTCAGGCCGTGGGCCTGCTCCGGATCCAGCCGGCGCAGGGCCGCGGCGCCCAGGTCGTGCAGGCTCACCCTTCCGAGCCCCCGCCGTGCTCGCTGGGGAACCAGGCGCCGTCGAAGCTCGGACGCCCCGCCTCGTCAAAGCGGAAGGCGGCGGCGGCGGCGGTCGGGAACTTGGACTGCACCCGCTGCATCTCGTGGCCCGAGGCCGCCGCCTCGATCAGCAGCTCCATCGCGCACAGGTGCAGGCCCGGGTTGTGACCGACGATCACCAGGGTGTCGGCCCGACCTTCGGCGGCCTCGACCATCGCGCGGATGGTCCCGGAGGCGGCGTGATAAAGCCGCTTGTCGAACTCGGCGGCGACGTCTGCGAAGGCCGGGGCGGCGGCCGCCCAGGTCTCGCGGGTGCGTGCGGCCGAGGAGACGATGGCCAGGTCGGGGCGGAAGCCGGCTTCGGCGAGCACCCGGCCCATCAAGGCGGCGTCTTGCCGGCCTCGCTCGGTCAGCCGCCGGTCGAAGTCCTCGCCGCTGTCGGACCGGCCCTCGGCCTTGGCGTGTCGAAGGAGGATCAGGCGCTGCATGGCGTCATCCTTAGAGCGCTCCGGGCGGGAAGGGGAGGGCGCTCAGCTGATCGCGAACACGCCCGCGCCGCCGTCCTCGTCGCCCCAGGCGAGCCGGTCGGACTTGGGCGACAGGGCCAGGGCGGTGATCGGCGGTCCCTTGTCCGCCTTCAGTGTCGTCACGCCCACCCCGCGCAGGTCGGCGGTCCACACCCGCCCGTCGTCCAGCCCCGCCGCCACGAACGGCCGGCCGGAATCGGCGGAGACTCGCACCGCCAGCGCGCTCTCGTCGTAGCCGACCTCGGTGGCCTGCTCGCCCATCGGGCCGTTGTTCCCGCGGAACGGCCACACCACCGCCCCGTGGGAGCCGGAGGTGGCCATCAGCGCTCCCTTGGCCAGGAACGCCATGCTCTTGATCTTGGCCGGATAGCCGCCCATCCGCATGTCCTTGCCGTCGGCCAGGCGCCAGCCGTGCAGGGCGTTCTCCTGCATGGCCGAGATCAGGAACCGTCCGTCCGGGCTCCACAGCAGGCCCACGTGCGACCCGGCCCACTTCAGCGTCTGCGGCTTCTGGTCGGCGATGCGCGCGAACCACACCGCCGCCCCGCCGTAGGTGGCGCAGGCCAGCTTGCGGCCCTTGGCGTCGAACGCCAGGCCCGCGACCGACCGCTCGTGAAGGAACTCGCGGCGGAACAGGGAGTCCTTCGCGTCGAGCACCTCCACGCGCTTGCCCGAGGCGAAGGCGATCAGGCCTGAGTCCGCGGAGGTCGCCACCGCGTCGATCCAGCCGCCGGTGAGCGCGCCCAGTTCGGTCGGCCCCGACGCCCGGGACCAGACGATCCGCCCGTCGTCGCCGCCGGTGACCACGCCCTCGCCAGAGGGGTGGAGGGCCGCGGCCAGCAGGCCCGCGTCCGGGTGCGCCTCGACCGTCTCGCCAGTCTCGAACCGCACCGTCCCGTCCCCCAGCGCGAACACCGCGCGCCCGGAGCGCTCGAACAGGGCGGAGACGACGTAGGCGTCGAAGGCGAAGCTCACGCCGCGCACGCCTCGAAGCCGGCGCGCAGCGCCGCTTCGTCCAGGTCGCGGCCGATGAACACCGCCCGGCTCCAGCGCTTCTCGTCCGGGCGCCATTCGCGTTGCAGGTCGCCTTCCAGGATCATGTGCACGGCCTGGAACACCAGCCGGCGGTCCTCGCCCTTCACGTCGATGATGCCCTTGGCGCGCAGGATGTCCGGGCCTTTCTCGGCCAGCAGCTTGTCAATCCAGGCGGTGAAGCGGTTTCCGTCCACCGGCCGGTCCAGCGACAGGGCCACGCCCTTGATGTCCTCGGCTTCGGCGTGAGCGTGGCCGCGCGGGCCGTGGTCGTGGCCGTGATCCGAATGGTCATGCCCGTGGTCGTGGCCGCAGTGCTCGTCGTGGACGTGGCCAGGCTCGCCGTGAGCGGGGTTCAGGAATTCGGGCTGAAGCTCCTGGATGCGCTCCAGGTCGAAGCCGCCGCGGCCCAGCACCGTCTCCAGCGGCACGCCGGCGCGCTCGGCCCGGTGGATCGGCGCCAGCGGATTCATCCGGCGCAGCCGCGTCTCCACCTCGGACAACTCGCCCTCCGACACCAGGTCGGTCTTGTTCAGCACGATCTGGTCGGCGAAGGCGATCTGTTCGCGCGCCTCGCGGCTGTCGGCGATCCGTTGCAGCACGTGCTTGGCGTCCACCACCGTGGTCACGCTGTCGAGCCGGGTCCTGGCCTTCACGTCGTCGTCGACGAAGAAGGTCTGGGCCACCGGGCCGGGGTCGGCCAGGCCGGTGGTCTCCACCACGATGGCGTCGAACCGACCCTTGCGCTTCATCAGCCCCGAGAGCACCCGGATCAGGTCGCCGCGCACCGTGCAGCAGACGCAGCCGTTGTTCATCTCGAACACTTCCTCGTCGGCGCCGACCACCAAGTCGTTGTCGATGCCGATCTCGCCGAACTCGTTCACGATCACCGCGTACCGCTTGCCGTGGTCCTCGGTCAGGATGCGGTTCAGCAGGGTGGTCTTGCCCGCCCCCAGGTAGCCGGTCAGGACGGTGACGGGAATGGCGGTGGGAGCGGTCTCGGGCATGCGGCCTCGCGGAACGGCGGGAGGCGCTCATTTAGGCCGCCCCCGCTCCCGCCGGAAGAGCGCATGGCCTCGCCTTTCCGCGAGCGCCGCCGTCGTGCTAGTCGCGTCGCGACGTTCGATCGATGGGACCGCCATGACCGCCTTCCGCCGTTTCGCCCTCGCGCTCGCCGCCTCCGCCGCGCTCGGCGCCCTGGCCGCCCCGGTTGTGGCCCAGCCGCGCGCCTTCACCGAGCAGGATCTGGCGACCCTGGATCGGGTCAGCGACCCGCAGGCGTCCCCCGACGGCCGCTGGGCGGTCTGGCAGGTGCGCGCCACCGACTGGGAAGCCAACCGCGGCGTGGTTTCGCTCTGGGCGGTGGACCTGAAGACCAAGGGCTCCAAGCCCCGCCGCCTGCCGGTCTCCGAAGGCGGCGCCAACACCCCGCGCTTCGGGCCGGACGGTTCGCTCTACTTCCTGTCGTCCCGCTCGGGATCCAGCCAGGTGTGGCGCACCACCGCCGAGGGCGCGGAGGCGACCCAGGTCACCGACCTGCCGCTGGACGTGGGCGCGTTCAAGCCGTCGCCGGACGGGCGGCGGCTGGTGGTGTCCATGGCGGTGTTCCCCGACTGCGACACGCTCGACTGCACGGTCCGCCGCCAGGCCGAGAAGCCCGAGGGCAGCGGCGTGCTGCACGAGAAGGTGTTCGTCCGGCACTGGGACGCCTGGGCCGACGGCACGCGCAACCACCTGTTCGCCGTCGAGGTCGGCGCGGAGCCCGCGAAAGCCGCCACGGCGCTGACCCGCGGCTTCGACGGCGACGTGCCGTCCAAGCCGTTCGGCGACGACGCGGAGATCGCCTTCACCCGCGACGGCTCGGCGGTGATCTTCTCCGCGCGCCTCGCGGGGACCGGCGAGCCGTGGAGCACCAACTTCGACCTGTGGCGCGCGCCCGTGGACGGCTCGGCGGCGCCGGCCAACCTGACCGCCGCCAACCCCGCCTGGGACACCGGCCCCGTGGTGTCGCCGGACGGCAGGACCCTGGCCTACCGCGCAATGAAGCGGCCGGGCTTCGAGGCCGACCGGCTGGGGATCATGCTGATGGACCTGGCGACCGGCGCCGTGCGCGAGATCGCGCCGACGTGGGACCGCTCGGCCGACGACATCGCCTGGTCGGCGGACGGCAAGAGCCTGTACGTGCTGGCCGCCGACGTGGGGCAGACGCGCCTGTTCGCCGTCGACGCCAAGACCGGCAAGGTCCGCCCCCTGACCGGCGAGGGCCACGTCGCCGGCTTCGACGTGGGCCGCGACGGCGTGGTCTACGCCCAGGACGACATGGACTCCCCCGCGCAGATTTTCCGGGTGGCGGCCAAGGGCGGCAAGGCCGAGCGGCTGAGCGACCACAACGCTGACAAGCTGCAGGGCGTCGGCTTCGGCGGTTTCGAGCAGTTCAGCTTCACCGGCTGGAACGGCGAGACGGTGCACGGCTACGTGGTCAAGCCGCACGGCTGGAAGGAAGGGGAGAAGTACCCGGTCGCCTTCCTGATCCACGGCGGTCCGCAGAGCTCGTTCGGCAACGCCTGGTCCTATCGCTGGAACCCGCAGGTGTTCGCCGGCGCCGGCTACGCGGCGGTGATGATCGATTTCCACGGCTCCGTCGGCTACGGCCAGGCCTTCACCGACTCGATCACCCAGCATTGGGGCGACCGGCCGCTGGAGGACCTGCAGAAGGGCTGGGCCGCGGCCCAGGCGAAGTACCCGTGGCTGGACGGCGGCCGCGCCTGCGCGCTGGGCGCCTCCTACGGCGGCTACATGATCAACTGGATCGCCGGGAACTGGTCCGAGCCGTGGCGCTGCCTGGTCAACCACGACGGCATCTTCGACCTGCGCTCCATGGCCTATTCGACCGAGGAGCTGTGGTTCACCGAGTGGGAGAACGGCGGCGTGCCCTGGGAGAACCAGGCGACGATCGAGCGCTTCAACCCGGTCAACCACGTCCAGAACTGGAAGACGCCGATGCTGGTGGTCCAGGGCGGGCGCGACTACCGCGTTCCGACCGAGCAGTCGCTGTCGACCTTCAACGCGCTGCAGCGGCGGGAAATCCCGAGCCAGTTCCTCTACTTCGATGACGAGAACCATTGGGTGCTGAAGCCCAGGAACGCGGTCCAGTGGCACGGCGCCATGCAGGCGTGGCTGGATCGCTGGACCAAGGAATAGGCCGACAAAGCTTCACAGGACGGCGCCGAACCGGCGCCCGTCCTGTGGCGCCGGCGCCGCGCCGAGAACCCTTAAGCGAAGAAAGTCAACGAACCCGTTCAGCCAAGCCTTGCCATGTTTCGGCGAGCGGTGCTACGCCTCTGCGATCTAGGGGAACTCGCCTTCCGCTTTTGGCGAGCCGTACGACCAGAGGGGTCTTCGATGACACAACGCGAATCTTTCCGCCGTTTCGCCTGGGGCAAGAGCGCCCGCGCCGCCGGGACCGAGTTCCGGCCTGCCCGCGCCGTCTCGGCGTCGCGCGCGGCGCTGCTGTTCGGCACGGCGCTCGGCTGCTCGATCGCGGTGTTCGCCGCCTCGGCGCCGACCAAGGCCTTCGCCGCCGACGAGTGCGGCCCGAACGATCCGGGCGCCGACACCAACACCTGCACGCCCGGCGCCTATCCGACGATCGAGTACCTCGGCGGCGACGACCTGACGGTGGTGCTGCCCGGACCCAGCACGGTCGCCGACGGCGTGGTCCAGACCGGCACCGGTTCCCAGACCTTCACCGCCCAGGACGGCACGACCATCTACGGGGTGACCGACACGGCTGTGATCGTCTCCGCGTTCAACAGCGCCGATCCGGCCATCGCCACCGTGACCGTCGACGACGTGAGCGCCTCGGCCGGGCTCCGCGCGATCGACGTCGATGGATATGACGCCGCGTTCCTCACCATCAACGGCGACGTCGACAGCACCGCGGCCTTCGCCAACACCGTCGAGGTGACCAGCCAGTACGGCGTCGTGGTCGTCAACAACGGCTCGGTGTCCGCCTTCGCCGGAACCGGCTTCGACGTGATCTCGGCCTCCAGCATCCAGGGCTCGGTCAACGTATTCAACGGCGGCTCGATCTACGGCGCCGGAACGAACCAGTATGGTATCGACGCATACAGCGGCGGCGGCGACGTGAGCGACACGGTGACCGTCACCAACAACGGCGGCGTCACCATGGTGGGCGACGGCGCCACCGCCATCGCGGTCACGACCAACGCGGGCACCGCCCAGGTCGTGAACAACGGCTCGATCTCGACGGACGGCGACGCCGCTTACGGCATCAACGTTTACGCCGACGAAGGTTCGATCCTGGTCACCAACAACGGCGACATCACCACCGGCGCGGGCGTCAACGGCGGCGTGTACGCCTACGGCATCCGCGCCGTTTCCGACGACGGTTCGGTGTTCGTCACCAACGGCGAAGGCGGCACGATCAACACCTACGGCGCCGGCGCGGACGGTGTTTACGCCAATGCCGGCGGCACGGGAGACGTCTCCGTCACCAACGCCGGCTTCATCGCCACCGAGGGGAACGGCGCGGACGGCGTCTACGCCTACAGCTTCGGCGGGGACGTGGTGATCGACAACAGCGCGACCGTCACCACCTCCGGCGACGACGCCCACGGCCTGTACGGCTGGACCGGCGACGCCTCCGGCGGCGCGGCGACGATCACCAACAGCGGCGAGGTCACCACCACCGGCGACGGTTCGATCGGCATCTACGCCTGGTCGTACAACGCCGACGCGACGGTCACCAATTCGGGCGTGATCTCCACCGGCGACGATCTTGCCGGCACCGGTTCGGTGGCGCACGGCGTATACGCCTACTCGGAAGACGGCGACGCAATCATCGTCAACACCGGCGAAGGCCAGGTGGCCACGGCCGGCGACAGCGCCGACGCCCTGCGCGCCTACAGCTATTCCGGGAACGCGAGCGTCACCAACGCCGGCACGGTGATCACCGCCGGCGACTTCGCTTACGGCATCTACGCCTACAGCTACAACGGCGGCACGGTGACGGCGACGAACTCCGGCTCGATCAGCACCGGCGGCGACTTCGCCTACGGCGTCTACGCTTATGCGAACGGCGGCGGGGCGGTCAGCGTCACCAACTCCGGCTCGGTGACCACGCTGGGCGACGACGCTGTCGGCCTGTACGGCGGCGGCGACACCGGGACGGTGACCATCGTCAACTCCGGCGCGGTCTCGACCGCCGGCGAGGACGCGGTGGGCGTGCTCGCTCTCACCGACGGGAACATCCTCATCACCAACTCCGGTTCGGTGACCACCACCGGCGCGGGGACCTTCCCCTACGGGTCGCAAGGCATCGTCGCGATCAGCGGCGCCGGCACAGTGACCGTCAACGGCGGCGGCGACGTGACCACCTCCGGCCTCGAGTCCACGGCGGTGCTCGTCACCGGCGTCGGCGACGTGACCGTCGTCCAGGACGACATCACCACCAGCGGCGACTACAGCGACGGCGTCTACGCGACCTCGTCGGCAGGCAACGTCTCGGTGACCACCGGCGACGTGGTCACCAACGGCGACTCCTCGGCGGGCATCGCCGTGGTGGCGGCGCAGGACGCCACCGTCTCCTTCGGGAGCGTCACCACCAACGGCGACATCGTGATCACCGTCGACGACATGGGCACTCCCGGCGATACGACCGACGACGTGACCACCTACGGCCCGTCCAGCTTCGGCGTGGCCGTGTTCGCCGGCGACGACATCTCCATCACCGGCGGCGCGGTCGACACCGACGGCTACGGCGCCACGGGCGTGGGCGCGGTCACCTACAGCGGCGACGTCGTGATCAACGTCGGCCCGGTGCAGACCGACGGCGACGATGCCGACGGCGTCTTTGCGCGCGCCGCGGGCGGCTACGTCTCCGGTTCCGGCTTCCTGGAGGGCAACGCCACCATCACCGTGGCGGGCGTCACCACGACCGGAGACAGCGCCGACGGCGTCGACGTATTGGTCGGCGGCGGCGACGCCACGGTTACCTCCACCGGTCCCATCAGCACCTCGGGAGCCAACTCCTACGGGGTGCGGGCGGTGGCCTTGTCCTTCACCTACGTGGACGACAACGGCACGCCGGGCGATCCCACCGACGACGTGACGCTGTATTCGCCCAGCGACGTGGTGATCACGGTCGGCTCGGTGACGACCACGGGCCTCGGCTCGACCGCGATCTACGGCTCTTCGCAGGAAGGCGACGTCACCATCACCGCCGGCGCGATCACCACCTCGAACGCGCGCGGCATCGTTGCGACCGCGGGCGACGACGTGGTGATCACCCGCAGCGGCGCGATGAACACCGGCGCCTTCGCCGGCATCACCGCGATGGCCGGCGACGACATCAACGTCACCAACACCGGCCCGATCACCACCACCGGCGTGAACGCCTACGGCATCCACGCGATGACCGCGACCGGCGACATCGTGATCACCAACTCCGGCGCGATCACCACCTCGGGCGCCGGAGCGCACGCGATCTACGCCGAAGGCGGTACGGGGTCGGTGACCATCACCAACACCGGCGCCCTGACCACCTCCGGCGCCGACGCCTACGGCATCCAGGCCGACACCACGACCGGGGCGATCACGATCAACAACGGAGCGGCGATCACCACGACCGGAACCGACGCCAAGGGCATCCACGCCGACAGCGACACCGGCGTGATCCTGATCACCAACTCGGGGAACATCACGACCTCGGGCGGCGGCGGGTACGCCTACGGCATCCACGCCAACAGCGACGGCAACGTGGGCGTCACCAACACCGGGGTGATCACCACCTCGGGCGTCGGGGCGCACGGCATCTACGCCGACAGCAACCAGAACAACGCCTTCGTGGTGAACAACGGCACCATCAACACCTCCGGCGCGGACGCTTACGGCATCTACGCCTGGGCCAATAACGGGGTGCTGACGATCACCAGCAACGTGGTCAACACCACCGGCGCCGGTTCGATCGGCGTCTACGGCTGGTCCGGCGACGGCACGACGATCACCTCGACCAACGTGACCACCACCGGCGCGAACGCAACCGGGATTTACGGCCGCGCAGACACCGGCGCGGTGGTGATCACCAGCGGCACGGTCAACACGTCCGGCGCCGGAGCCGACGCGATCTTCGGTTACGCCGTCACCGGTCCGGTGACCGTGACCGTCAACACTCGCGCCGACTCCGCCCAGGCCGCCGGCGTGCGCACCGACGCCGAGACCACCTCCACGATCAACGTGGCGGCGGGCGCGGTGGTCGAGGGCGGCACGGCCGGCATCCAGGCGCTGTCGGTCACCGGCACGACCATCACCAACGCCGGTACGATCCGCTCCTCGACCGCGGGTAACTTCGCCCTCGACGTGGACGGCGGCGCGGCGACGATCACCAACTCCGGCACGATCACCGGCAGCATCGACCTGACCGACAACGCCGACACCACCACCAACTCCGGCACCTTCACCGCGGTGGGGACCAGCCAGTTCGGCGGCGGGGCGGACGTGTTCACCAACACCGGCGCCAACGCGGTGGTGACGGTGTTCGGCGGCACCGCGACGTTCAACGACCTGGAGACGTTCAACAACAACGGCGGCCGCATCGACATGCGCGACGGCGCCGTGAACGACATCTTCGACCTGTCGGACGCCACCTTCAACGCTACCGGAAACAGCCGCCTGCAGATCGACGTGGACCTCGACAGCGCGGGACCGGGCGCCGACCTGCTGCGTGTCGGAACGGCGGGCACGGGCTCGACCACCATCGAGATCGCCGACCTGACCACCGGCCTCGCCCTGAACTTCGCCGGCGTCCGCGTCGTCGACGCGGGCACGGCCGACGGCAACGAGTTCGTGCTCGGCGGCACGGCGGACCAGGGCTTCGTCTACTACAACCTGAGCTTCGACGCGGCGACGGACGACTTCTTCCTGCAGGCCCTGCCTGACTCGGAAGTCTTCCAGATGCTGGGCGTGGGCGCGGCGGCGGGCGACTTCTGGAACCGCTCGGGCGACGCCTGGTCGGCCCGGATGATGGAGATCCGCGACTCGAACTGGGGCGGCTCGCCGACCCGGAGCGAGGGCTCGGAGTGGTGGATGCAGGGCTACGGCGGGGGCGAGGAGTTCACCCGTTCGCAGACCTTCACCTTCGGCTCGTTCTCGACCACCGAGAACCTGTCGACCGAAAGCGACTACCGCGGGTTCCAGATGGGGGTCGACACCCTGACCGGGAACTTCCTGTGGGGCGTCACGGCCGGCTTCGCCGACCAGGAGACCGAGTTCGCCGACGGCAACAGCTTCGACCTGACCGGCTTCAACGTCGGCGTCTACGCCGGCCTGATGAGCGGACCGTTCTTCGTGAACGGCCTGGTCAAGGGCGACTTCTACGAAGCCGAGGCGAACTTCGGCACCGTCCCGCTGCTGCAGGACATGGACGCGTCCAGCATCGGCGCGAAGGGCGAGGTCGGCTTCCGCTTCGGCGGGCAGGGCCTGTTCCTGGAGCCCTCGGCCTCGCTGGCCTGGGTCGACAGCGACGTGACCGGCTTCGACTTCGACGGGGCCAGCTTCGACTTCGGCGACAACAAGAGCCTGCTCGGCAAGGCGGGGGCCCGCATCGGCGGGACCTTCGGCTCCGGCTCGCTGCAGCTGACGCCCTACGTCGGCGCCTACTGGGTGGACGAGCTGGAGGGTGAGAACGACGTGACGTTCACCACCACCGGCGACGACATCACCTTCGTGGGCGACGCGCGCGAGAGCCACGGCCAGGCGGTGTTCGGCTTCACCGCCCAGTCCTGGTACGGCCTGGAGGGCTTCCTGAAGGGAACGGCCAACTTCGGCGACGAGACGGAGGGCTTCTCCACCCGTCTGGGCGTCCGCTGGCGCTGGTGAGCGGCTCGCTGAACTGAAGACGGATCGCGCCGTCGCCGGACCCCCGGCGGCGGCGCTTTCCTTTTCGAGGTGGGGCGGGCGAACCGCCGCGTTTTGCCTTCGGCTTCGCGTGCTATAGGTCGCGCCTGATGCGGCGGGGGCGCCGCGCCTCTCGAAGTCGCCAGTGATGACCGTGCTTCCCGACAAGCCGCTCGTGTCCGAGCACCTGAAGCGCCTGGAAGCGGAGTCGATCGAGATCATCCGCGAGGTGGCGGCCGAGTTCGACAACCCGGTCATGCTCTACTCGATCGGCAAGGACTCCGGGGTGATGCTGCACCTCGCCCTCAAGGCCTTTCATCCGTCCAGGCCGCCGTTCCCGCTGCTGCACGTCGACACCCTGTGGAAGTTCGGCGACATGATCCGCCACCGCGACATGATCGCGGAGCGCTACGGGCTGAAGCTGATCGTCCACACCAACCAGGAGGGCGTGGCGCGGGGGATCGACCCGATCGCGTCGGGGTCCTCTCTGCACACCCAGGTGATGAAGACCGAGGCGCTGAAGCAGGCGCTGGACCGCCACGGCTTCGACGCCGCGTTCGGCGGCGCGCGGCGCGACGAGGAAAAGTCGCGGGCGAAGGAGCGGGTGTTCTCGTTCCGCTCGGCCGGCCACGTCTGGGATCCCCGCAACCAGCGCCCAGAGCTCTGGCGGCTCTACAACACCCGGATCAACAAGGGGGAATCGATCCGCGTCTTCCCCCTGTCGAACTGGACCGAGCTCGACATCTGGGAATACACCCGGGCCGAGAACATCCCGATCGTGCCCCTGTACCTGGCCGCGCCCCGCCCCGTGGTGGCGCGCGACGGCATGCTGATCATGCGCGACGACGCGCGCATGCCGCTGCGCCCCGGCGAGGTGGAGGAGACCCGCATGGTCCGCTTCCGCTCGCTCGGCTGCTATCCGCTGAGCGCCGCCGTTCCTTCCACGGTCGCCACCCTGGACGAGCTGATCGCCGAGCTGCGCGCCAGCCGCACCTCGGAGCGTCAGGGCCGGCTGATCGACTCCGACGAGGCCGCCTCGATGGAGAAGAAGAAGCGCGAGGGCTACTTCTGATGGCCCCCGGTGCTGACGGCTCTCCCGGCGCCCAGAAGGGGCTGCTGCGCTTCCTGACCTGCGGCTCGGTCGACGACGGCAAATCGACCCTGATCGGCCGGCTGCTCTACGAGGCCAAGCAGATCTACGAGGACCAGCTGGTCACGCTGGAGCGGGACTCGAAG
>DASPKD010000013.1:0-11898 GCA_035628275.1 Caulobacteraceae bacterium | reverse complement strand
TGTCGACCGGCCGGGACGTGGCCGCGGCGATCGCCATGGGCGCCGACTTCGCCTACCTCGGCACCCGCTTCATCAACACCGCCGAGGCCATGGCGCCGGAAGCCTACAAGCAGATGATCGTCGACGCCGGCGCCGCCGACGTCACCTACACCCCGGCGATCTCGGGCATCCCGGCGAACTTCCTGACCGCCTCGCTGGTCGCTAACGGGCTGGACCCCAAGAGCCTGCCGGACAAGACCAAGATCGACCTCGGCAAGGAGCTGGACCACGAGGTGAAGGCCTGGAAAGAGGTCTGGTCGGCCGGCCAGGGCGCGGGCTCGATCCACGACGTGGTCCCGGTGCGCGAGCTGGTGGCGCGGCTGCGCGGCGAGTTCGACGCGACCGTAGCCGATCTCGCGCGGCGCTACGGGGCCGCGTGACGGGAACCGGCCGCAAGCTGCGGCGTATTCAGGCTCGATCGAGGGACCCGATGAAACAGCTGCTGATCGTCTCCGCCGCCGCCCTGCTGGGGCTAGCCGCTCTGCCCGCCGCCGCCCAGGAAAGCCCGCCGCCGGACGAGGCGCCGGATGCGGGCGAGACCTGGGACGAGCCGTCGGACGGCGGCCTGACCTGGACCGCGGGCGTCCAGACCGACTATGTGCGCCGCGGCGTCAGCCGGACGGAGGACGGCTCGGTGTTCCTGGGCGCCGACTACGAGGCGGGCCTGTTCTACGCGGGCGCCTGGGCGTCCAACGTGGACGTCGGGCAGGCGGACGTGGAGGGCGACTTCTACGTGGGCGGCCGGCCGGAGATCGCGGGCTTCGGCCTGGACCTGTCGGCGACTTACGTCGCCTACCTGGGCCAGGGCGACGGCGAGGACCTGAATCACTGGGAGACGCAGGCCCAGCTCAGCCGCTCGATCGGCCCGGTGTGGGCCGCCGCCTCCGTCGGCTGGTCGCCGGACTGGATCGGCGCCGGCGAGGAAGCCTGGTGGTGGCAGGCCGACGCCGCTTTCGAAGTCATGCCCCGCTGGACGCTGTCCGCCGCCGTCGGCGGCCAGGACGTCTCCGACAGCCCGGAAGAGTACACCTACTGGAACGTGGGCACGACCTACGCCCTGACCGACCGGGCCGGCGCCGACGTACGCTGGTGGGACACCGACGCCGACGACCTCGGCGAGCCCTACGAGGGACGGCTGGTGGCGGGGATCAAGGTCGCGTTCTGACGAAACGGCTGGTCAGCGACGTTTCGGCTCGGTGTATGATCCCCTCGACGAGGCAAGGTCGCAGGTTGCGGCCGCGCCCGTACGAGGCCGCCTGATGACGAACACCCTGCTCGGCGCACGCCTTCGTGCCTTGACCCTCGGCTTCGCGGCGGTCGCCCTGTCCGCCTGCGCCTCGTTCGAGTTGGAGCCTCGCGCCGAGTGGGCGATCGCGCTGCACGGGGGCGCGGGCGTGATCGAGCGGGCCGAGATGGATCCGCAGACCGAGGCCGCCTATCGCGCCGCGCTGGCGAACGCGCTGGAGGCCGGGTCGAAGGTGCTGCGCGAGGGCGGCACGTCGCTGGACGCGATCGAGGCGGCGGTTCGATTGATGGAGGACGACCCGCTGTTCAACGCGGGGCGCGGCGCGGTCTTCACCGCCGAAGGACGCAACGAACTGGACGCCTCGATCATGGACGGGGCGACGCTGAAGGCCGGGTCGGTGGCGGGCGTGACCACCGTACGCCACCCGATCACCCTGGCCCGGGCGGTGATGGACAGGTCGCGCCACGTGATGCTGACCGGCCCGGGCGCCGAGCGCTTCGCCGCCGAGCAGGGGCAGGAGCTGGTCCCGCCGTCGTTCTTCTTCACCGAGCGGCGCTGGAAGGCGCTGGAGAAGGAGCTGGCGCGGCTGGGGCTGCCGATCCCGAAGCGCCCGCAAGGCGCGCCCGCCCCATCGGCCGAGAACCTGCGCGCGCCGCTGGACGAGCGGAAGTTCGGCACGGTGGGCGTGGTCGCGCTGGACCGGCACGGAAACGTCGCGGCGGGCACCTCCACCGGCGGCACCACAGCCAAGCGCTGGGGCCGGGTCGGCGACGCGCCGATCATCGGGGCGGGAACCTATGCCTCCAACCGCTCGTGCGCGGTGTCGGCGACCGGCGCCGGCGAGTTCTTCATCCGCCTGACCGTGGCGCGCGAAATCTGCGCCCTGGTGCAGTACGAGCGCATGCCGTTGCAGCAGGCGGCGGACGAGGTGATCCAGAAGCGGCTGACCGAGCTCGGCGGCGACGGCGGCGCGATCGCGCTGACGCCGTCCGGCGACATCGCCTGGAGCTTCAACACATCGGGCATGTACCGGGCATCGGCAGCCTCGCGCCGCGCGCCGGAGGTTGCGATCTTCAAGGACGAGAAGTGATGGCCAAGTCCCGCAACTGGATTCCGGTGAAGGCCGCCGAGGGGGTTCACAGCCGCCAGGCGCACACGGACCTGCCGGAGGGCACCTTCGAGCGGGAGATCTCCAAGGAGGGGTTCTTCGGCCCGGCGGCGTTCCTGTACCACCGCCGACCGCCGACCGGCTGGAACGACTTCCAGGGACCGCTGCGGCCGCGCGCCTTCGACCTGAACGGCCTGAACGAGTCGCAGGCCTCGCCCTGGGCCGCGCCGGTGGTGCTGCACAACAAGGCGACCGAGATCCGCTTCTGGAGGCTGGACCGGGCGATGCCGGCGCTGGCCCGAAACGGCGACGGCGACCAGCTGCTGTTCGTCCACCGCGGCGAGGGCGAGCTGTTCTGCGACTACGGGCGCATCGCCTACGAGGCCGGCGACTACCTGTATCTCCCGCGCGGGACCATGTGGCGGCTGCGTCCGGCGTCGGAGACGGCGGTGCTGACCATCGAGGCCACCAACACCCATTACACCCTGCCGGACCGCGGCCTGCTGGGCCCGCACGCGATCTTCGACCCGGCGGTGCTGGACACGCCCAGGTTCGACGCCGCGTTCAAGGCGCACCAGGCGGAGGAGGGCGTCTTCCCGGTCGAGATCAAGAAGCGCGGCCAGGTGTCGGTGGCGACCTACCCGTACAATCCGCTGGACGCGGTCGGCTGGCACGGGGACCTGGCGCCGGTGCGGCTGAACGTGCGCGACGTGCGCCCGGTGGCCAGCGCGCGCTATCACCTGCCGCCCAGCGCCCACACCACCTTCGTCAGCGACCGGTTCGTGGTCTGCACCTTCGCGCCGCGCCCGTTCGAGACCGATCCCGGCGCGCTGAAGGTGCCGTTCTTCCACAACAACGACGATTTCGACGAGGTGCTGTTCTATCACGCGGGCGACTTCTTCAGCCGCGACGGCATCGACGCCGGGATGATGACCTTCCATCCCTCCGGCTTCACCCACGGGCCGCACCCCAAGGCGCTGAAGAAGATGCTGGTGCAGGACAAGGCCGCCACCGACGAATACGCGGTGATGATCGACACCCGCGACCCCCTGGATGTCGGGGACGGCGCCGCCGCGGTGGAGAACCCGGCCTACGTCGACAGCTGGAAGGCGCGGGACTGACCTTGGACAACGCCGAACTGCAGCACCTGGCGCACGAGGAGCTGGCGCATGCGCGCGAGCTGTCGTGGCGCGAGCTGAAGAAGATCACGCCTTGGGGCGACAGCTTCCGCGGCTTCGCCCCGTCCGGGCGCGAGGTCGAGATCGAGCGCAGCTACCTGTGGGCGGGCGAGGGCGAGGCGATCCTGTGCGAGGTGGTGGTGCGCTGCATCCCCGACCGAGAGCGCTGCGGCGCCGAGGCGCGCTGCGTGATCACGCCGGAAGGCACGGCGTGAGCGCGCCGCAGACCGGCGATCTGGCCGAGATGGGGCCGGGCCAGTTCTGCGTCGTACCGCGCGGCGTGGAGCACCGAACCGCGGCCGACCAAGAGGCCGAGGTGCTGATCTTCGAACCGTCGGAGGTGGTCAACACCGGCGACGCGGAGGTCTCCGCCTTCACCGCGCCGCTCGGCGAGCGGGTCTGAACCGCCACAGCTTCGCCGCGTCCGCCGCGCGCCGTTAAGCTTTCGCTTGCGGAGCGCCGCCGCATGGCGACAATTGTCCGGCCTTGAGGGGCGGGGGACGTCGTCGTGCAAGACGAAGGGTACTACTACGTGGACAAGCCGGCCGGGGGCGAAGCCGCCGATCCGGCCGCCGGCTTCTTCACGCCGGTCGTATCCGGCGACGGCTCGCTGGCCTGGCTCCCTCTGCTGCTCGTCCTGCTGCTGCTGGGCGCGCTGATCGGCTGGATGCTGGCGCTGGCCGCGGCCCGGTCGCGGGCGGACGCCAAGGTCGAGGACATCTACAAGGCGGTTTCGGACAAGGCCAAGGCGGCCGCAGAGGGCGCCGAGGACCAGGCCGCCGGAGCGGTCAACGCGCTCTGCGCGGTGCTGCGCGACAAGCTCTGGCCGGCCTCGTTCAAGCCGGTCACCGACCTGCTGGCCGGCGCCCACGACGTGCTGAACGGCAAGCCCAAATCGGCCGGCCCCGCGGCGCCGACTTCGGGCAAGACGATCTCCGGCTCCGTCACCATCAACGACAGCCCGCCGGCGACGAGCGCGCCCGCGGGCGGCAAGACCGTGAACCAGCAGATGCACGAGCTGGCGAAAGCCTTCTGGACCTACTGGAAGGACGCCAAGCCGCGGAAAGACGAGCTGCGCGCTTTGCAGAGGCGCCTCGGCGTCTGACGCCTTGCCGCCGGCTCCCCCGCCGCCTAGACCGGTCCCATGAAGCTCGCCTCCCTGAAGTCCGGCCGCGACGGCCGGCTCGTCGTCGTCTCCGAAGACCTGCACTGGTACACGGACGCCTTCCTGATCGCGCGCACCCTGCAGGCGGCGCTAGACGAGTGGGAGCGGTGCGAGCCGCTGCTGCGCGGCCTGGCCGAAAGCCTGGAGCACGGCGCCGTGCCGCGCGGGCGCTTCCATGAACGGGAGGCCGCCGCCCCCCTGCCGCGCGCCTATCAGTGGGCCGACGGCTCGGCCTACGTGAACCACGTGGCCCTGGTGCGCCAGGCGCGGGGCGCGGAGATGCCCGAGAGCTTCTGGACCGATCCCTTGATGTACCAGGGCGGATCGGACGGGTTCCTGGGACCGCGCGAGCCGATCCCGCTGGCCGACGAGAGCTGGGGCTGCGATTTCGAGGCCGAGGTCTGCGTGGTCACCGGCGACGTGCCCCAGGGCGCCTCGCGCGACGAGGCGCTGGCGCAGGTGCGGCTGGTCGGCCTGGTCAACGACGTGTCGCTGCGCAACCTGATCCCGAACGAACTGGCCAAGGGCTTCGGCTTCTTCCAGTCCAAGCCCGCCTCCGCCCTGTCGCCGGTGCTGGTCACGCCGGACTCCCTGGGCGGGCGCTGGCGCGAGGGCAAGCTGCACGGCGCGCTCGAGGTGCAGCTGAACGGACAGCCCTTCGGCCGGGCCGACGCCGGCGTGGACATGACCTTCGACTTCGGAACCCTGATCGCCCACGCGGCGATGACGCGGGCCTTGGGCGCCGGCACGATCATCGGCTCCGGCACCGTGTCCAACCGCGACGCCGACGGCGGCCCCGGCAAGCCGATCAGCGACGGCGGCCTCGGCTACAGCTGCATCGCCGAGGTGCGCACGGTCGAGACCCTCCTGCGCGGCGAGCCCGAGACCCCGTTCCTGAAGCGCGGCGACACCGTCCGCATCGAGATGCTGGACGAGAAACACCACGCCATCTTCGGCGCCATCGAACAGACGGTGGCCTGACGCCTCGGCTGGCCCCGGAGCGGGCGGGGGGTTAAACTTCGGCCATGCCCCGCCGCCTGCCCACGCCCGAGGAGACCTTGCGGATCCTGGCCGCCAAGCGGACGCGGCCGCAGCGGCGGCCCGCGCCGCCGGCGGGCCGGTCGCTGGCCAAGCTGATCAAGAGCCTGGACGAGCGTTTCGGCCAGGGCCCCGGGATGCTCCAGGCGCGCTGGCGCGAGATCGTCGGCGACCAACTGGCCAGGATCACCGAGCCGGTGAAGCTGACCAAGGCGCGCGGCGCGAGCCCGGGGGCGCTGGAGATCCGCGTGGGCGGGGCGGCCGCGGCCCTGATCCAGCACCGGGGCCAGGAGATTATCGAGCGGGTGAACCTGTTCCTGGGCGACGGCGCGATCGGGCGGCTCCGGATCGTGCAGGGGCCGCTGAAGCCGCGCGCCGAGGCGCCCGCGACGCCCCGCCGCAGGCGCAGCGCCGCGCCGCTGGACGCCGCCCGGGAAGCCGAACTGGCCGAGAGCCTGAAGGCCGCGCCGGACGGGCCGCTGAAGGCCGCGCTGACCCGGCTGGGGCGTTCGGTGCTGAAGGAAGACGACGCGGGGCGTTGACAAAAAGCGGCCCTCGTTGCTTCGCATCATCAGCCGGGCGCGCGCCGACGGGGGAATCGCGCTCTAACTGACCTGATCGACCGAAGGAGCCCGCCATGCGCGCCGTCGTCCGCCGTTCCGTTCTTCTGGCCGCCGCGGCCTTCACGCTCGTCGCCTGCGGGGGCGGCGGAGGCGCCGGCAAGGCTGAGGGCGACGTGGTCATGGGCCGCGCCGACGCGCCGGTGACGGTGGTCGAGTACGCCTCGGTGACCTGCGGCCACTGCGCCGCCTGGAACGAGGAAGTGTTCCCCGAATTCAAGAAGAAGTACGTCGACACCGGCCAGGTGAAGTACGTCTTCCGCGAGTTCCCCACCGCCCCGCAGCAGATCTCCACCGCCGGCTTCCTGGTCGCGCGCTGCGCCGGCGACGACAAGTACTTCCAGGTGGTCGACGCCCTGATGCGCACCCAGAGCGTGCTGCAACAGACCGGCGACGCGCGCGCCTGGCTGCTCCAGACCGCCCAGTCTGCCGGCCTGACCGAGGAGCGGTTCAACCAGTGCGTCGGCGACGAAAAGGCGCTGGCCGCCTTCAACGGCCGGGTCGAGAAGGCGGTGAAGGACGGGATCAGCGTGACCCCGACCTTCCTGGTCGACGGCGAGAAGGTCGAGGGCGCCCAGTCGATGGCCCAGCTCGACGCCCTGATCCAGCCCAAGCTGAAGGGCGGGAAGTGAGCCTCCGCTCAGCCTTCGCCGGGCTAGCCGCCGCGCTCGCCTTGGGGATCGGCGGCGCGCGCGCGGCCGAGGGCGACATGACGGTCGGCCGGGCCGACGCCCCGGTGACGGTGGTGGAGTACGCCTCGGTCACCTGCGGCCACTGCGCTCATTGGCAGAAGGCCGTATGGCCCGCGTTCAAGGCCAAGTACGTGGACACCGGCAAGGTGCGCTTCGTGCTGCGCGAGCTGCCGACCGCGCCGGGACCGGCGGCGGTGGACGGCTTCCTGGCCGCGCGCTGCGCCGGGCCGGAGCGCTATTTCGAAGTCGTGCACCGGCTGATGGCCGACCAGAAGACCTTGTTCGCCGGGAACACCGAAGGCTGGCTGAGGACGGCCTCCAAGCTCGGCGACGAGGCCTTGCAGACGTGCCTGGGCGACGCCGAGGCGCAGAACGCCTTCTGGAGCCGCATCGAGGCCAACGCCGCCGAGCACAAGGTGGCGGGCACCCCGGCGTTCTTCGTGAACGGAAAGCCCGTCGAAGGCGGAGCCGCCCTGGAGGAACTGGACGCGGCCATCCAGCCCCTGCTGAAGGGCCGCTGAGGAGCGCGCGGTGGAATTCCAGCGGCTCCGCCTGACCGGGTTCAAGTCCTTCGTCGATCCGACCGAGTTCCGGATCGAGCCGGGCCTGACCGGGATCGTGGGGCCGAACGGCTGCGGCAAGTCGAACTTGCTGGAGGGCCTGCGGTGGGTGATGGGCGCCAACAGCGCCAAGGCCATGCGCGGCTCGGGCATGGACGACGTGATCTTCGCCGGGTCGGGTAACCGCCCCTCGCGCAACCACGCCGAAGTCTCCCTGACCATCGACAACGCCGAGCGGCGCGCGCCCGCCCCGTTTAACAAGGCGGCGGTGCTGGAGGTCGTGCGCCGGATCGATCGGGGCGACGGCTCGACCTACCGGATCAACGGCAAGGAGGTGCGTGCGCGCGACGTGCAGCTGCTGTTCGCCGACGCCTCCACCGGCGCCAACTCGCCGGCTCTGGTGCGCCAGGGGCAGATCTCGGAACTGATCGCCGCCAAGCCGCAGAACCGTCGCCGCATCCTGGAGGAGGCGGGCGGGGTGTCGGGCCTGCACACCCGCCGGCATGAGGCCGAGCTGCGCCTGCGGGCGGCGGAAGCCAACCTGAACCGGCTGGACGACATCGGCCGGGAGCTGGAGAGCGCCCTGTCGCGGCTGAAGCGCGAGGCGCGCCAGGCCGAGCGCTACAAGAAGATTTCCGCCGAGATCCGCGCCTTGCAGAGCGCGGTGCTCTACGCCCGCTGGTCGGAGGCCAAGGACGCGCTGGACCGCGCCACCGCCGAGCTGGACCAGGCGTCCCGCGACGTGGAGGAGACCGGCCGCGCCGCCGCCGCCGCGACGGCGCAGGCGCTGAAGGCGGGCGAGGCGATCAAGCCGCTGCGCGAGGAGGACGCGGTCGCCGCCGCCGTGCTGCACCGGCTGACGCTGGAGAAGGACCGGCTGGAGCTGGAAGAGCGGCAGGCCCGCGCCGAAGTCGATCGCCTCAAGGCCGAGATCGCCCGCATCGACGCCGACGCCGAGCGCGAGGCGCGCATGGTCGAGGACGCCACGGTCCAGCTGGAACGGCTCGGCGCGGAGATCGGGACCCTGGAAGCCGAGATCGCCTCGGCCCCTGAACGCGGGCCGGAGCTGGAGGCCGCGTGGCGGACCGCCGAGGCCGCCGCCCAGCAGGCCGGCGCGGAGGTCGAGCGGCTGGCCGCCCGGCTGGCCGGGGAAGAGGCCCGCGCCGCCGCCGAGGCCGCGCGGATGCGCGACGCGCAAACGCGGCTGGCCCGTGCCGAGCAGGCTCTGGAAACCGCCCAGGCCGAGCGCGCCGCCCTGGGCCCGCTGGAAGACCCGCAGATCGAGACCGCCCGCGCCAAACTCGCTGAGGCGGTCGAGGCGTTGCAGGCCGCCCGCGCGGCGGTGGAGGCGGCCGAAGCCGCCCGCGCCGAGGCCGCCCAGGCCGAGACCGCCGCGCGTCAGAACGCCCGCTCGCACGAGGACCGGCTCGGCCGCTTGCAGACCGAGGCGCGGGGGCTGGCGCAGCTGCTGACCTCCGGCCGGCGCGACCACCCGCCGGCGCTGGACGCGGTGAAGGCGGCCAAGGGCTACGAAGCGGCCTTGGCCGCGGCGCTGGGCGAGGACCTGAACGCGGCGCTTGACGCGCGTGCGCCGACCTTCTGGGGCGGGGCCGAGGCGGACGGGCCCGCGTGGCCGGACGGCGTCGAGCCGCTGAGCGACAAGGTGCAGGCGCCGGCGGCGCTGGCCGCGCGCCTGGCCTGGGTCGGGGTGTGCACGGCCGCGGACGGCGAGCGCCTGGCGAAGGTCTTGCCGGTCGGGGCGCGGCTGGTGTCGCGCGAGGGCGACCTGTGGCGCTGGGACGGGTTCGTGGTGAAGGCCGAGGCCGAGAAGCCCGCCGCCGTGCGCTTGGCCCAACGGACGCGCCTGTCGGAGCTGGAAGACGAGATCGATCGGCTGAAGCCGCAGGCCGAGGCCGCGCAAGGGGCGCTGAAGCTGGCGGGCGATCGCCTGCGCGCGGCCGAAGAGGCGCTGCGCGAGAGCCGCAAGCGTCCGCCGGAGGCCGAGCGGGCGGTGGCGACGGCCCGCGACGTGGCCGAGCGGCTGGCGCGCGAGCACGCCCGCAAGGAAGCCCGCGCCCAGGCGCTGGACGAGACCGTCTCGCGGCTGGAGGCCGAGCTGCACGAGGCCCGCGACGCCGCCGACGCGGCGCGGGTGGAGAGCGCGCCGAGCGAGGCGATAGAGGCGCAGCGGGGCGAACTGGTCGCCGCCCGCGAAGCCGCGCAGGCCGCTCGCGCCGAAGCCGCCCGGGCGCGCGCCGCCTTCGAGGCGGAGGGCCGCGAACGGGCCGGACGCGAGCAGCGCCTGAACGCGGTCCGGCGCGACCACGGCGAGTGGAGCCGCCGCGCCGCCGGCGCCGCCCAGCGGGTCGAGGCGCTGGCCGAGGATCGGGAGAAGGCGTCCGACGCCCTGGAGCGCGCCAGCGCCGCGCCCGAAATCGTGGCGGAGAAGCGCGGCAAGCTGCTGGACCAGTTCTCGACCGCCGAGGCTAGGCGGACCCAGGCCGGGGACGCGGTGGCCGAAGGCGAGGCGGCCTTGCTGACCGCCGACCGCGTCGCGCGCGCCGCCGACGCCGCGGCCTCCGAAGCGCGGGAACGCCGCGCCGGCGCCGTCGCCCGGCACGAGGCGGCCGGACAGCGCCTCGGCGAAGTCGAGCAGCAGGTGCGCGAGACCGCCCACATGAGCCCCGACGAGCTCGGCCGGCGCCTGAAGGAAGAGGCCATCGCCCAGCCGACCGACGCGGCCGGAGCCGAAAGCCTGCTCTACGGGCTGGAGCGCGAGCGCGACGCCCTTGGCGCGGTCAACCTGCGCGCCGAGGAGGAGGCGGCCGAGTACGCCGAGCGGCTGAACACCATGCGCTCGGAGCGCTCGGACCTGACCGGCGCCATCGCCAAGCTGCGCGACGGCATCGACGAGCTGAACGCCGAGGGCCGCGAGCGGCTGCTGACCGCGTTCGAGGTGATCAACGGCCACTTCCAGGCCCTCTTCCAGGCCCTGTTCGGCGGCGGTCAGGCCGAGCTGCGGCTGATCGAATCCGACGACCCGCTGGAGGCGGGCCTTGAGATCTTCGCCTGCCCGCCGGGGAAGCGCCTTGCGTCCATGAGCCTGATGTCCGGCGGCGAGCAGGCCCTGACCGCCGCGGCCCTGATCTTCGGCGTGTTCCTGGCAAACCCCGCGCCGGTCTGCTTCTTGGACGAGGTGGACGCGCCGCTGGACGACGCCAACGTCGACCGTTTCTGCCGGATGCTGGAGGAGATGCGCTCGCGCACCCGCACCCGCTTCGTGGTGATCACCCACAACCCGGTCACCATGTCGCGCATGGACCGGCTGTTCGGCGTCACCATGGCCGAGCGCGGCGTGTCGCAGCTGGTCTCGGTCGACCTGACCCAGGCCGAGGCCATGGCGGCGCAGTAAACCCCTTACGTGACAAAGGAATTTCGCACTGCAACCCTCCCTTGACGGGCGGGGGGCGCCTCTATAGGTTCCGCGCCGAATTCAGACCCCCGCCGACGGGTTTCTGCCGGCGCGTCTCGAGCACAGCCGTCATGTCCGATCCCGAGGTTCCGCGCGAAGAGGCGCTCCGACGCCTCGACGAACGGGCCGACGCGCTGGAAGCCCGCACCGCGCGGACCGTCCCGGACTACGGCTTCAAGGCCGCGGGCTACGGCTACCGTCTGCTGGCGGAGATGCTCGGCGGCGTGTTCGTGGGTCTGGCGCTGGGGCTCTTCGTGGACGGCTTCGCCGGCACGGCGCCCTGGGGGATCATCGGCGGGACCCTGCTGGGTTTCGGCGTGTCCATCTGGATGGCGATGCGCTCCGCGCGGCGCCTGGGTGCGAAACTGGAGAAGGAGACGGGCCCCGCGCGGGACCTCCCCTTCGACGACGAAGACGACGATTGAGGGAGTCCGAGGCGGCATGGCCGACCCGATGCACCAGTTCCAGGTCGAGAAGGTTCTCGAGCTGCCGACCGTCGAGCTGCCGTTCGTCGGCGCGATCGACCTGTCGCTGACCAATTCGACCGTGGCCATGATGCTGGCCGCCGGCCTCGTCGTGCTGTTCTTCGCGATGGTGACATCGGCGCCCAAGGTGGTGCCGGGACGGCTCCAGAGCGTGGGCGAGGGGGCCTACGGCTTCATCGACGACCTGACGACAGGGATCATCGGCCACGACGGCCGCAGCTTCTTCCCGTTCGTCTTCACCCTGTTCCTGTTCATCCTGGCGATGAACCTGCTGGGCATGTTCACCATCTTCACC
>DASPKD010000012.1:0-3904 GCA_035628275.1 Caulobacteraceae bacterium | reverse complement strand
AAGGGTTTACTCCATGTCGCGCCGTTGCGAGCTCACGGGCGTGGGACCGATGGTCGGTCACAACGTGAGCCACTCGAACATCAAGACCAAGCGCCGTTTCCTGCCGTCGCTGCGCGAGACCTCGCTGCAGTCCGAGGCGCTCGGCCAGGCGTTCCGCCTGAAGATCACCAACGCGGCGCTGCGCACCCTGGACTTCAAGGGCGGGCTCGACGCCTACCTGGTCAAGGCCAAGGACGCCGACCTGTCGCCTCGCGCCCAGCGTATCAAGCGCCAGGTCAAAGCCAAGCTCGCGGCCCAGGCGCAAGCCTGAGGCCTCACGGGGCGAAGGGGCATCGAAGAGGGCCGGCGGAAACGCCGGCCCTTTTTCATTTGAGCGCCTCGCCCGGCTCCCAGTCGAAGGCCATCAGCAGGGTGCGCTGGCGCTTCGGATCGAAGTTGTCGTCCGAGACGATGTAGATCCGCTGGCCGCGCGTGGCGTAGTTCGGCCCGACCGCCACCCCTTCGAAGTTGTCGAGGTTCATCGGGCTGGACAGCTCCGCCAGCGGCTCGACGCGCGCCCGCCCGTCGCCGCCGCGGCCCAGGCCCGTGCGGACGTGGGCGATCATCAGACGGCGACGGAAGCCGTAGTCGCGGTACAGCGCCACCAGGTCGTAGGTTCCCGGAACATGCGCCAGGCTGGACAGGCTGTAGCCGGCCTTCGGCGGCGCTTTCAGCGCCATGCGGCAGGGCGCGCGCCCGTCGACCCCGCAGAACCACACCCGTCCGTCCTGGGCGCCCAGCACCAGGGTCCGCTCCGGGGCGGTGAACAGCACCGCCAGCCCCTCCAACCCGTCGTTCTCGGGCAGGGGCGGCAGGCCCGGCGTCGCCACGACCTGCCCGCGCTTCGGCGTCTGCGGCGGGGTGAAGCGGCGCACCCGGTGCTCGCGCTCGAACGACACCAGCAGGCTCCAGCGCTCCGCCTCGGCCGCGTCGGTGTCGAAGGCCATGTCCTCCGCGTCGCTGCGCCCCTTGCCGGTCAGCGGCCGGCCGTCGTCGTCGGGCAGGGGCCGCACGCTCAGGGTCGTGGTGCGCGGCGCGGTCAGGCCGTCCAGCCAGTCGAAGGTCAGCAGATCGCCCTCGTCGGTGATCGCGTACACCGTCTGCGGGCCTTTCAGCGCCGGCAGCACCATCAGGTCCGACAGGCCGCCGAAGCGCGAGGTGCCGGTCGCGGTCAGCACCGCGCCCCCGGCGTAGGTGAGGGCGCCGACGCGCACCCGCTTCGGGTCGCGCGGGTCGAGCGGGATCGGGGTGGCGGTGACGCGCGCGCCGCCTTCGTAGGCGACCGGCCGCTCCGGCGTGGGCGCCTCCGCCGGCGCGCCGCAGCCGACCGCCAGGGCCGAGGCCAGGACGGCGGCGAGGCGGCTCATCGCATCGCGCCCTGCACCTGGGCGAAGCCGGTGCGCGGCAGCCGCTGCAGCAGGCCGCCCGCGCGAGGGCGCCCCCGCACCGGCTCGGGCGCCTTGGCCCGCTCCTCGAACAGCTCCGCCAGCTTCTCGACCATGGCCCCGGCCAGCTGCTCGACGTCGACGATGGTCACCGCGCGGCGGTAGTAGCGGGTCACGTCGTGGCCGATGCCGATGGCGATCAGCTCCACCGGCGAGGCCGTCTCCACCTCGCCGATCACCTGGCGCAGGTGGCGTTCCAGATAGTGGCCGGAGTTCACCGACAGGGTGGAGTCGTCCACCGGCGCGCCGTCGGAGATCACCATCAGTATGCGCCGCTGCTCGGGCCGGGCCAGCAGGCGGCTGTGCGCCCAGACCAGGGCCTCGCCGTCGATGTTCTCCTTCAGCAGCCCCTCGCGCATCATCAGCCCGAGGTTGCGCCGCGCGCGCCGCCAAGGGGCGTCGGCGGACTTGTAGACGATGTGGCGCAGGTCGTTCAGCCGCCCGGGCTGGCCGGGCTTGCCGGCCTTGATCCAGGCGTCGCGGCTCTGGCCGCCCTTCCAGGCGCGGGTGGTGAAGCCCAGCACCTCGACCTTGACCCCGCAGCGCTCCAGCGTCCGCGCCAGGATGTCGGCGCAGACCGCGGCCACCATGATCGGTCGCCCCCGCATGGAGCCGGAGTTGTCGAGCAGCAGGGTCACCACCGTGTCGCGGAACTCGGTGTCCTCCTCCTGCTTGAACGACAGCGGCGCGGTCGGATCGACGATCACCCGGGTCAGGCGGCTGGCGTCCAGCACGCCTTCCTCCAGGTCGAAGCTCCAGGCCCGGCTCTGCTGCGCCAGCAGGCGGCGTTGCAGCCGATTGGCCAGGCGCGACACCACGCTGGACAGGTTGGCGAGCTGGGCGTCGAGATAGGCCCGCAGCCGGTCCAGCTCTTCCGGCTCGCACAGGTCCTCGGCCGAGACCTCCTCGTCGAACTGGCGGGTGAACACCTTGTAGGAGGGCTCCGGCCGGCCGTCGTCCTTGATGTCCGGTCGGTTGGGCAGCAGGCCCTCGCCCATCTCGGGGTCGCCCTCGGACATCTCGGCGTCCGGGTCGATCTCGGCCTGGCCGGAGCTGTCCTCGAGGCTGGAGGCGTCCGAGGACGCGTCCTCGGAGCGCTCCATCGAGGCGCCGCCGTCGCCCTCGCCCTCCCCGTCGTCCTCGTCGGGATCGTCCTCGCCGGCCTCGGGCTCCTTGTCGTCCTCCTCGGCGTCCTCGTCGGCCGTGTCTTCCGACGGGTCGTCCAGGTCGTCGCCCATCTCCAGGTCCTTGAGGATGGCGCGGGCGATGCGGGCGAAGCGGCCCTGGTCGTGGACGGCGGCCAGCAGCTTGTCGAGCTCGGCCCCGGCGCGACTCTCCAGCTCCTCGCGCACCAGCTCGACCATGGCCTTCGAGCCGTCCGGCGGCGGCTGGCCGGTCAGCCGCTCGCGCGCCAGCAGGCCCAGCACCTCGGGCAGGGGCACGCGGGTGCGGTCCTCGACCCGGTTGAGCCCCTGCCGCTCCAGCCGCGCCTCCAGCGCCGCGGTCAGGTTGGCGCGCACGCCGCCCAGCGCGTTGGATCCGATGGCCTCGATCCGCGCCTGCTCCAGCGCCTCGAACACCGCCGAGCCGACCGGATCGGCCGGCCGGACGCGCGAATGGGCGCGCGGGTCGTGGTGGGCGAGCCTCAGCGCCATCTGGTCCGCCAGCCCCCGGATGCGCGCGGCCTCCCTGGGGTTCAGGTCGCGCGGCGGATGGGGCAGCACAGCCGTGTTGCCCGACAGCCGCGGCCCGTCGGCGGAGAAGGTCACCTCCAGGTCAGGCTGCTCGGCCAGCGACCGCGCGGCGTGCGCCAGCGCGCGCTTGAACGGCTCGGTCGGACCTTCGGATTTGGCGGCCATGCGGGCGGTTTAACGCGCGAAACGCGCGGAGGTAAGGCGCCCCGGCGGGGCATCGCGCTCAGCTGTCGTATAAGGAAAGAGTGGTGCCGCCGGGCAGGATTGAACTGCCGACCTCAGCCTTACCAAGGATGCGCTCTACCACTGAGCTACGGCGGCCCCGACTGAGGAGCGGGCATATAGCGGGCTTCCTCGCGGGGGGAAAGCGGGAAAACGCGCGGCTTGACCTCATGTCGCGGGGCGCCAGAACAGGGCCATGACCGATCGGCCCGAAACGCCCGCCGACAAGCCGCCCGCGAGCGAGCGCGAGGCGCGGCTGGCCGAGGCGCTGCGCCGGAACCTGCGCCGTCGCAAGGCGCCCGCTCCGCCGCCGCCGGTCAAACCGGCGGAGGAGGAAAGCTAGGCCCCTTTCGCCGCACCGCCCGCGCGCGTAGATAGCGGCTTCGTCGGCCCCGGCGTTCGGGACCGCGCATTTCTGGACCGGTATGGACCGCATCGCCATCGAAGGCGGCGCACGGCTCGAGGGCGAGATCCCGATCAGCGGCGCCAAGAACTCCGCCATCA
>DASPKD010000011.1:0-16418 GCA_035628275.1 Caulobacteraceae bacterium | reverse complement strand
GTGCAACGACTGGGTCTGGCCGTTGGCGGCGGCCATGGCCTCCACGCAGGTGCGGGCGACGTTGTTGAACACGTCGGTGGCGGCCAGCGACCAGCCGGAGGTCTGGCAGTGGGTGCGCAGGGACAGCGAGCGCGGGTCCTTGGGCGCGAACTCGCGCTTGATCAGGCGGGCCCACAGCAGGCGGGCGGCGCGCAGCTTGGCCACCTCCATGAAGTAGTTCATGCCCACGGCCCAGAAGAAGCTGAGGCGCGGCGCGAAGCGGTCCACGTCCAGACCGGCGGCGACGCCGGCGCGCACGTACTCGACACCGTCGGCGAGGGTGTAGGCGAGCTCCAGGTCGGCGGTCGCGCCGGCCTCCTGCATGTGGTAGCCGCTGATCGATATGCTGTTGAACTTGGGCATGTTCTCCGCCGTGTAGGCGAAGATGTCCGACACGATCCGCATGCTCTGGGCGGGCGGATAGATGTAGGTGTTGCGGACCATGAACTCCTTCAGGATGTCGTTCTGAATCGTTCCTGAAAGCTGGTCCGGGCGTACGCCCTGTTCCTCGGCGGCGACGATGTAGAGCGCCATGATCGGCAGCACCGCGCCGTTCATGGTCATGGACACCGACATGCGGCCGAGCGGCACGCCGTCGAACAGGGTGCGCATGTCGTAGATGGAATCGATGGCCACGCCGGCCATGCCGACGTCGCCCTTCACCCGCGGATGGTCGCTGTCGTAGCCGCGGTGGGTGGCCAGATCGAACGCCACCGAAAGGCCGGTCTGACCGGCGGCCAGGTTGCGGCGATAGAAGGCGTTGGAGTCCTCGGCCGTGGAGAAGCCCGCGTACTGCCGGACGGTCCACGGGTTGGTGACGTACATGGTCGGGTAGGGGCCGCGCACGAACGGCGCCAGGCCCGGATAGCTGGCGGTGAAATCCAGACCCTGCACGGAGTCCGGCCCGTACAGCGGGGCGACCTCGATCCCCTCGGGCGTGGCCCAGGGCTCGCCGCCGGCGCCCGTCGGGGCGGAGGGGGCGAGGGCGTCGAAGTCCAGGGAAGCGAAATCAGGAAAGCTCATCGTCGTCCCACGCCTGGTCCAGGCCGTCGTCGTCCTCGTCGGCGTCGTCGTCCTCGGCCGCCTCGGCCAGCAGGTTGAGCCAGACGGGATCGGTGGCGTCGACCAGATCCACGTCCTCCAGCAGGGCTATGACCGTGTCGCCGTCGGGCAGGACCAGGCCCAGCACCTCCAGCGTCTCGTCGTCCTCGGTCTCGTGCACCTCGGCCTGTACGGCGACGGCGGCGAGTTCGCCCTCGTCGCTCCACCAGATCACGGGCTGCGGCAGCTCGACCGGCATCGGCCGGCCGTTCAGGGTGTCGCCGAGCGCGAACACGGCGGCGGCCTGATCCACGTCGTGAGGACTGGCGCAGCAGCCCTTGAACGTCTTCAGGTCTTTCCAGCTGGTCGCGTCGAAACCGATGCCGTCCATGATCGCGCTATTTCCTCTGGATTTCAGACGCGGGGTCCGCGACGCCCAAGACCTGGAAGGCCCGGTTCAGCAGGTTCACGGCGTCGGCGCCGGCGAACACGAACGCGTCGATCCCGGCCGCGCGCAGGGCGTTTTCCAACTCGCCCGGTCGACCGGCCAGCCAGACCGTTCGGGCGCCGCGGGCCTTCAGCGTCGCCGCAGCCTCGGCCGCGCTCGCCGCATAGCGTTCGTCCGAAGAGCAGAGCACGGCGAACGGAGTATCGGTCCCGTCGAAGGCGTCGGGCGCGCCGACCCGGGCGCCGATCCCTCCGGCGGCGAACAGGTTGCGGCAAAAGCCGAGGCGGGCGGAGAAGTCGGCTTGGTCGCCGATCGTCGCCAGATAGACCTCCGGGCGAGCGGGAAGAGTTTCGGCGCGGGCGCGCAGGGCCTCGAACGGCTCCGACAGGCGGATCTGGACGAGCGCGGGGCAGCGCGCCTGCGGGCCCGGCAGGCGAAGGTCGGGGGCGGGGCGGGCGAAGGCAGTCGGATCGACCGCGTCCACCGCGACGGCGCCCTCGTCGAGGTTGGGGAATTCGGAGACGCCGATCAGGCCCGCCTTGCGGCGCGCGACGTCCTTCAGGCGCGCCTCGCGAACCGTGGCGACGCGCTCGGCGACGAGGCCGGACTCCAGCGCAGCCAAGGCGCCGCCGGTACGTTCGGTCTCCTGGAAGAAGGCCCAGGCGGCGCGGGCGAGGTCGTCGGTCAGGCGCTCGACGAACCAGGCGCCGCCGGCCGGGTCGGCGACGCGGCCGAGGTGCGCCTCCTCCATCAGCACAAGCTGGATGTTGCGGGCCTGCCGCCGGGCGAAGGCGGTCGGCCGGCCGAGCGGACGGGTGAAGGGATCGAGCACGACCGCGTCGGCGCCGCCCGCGGCGGCGGCGAAGCCGGCGGCGGTCAGGCGCAGCAGGTTGGTCCAGGGGTCGAGCGCGGCCAGCATGCGGCGCGAGGAGCGGGCCTCGATCCGGGCGGTCGCCTCGACGCCGCAGGCCGAAGCCAGGCGGGCGAACAGGGCGCGTGCGGCTCGCAGCTTGGCGAGGGAGGCGAAGTACTCGCCGTCGACCGAGACGCCGAGCGTCAGGCGCTTCCAGGCATCTGCCATGGGCAAGCCCGCGCGCACCATGGCGCGGGCGTAGGCGGTTGCGGCGGCGGCCAGGAAGCCGAGCTCCTGGGCGTCCGATCCGCCGGCCTCGTGCAGCACGCGGCCCGCGGCCAGGAACAGCGAAGCCTTGGGATAGGCCGGGGCGTGTCGGGCGGCGGTGTTGGCCGCGGCGATCAGATGCGCCTCAACCGGACCGGGCGCGGCGCCGGCCTCGGCGAAGGCGGAGAGCGGGTCGAGGTGGAAGGCCAGAGGCGCGGCGGGCGCGCCCTTGGCCAGGACCGCCAGCCAGTCGGCGGCGGCCGGTCCCATGAAGCCTGCGTCCAGAGCCACGGGCGCCACGTCCAGCAGCACGCCGTCGAGCACCCTGGCGAGGTCGTCCTGCGAAGCGACGGCGACGCCCGTTTCGCCGGAGGGATCGAGGCGCAACAGCACCGAGGCCGCGCCTTTTTCCAGGTCGCGCAGGACGTCCGCGTTCGCCTGCGACCGGTCGGGGTGCTCGACCAGGGTGCGCACGTCCCAGGGACGCGCGGGATCGGCCGCGGGGGCGCGGCGGGCGCCCGGGACCGGAGCGGCGTCGTCGGCCGTGTACAAGGGGCGGATCGCCAGGCCGTCGTGGGTGGTCGAGGTCAGCCGGTCGAGCGGCGCGCCTTTCAGGGTCTTCTCGACCAGGGCCAGCCACTGTTCCCGCGCGGGCGGGTCGAAGTCCTCGCTTAAGGGGCGGGTGGACGGCCGCAAGGCGGATCTCCGGAAACCGAACGCGGTCCTAGTGGGCCGCGGGCAGGCGCCCGTCAAGAAGCGGGAACGGGAGGGGGTGTTGGGAATATTTTCACCCACCCCCGCGGAACGGGCGGACACTAGGCGGAGAACGAGGAGAGCCCCCGTGTTCGACGACTACACCCCCAGACTGAGCCTGCCTTACCTGGCCGCCGGACAGGCGCAGAAGCATGTGACGGTGAACGAGGCGCTGGGGCTGCTGGACGGCCTGGTGCAGGTCTCGGCCGAGAGCCGGTCGACGGCCGCCCAGCCGCTCGACCCGGAGGACGGGGAAGCCTGGATCCTGCCGGTGGGGCGGAGCGGGGCGGACTGGGCCCTGCACCCGGTCGGCGCCCTGGTGCGGTTCGAGGCCGGCGCCTGGACGAGGCTGCCGACCCCCGAAGGCGCGTTGGCCTACGTGCGCGACGAAGGCGCGCTGGTGGTGCGCGAGGACGGCGGCTGGACCAGCCTCTCGGCGCTGATCGGCGAGCTGCAGAACCTGACGCGGCTGGGGATCGGCACGACCGCGGACGCGGACAATCAGCTGGCGGCCAAGATCGGCAAGGCGCTGCTGACGGCGCGGCCAGTCGGGGAGGGCGGAGACGGCGACCTGAGGGTCGTGTTCAACAAGGAGGCGCCCGCCGACGTGCTGTCGCTGCTGTTCCAGAGCGGCTGGTCGGGGCGGGCGGAACTGGGGCTGGTGGGGTCCGACGACCTGACGCTGAAGGTCAGCGCGGAAGGGACGGCGTGGGCGACCGCGCTGACGGTCGACCGGACGACGGGACGGGCGAGCTTTCCGCTGTCGCCGAACCGGCGCGAGACCGCGGTGTTCGCCTCGAGCGGAAGCTACACCCCGCCGGCGTGGGCGCGGCGGCTGCGGATCACCGCCGTCGGCGGCGGGGGCGGCGGCGGGTCGGGCGCGTCGGGCGACGCGACGGCGAACCGCTTCGGCGCGGGCGGGGGAGCGGCCGGGGGCCGGACGGAGGAAGAGTTCGATGTCGACGAGTTGAGCTACCCGCTGACGATCACGGTGGGCGCGGGCGGCGCGGGCGCCGCGGCCGCCACCGCGGCGGCGGGAGCGAACGGCGGGCAGGGGCAGGACACGCGGGTCGCCCTGCCGTCCGGCGCGACCTTGCTCTACGGGCCCGGGGCGCCGGGCGGAAGCGGCGGCGGCACGGGATCGGGCGCGGGCGGGACCGGGATCGCGTCCGGCCACGGCGCCTCCAACGCGGGCGGATCGAGCAGCGTCACCGGCGGCGGGGGAACCGGCCAGGCGACCGCGCAGGGCCCGGGGCCCGGGGGCGGCGGCGCGGGCGGCGGGCTGGACGCCGCCGGAACCCAGCGCGCGGGCGGGGCCGGAGGCTCGGGCTACCACCAGGGCTATGTGGTCGGGGCGACGGGGCGACGCTCGACCGGCGGCGCCGGCGGGGCGTCCGCCGCGGCGGGCGGGGCCGGCGGCGACAAGACCTGGACCCGCGGCGCGGGCGCCGGCGGCGGAGGCGGCGGGGCCGGAACGACGGCCGTGGCCGGAGGCTCCGGCGGCGTCGGCGGGGCGCCTGGAGGCGGCGGCGGAGGCGGCGGGGCCAGCCGGTCGGACGCGGCCTCGGGCGCCGGCGGGGGGGGCGGCCGCGGCGAGGTCTGGATCACGGCCTGGAGCTGACGCCGGTGCTGTACGCGACGATCGACGACCTGCCGCGGGAGGGCTGGCGCTGGCGCCACTTCCGGCCGCAGGAGCTGGCCTGCCGCTGCGGCGGGCGCTTCTGCCGGGGCGAGTATTTTCACGATCCGGCGTTCCTGGACGCCATGGACGCCCTGCGCGAGGCGGCGGGGCGGCCGGTCAGCATCAATTCAGGGCGGAGGTGTCCGCAGCACAATGCGGCGGTGGGCGGAGCGCCCCTGTCGATGCACGCGCGCACGATCGCGGCGGACGTGGTGGTGGCCGGCTGGGACGACGAGGCAAAGCGGCGACTGCTGGAGAGCGCCTATGCGCTGGGGTTCGGAGGGCTGGGGTTCGGGCGGAGCTTCTTCCACCTGGACCGGCGGCCGCTGAAGCCGACCGGTCGTCCGGCGGAATGGGACTATCAGAAGGGAGGGCGGGCGCGATGGAAGGCGCTTTTGCGTTAGCGGGTTCGGGCGCGGCGGGCGCCCTGTTCGGAGCGCTCGGGTCGGTGCTGAACCGGGCGGTGGGGCTGTTCGAGATGCGCGAGAAGCGCCGCGACCGGCAGCTGGAGATGGCGCACGAGAAGGACCGCTGGGGTCACGAGACGGCTCTGCACGAGCTGCAGGCCAGGGCGCGGGCGGTCGAGACCGAGCGCGAGCTGGCGCTGGCCGAGCAGGCGCTGGAGCGGGCGGCGGCGGAGGGCTCGTGGGCCGGCCTGCGGGCGTCGGTGGAGGCGGAGGCGCGGACGCCCGCCGGCCCGCCGTGGGTCAACGCGGTCCGGGCCCTGACCAGGCCGGGGCTGACGGTGCTGCTGTGGGCGATGTTCTTCGTGCTGTTCCTGCTGTCGCTGGACGGGCGGCTGCCGGCGGCGACCGCGGGCGAGGTGGCGCCGGCCTTCGTCAACGCGATCACCTTCGCGGCGACCACGGCGCTGGCCTGGTGGTTCGGGGACCGGGCGCCGGGAGCGCGAGGACGCGGCTGATCAAATGACAGCGGGCGAAACCCGGGACCGATAACGGGGTTCTTCGAGCGGTCCCGACAGGATGGTCTGTCATCCCAGCCTCGAGCCCCGCCGCGTTTCCCGCGCGGCGGGGCCTTCTTTGTCACGGTCCGGCGACGGGGCCGACGTATTCCCAGTGCCAGGGCTCGAACACGTAGTTCTCGAAGCCGAAGCGCGAGGCGTTGGCGACCAGCCAGCGGTAGGTCGCGGTGCGCGACATGTGCAGCCGGTTGGCGTCGTCGGAGGAGTCCACCCGGTGGCCGGGCGCGGCGCCCACGACCAGGTCGACCGCGAGGCCGGTCTGGTGGGCCGAGCAGCGGGCGCGGGTGGCGGTCCCGCATCCGCCGTCGGCGCAGCGGGCGGCGGCCTCGTCCGGGCCGCGGTAGGACGAGAACACCTGCAGCGCCTGAGGGTCGGCGGCGATTTCCGGAACCTCGGCGCGGGCGGCGGCGACCATGCGGCGGAGCGCCGACAAGGCTTCGGGTTTCAGCTGCAGGATCTCGCCGCCGTAGCCCTCGCCGGGCTCGCCGCTGACCAGGGTCGCCGGGTCGCGCGCGGGCGGGCAGCCGCCGCCCCGGGAGGCGGCGACGAACGGGCGGCGCGCGTACCAGGCGTTCTTCATCACCTCGAAGTCGGCGGTGGACAGCACCCCGTCGGCAGGGCGGCCTTTGCGGCGCTCCCAACCGGCGAGTGCGGAGGCGAAGCCGGCGCTGTCGGGAGGGCAGACGGTCGCGACCTCGCGCGCGACCTGCGGGGCGTAGACCTCCCACCCGCGCTCGGGATGGCGGAAGGGGGCCCACTCCACCTGGCGCAGGGAGGTCGCGTTCAGGGCGGCGGGAACGGCGTAGGCGAGCGGGCCGGAGCAGTCCTGGGACGGCGGCCGGCCGGGGCGGACCACGGTGGTGGAGAGCACTGGCCCGGCCGAGGCGGGCGGGCCGGCGCGGCTCTGCGGACCGGGTCCGCCGGAGGACGGACGCAGGAGGAACCACCAGCCCGCCGCGGCGGTGGCGGCGAGCACCAGCAGACCGGCCAGGAGGCGGAGCAGCAAGCGCATCGTTCGCTGAACGCGCATCGTCGACAAACGTGGCGGCGGGGCTATGGTGCGCGCCAAACAGCCACCGACAAGCGCGGCCGCGCGCGAGGGGAACCGCCTGATGAAACGCCTGCTCCTGACCAGCCTGTCCGTGTTCGCCCTGGCCTTGCCGGCGGCGGCGCAGACCCCGCCGGCGCCGACGCCGCAGCCGGTCGCGCCGCCCCCCTCGGGCGACAAGAAGGCCGATCCCGTCAACCCGGCCAAGGGCGAGCAGGAGCCCCGCCCGGTCGCGCAGGAGCTGCAGAAGCAGCAGGCGATGGAGAAGGACGCGGCCAAGCCGGCCGGTCCGGCCGCGACCACCGCCGCTGCCGCCGAGAAGAAGGACGACAAGTGGGACGTCGCCGCTCCCCGAGGGCCGGGCAAGGACGTGGCGATCGACACCGCCACGGGCACCTGGATGTCGCTGGACGTCAGCCCCGACGGGCGCGAGATCGTGTTCGATCTGCTGGGCGACCTCTACGTCATGCCGATCGGCGGGGGCGAGGCCAGGCCGCTGACGCGCGGTCACGCCTGGGACATGCAGCCGAAGTACTCGCCGAACGGCCGCTGGATCGCCTTCACCAGCGACCGCGGCGGCGGCGACAACGTGTGGATCGTGGACCGGGACGGGTCGAACCCGCGGCAGGTGACCAAGGAGACGTTCCGCCTGCTGAACCAGCCGGAGTGGACGCCGGACAGCGAGTTCATCGTCGCGCGCAAGCACTTCACCTCGACCCGGTCGCTGGGGGCGGGGGAGATGTGGATGTACCACCGTTCAGGCGGCGACGGGGTGCAGCTGACCAAGAAGCGCACCGAGCAGAAGGACACGGGCGAGCCCGCCTTCTCGCCGGACGGGCGCTATCTGTACTTCAGCGACGACGCGACGCCGGGAGGCGTGTTCGAGTACAGCAAGGACCCGAACGGCCAGATCTACGTGATCCAGCGGCTGGACCGTGAGAAGGGCGAGACCGAAGCCTTCGTCACCGGCGCGGGCGGCTCGGTGCGGCCGACGCCGTCGCCGGACGGCAAGTCCTTGGCCTTCGTCCGGCGGGTTCGGTACAAGTCGGTGCTGTACGTGATGGACCTGGAGTCCGGGCGCGAGACGCCGATCCACGACGGCCTCGACCGTGATATGCAGGAGACCTGGGCGGTGCACGGGGTGTACCCGGCCATGTCCTGGACGCCGGACAACCGCTCGATCGTGTTCTGGGCCGGCGGCAAGATCAAACGCATCGACGTGGCGTCGAAGCAGGTCTCGGACGTGCCGTTCCGGGTGCGCGACACCCGCCGGGTGCAGGACGCGGTGCGTGCGCAGGTGAACGTCGCGCCCGACCGGTTCGACGTGAAGATGCTGCGTTGGGCCGAGGTGTCGCCCAAGGGCGACAAGGTGGTCTACGAGGCGCTGGGCCACCTGTGGATCCGCGATCTGCCGAACGGAACGTCCCGGCGGCTGACCAAACAGAACGACCACTTCGAGATGTACCCGGCCTGGTCGCGGGACGGCCGCTCGATCGTCTACACGACCTGGAGCGACAAGGACTACGGCTCGGTGCGGGTGATCCCGGCGACCGGCGGCGAGGGCCGCGTGGTCACCGACAAGCCGGGCCAGTACGTCGAACCGACCTTCTCTCCGGACGGGACGAGGATCGCCTGGCGCAAGACCAGCGACGGCTTCCTGCTGCCGGGCGTGTGGGGGCGCGAGACCGGGCTGTACGTGGCGCCGGTCAAGGGCGGCAAGGCGGAGCGGATCGCCAAGAGCGGGGCGCTTCCCCAGTTCGGCGCGGCCAACGACCGGCTGTACTTCATGACCTTCGAGGCGGAGGGCAAGCGGGCGCTGCGCTCCATCGAACTGGACGGCTCTGACGAGCGCACGCACCTGATGTCGGCCAACGCCGGCGAGTTCGCCCTGTCGCCGGACGAGAAGTGGGTGGCCTGGACCGAGCGGTTCAACGCCTACGTCATGCCCTTCGTGCGCACCGGCAAGACGGTGGACATCGGGCCCGACGCCAAGGCCCTGCCGCAGACGCGGGTGACACGCGACGCGGGCGAGTGGATCCACTGGTCGGGAGACGGCCGCAAGCTGTGGTGGTCGCTGGGGCCTGAGCTGTACTCGCGCGACCTGAAGGAGACCTTCAGCTTCGTCGAGGGCGCGCCGGCCGAGCTGCCCAAGCCGGCCGAGCGCGGGATCAACATCGGCTTCACCCAGGAGTACGCCAAGCCGAGCGGCCGCGTCGCCTTCACCGGCGCGCGGATCATCACCATGAACGGCGACGAGGTGATCGAAAACGGCATCGTCGTGATCAACGGCAACCGGATCGAGATGGTCGCCCCGCTGGCCGCGGCCACCATCCCGGCCGGCACGCGCACGATCGACGTCAGCGGCAAGACCATCATGCCGGGCCTGATCGACGCCCACTGGCACGGCAGCATGGGCTCGGACGAGATCATCCCGCAGCAGAGCTGGGTGAACTACGCCTCGCTCACTTACGGCGTGACGACGATCCACGACCCGTCCAACGACACCAGCGAGATCTTCGCCCAGAGCGAGCTTGCCAAGGCCGGCAAGATCGTGGCCCCGCGCATCTTCTCGACCGGCACCATCCTGTACGGGGCGACCAATCCGATCACCGCCAAGGTCGAAAGCCTGGACGACGCGCTGAGCCACCTTCGCCGGATGAAGGCGGTCGGGGCGTTCAGCGTGAAAAGCTACAACCAGCCCCGACGCGACCAGCGCCAGCAGATCATCGAGGCGGCGCGGCAGCTGGACATGTCAGTGGTCCCGGAAGGCGGGTCGCTGTTCCAGCACAACATGACGATGATCGCCGACGGCCACACCACCATCGAGCACTCGCTGCCGGTGGCGAAGGTCTACGACGACGTGCTGCAGTTCTGGGACGGGTCGGGCACGGCCTATACGCCGACCCTGGTGGTCGCCTACGGCGGCAGCTTCGGCGAGAACTACTGGTACCAGACCACCGACGTCTGGGCCGATCCGCGGCTGACGCAGTACGTGCCGCGGCGAATCCTGGACTCGCGCGCCCGGCGGCCGTTCCGGGTGCCCGACGAGGAACTGAACCACGTCCAGGTCGCCGCCACCGCCACCGCGATCAGCAGGCTCGGCGTTCCGACCTCGATCGGGGCCCACGGCCAGCGCGAGGGGCTGGGCTCGCACTGGGACATGTGGATGTTCGCCCAGGGCGGCATGAGCCCGCTGGAGGTGCTGCGCACCGGTACGATCAACCCGGCGCGTACGCTGGGCATGGACCGGGAGCTGGGCTCAATCGAACCTGGCAAGCTGGCCGACCTGATCGTGCTCGACGCCAACCCACTGGAGAACATCAGGAACACGACCTCCATCCGTTACACGGTGGCCAACGGGCGCGTGTTCGACGCGATGAGCATGAACGAGGTGGGCGGCAAGCCGCGCCAGCCGTTCTGGTTCACCCAGGAGGGCATGGAGGCCTCGGCCCCGGGCGCCGCCGCCACGGAGACCGACGGGCACGGCGGCCACGGGCACTGAGCCCGACCGACGCCCGAGCGAGATAGGGGGAGATCGGCGACAATCTCCCCCTTTTCCGTTGCGGAAAGGCGAAGCGGAACAGGGTCATAAGTTTTCTTCGGCCGAGTTTTCCGACCGTGCGCGGTGGTCGCGTATGCTTCTGTCATGGCCGGAGAAGCGGGTCGGCGGCTTAGATCAGTTTCCTTCTCCCCTTGCGGGAGAAGGTGGCCGCGCGAGCGGCCGGATGAGGGGTGTCGGTGGCACGGTCAGGGCTCGGCGAGCTCGGTTTGTACGTCCCTCCTTTAAGCTCAGCGCTAAAACTCATCCGTCCTTGTTTCGAAGGGCGCCTTCTCCCGCAAAGGAGAAGAGAGAATCGCGGCGATCACTAGATCCGGGCGGGACAAGATGACTTCATTGCTGAAACGCAGGACGCGGAACCCTTGAGATCTCAGCCAAGCGTCGCGTTCCGTGTCAGCTTCGACCCGGAGACGGTGCACGCCGCCGTCCGCTTCTAGAACCAGTCGAGCCGACAGACAGGCGAAGTCGGCGACGTAGCTTCCGATCGGAGCTTGACGACGAAACTTCAGGCCGCTCAAGCGGCGGTCGCGCAGCAGGCGCCATAGCGCCTTTTCGGCCGGAGTCGATACACGGCGGAGGTCGCGAGCGCGGCGGATCGCGCGGTCCTCGAGCGTGTCCATAAACCAGCGTAGCCGTTCGTGGCCGGAGAGAACAAGGCAGGGCGGCAGGCGTTCGCGCCGACACCCCTCATCCGCCCTGCTCCGCAGGGCACCTTCTCCCGCAAGGGGAGAAGGGAGACGTTAAGGAACACACATGAAGTTCTGGCCTTTCGCGCCGGAGGCGAAGCGGTCGCAGGCGCGGGCGCTGGCGGCGGTGAGCCTGAGCGGGCGGGCGCAGTGGACGCCGCGCGACTACGAGAGCCTGGCGCGCGAGGGGTTCGCCAAGAACCCGGTCGCCTACCGGTGCGTGCGGATGATCGCCGAGGCGGCGGCATCGGTGCCGCTGGCGGTGTTCGCCGACGGGCGGCGCGAGGCCGACCATCCGCTGGCGCGGCTGCTGGAGCGTCCGAACCCGGAGCAGGGCGGGGCGGAACTGCTGGAACAGCTGTACGGAGCCCTGCAGACGGCCGGCAACGGCTATCTGGAGGCTGCGGGCGACGGCGCGCCGACGGAGCTGTGGGCCCTGCGTCCGGACCGGATGAAGGCGGCGCCCGGGCGCAGCGGCTGGCCCGAGGCCTACGAGTATTCCGTAGGCGGACGGTCGGTGTGGCTGAGACGCGACCCGGACGGTTGGCTGCCGGTGCTGCACCTGAAGCTGCTGAGCCCGGCGGACGACTGGTACGGCTTTTCGCCGATGGAGGCGGCGGCCTTCGCCATCGACGTGCACAACGCCTCGGGCGCATGGAACAAGGCGCTGCTGGACAATTCGGCGCGACCCTCGGGGGCGCTGGTGTTCGCCGGCGGCGAGCACCTGGGCGGCGACCGGTTCGAGCGGCTGAAAACGGCGCTTGAGGAGAGCTTCCAGGGGGCGGGCAACGCCGGGCGGCCCATGCTGCTCGAAGGGGGGCTGGACTGGCGGCCGATGGCGCTGACCCCCGCCGACATGGACTTCATCGAGGGCAAGCACGCCGCCGCGCGCGAGATCGCGCTGGCGTTCGGGGTGCCGCCGCAGCTGCTGGGCATTCCCGGCGACGCGACCTACGCCAACTATCGCGAGGCGAACGCGGCGTTCTGGCGACAGACGATCGTGCCGCTGGTGGAGAAGACGTCGCGGGCGCTGACCGGGTGGCTTGGGCCGAAGTTCCCTGGCGTTCGTATCGGCGGCGAGCTGGACGCGGTTCCGGCGCTGCAGGCGGAGCGCGACGCCTTGTGGGCGCGGCTGGAGGCGGCGAGCTTCCTGACGCCGGAGGAACGGCGGCGGATGGCGGGGGTGGGGGAGTGAACTCTCCTTCTCCCCTTGCGGGAGAAGGTGGCCGCGTGAGCGGCCGGATGAGGGGCGCCGGCGCTACGGTCGTCTGTAGAAGACTGCTGCTAGCTCACCTCGCCTGGTTCGCTCCGCAGGCGTGCATGGATCGCGGCGATCACCAGACCAGGGCGCGAGAGGATCGTCTCGTTGCTGAAGCGAAGAATACGAAAGCCTTGGGACGTCAGCCATGCGTCGCGGTCCGCGTCGGCATCGGCTCGAAGCGGGTGAATGCCGCCGTCGGCCTCGAGCACCAGCCGGTCGGGCAAGCAGGCGAAATCGACGACGTAGCGTCCAATCGGAACCTGGCGACGGAACTTGCGGCCGCCGAGGCGGCGGTCGCGCAGCAGTCGCCATAGCGCCTGTTCGGCAGGGGTCGTTATGCGGCGGAGACCACGAGCGCGGCGGATCGCGCGGTCTTCGAGCGTGTCCATGGTCGAGCGTAGCCGTTCGTGACCGGCCAGAACAAGGCAGGGCGGCGGGCGTCGCGCCGGCACCCCTCATCCGGCCTGCTCCGCAGGCCACCTTCTCCCGCAAGGGGAGAAGGAAAGGAGGTGAAGATGATTTCGAGCGGAGCCCGTGTGCCCCTGGCCGTGGTCGTCACCCTCGCCTTGCAGACGGCGGGGGCGCTGGTTTGGGCGGGGCAGGCGGCGGCGCGGATTTCGACGCTGGAGCAGCGGCTGGAGCGGCAGGGGGCGGTGAACGAGCGTCTGGCGCGGCTGGAGGCGCAGGCGGAGGCCACGCGGGCGTCGCTGGCGCGGATCGAGGCCAAGCTGGATCGGAGGGAGCGGTGACGGAGATCGAAGGGCGCGCCTCGGTGTTCTGGGCGCGGGACCTGAACGACGACGTGACCGCGCCGGGCGCCTTCGCGGCGTCGCTGGCGCGCACCGGGCCGGGCGGGGTGAAGATGCTGCTGGAGCACCAGACGGCGCGGCCTATCGGGGTCTGGGACGAGGTCGCCGAGGACGCCGAGGGGCTGATCGTCCGGGGACGGATCCTGGACGTCACGCCCGAGGGGCGGATGGCGGCGGCGCTGGCGCGCGCGGGCGCTCTGGACGGGCTGTCGATCGGGTTTCGCGCGGTGAAGGCGCGGAGCGGCGACGGCGGGCGCCTGAGGGTGCTGACGGAAGTGGAGCTTTGGGAGGTGTCGCTGGTGACCTTCCCGATGCTGCCGAGCGCGCGGATCACGCGCGTGGGCGGGGCGGCCGCGCGGGCGGCCTGACGACAGAGGACCATAGATGAAAGAGACCAAGACCGCCTCCGGCTCGCCGGAGGTGCGCGCGGCCATGCACGAGGTCATGGCGGCGTTCGAGGCGTTCAAGGCGGCCAACGACGCGCGGCTGGACGAGATCGAAAAGAAGCGCGGCGACGGGCTGCTGGAGGAGAAGGTCGCGCGCATCGACCAGGCGCTGCAGAGCGCGCAGGGGCGGCTGGACCGGGCCTTGTACGAGAGCCGCCGTCCGCCGATCGAGGGCGGCCGCGCGGCCGAGCCGGACGAGCGCAAGGCGGCGTTCGAGGGTTATCTGAAGACCGGGGCGGTCGGGCTTGAGCTGAAGGCGGGGCTGTCGAGCGCGCCGACTTCGGGCGGCTATGTCGTGCCGGCGGAGACCGAGCGCACGATCGACCGGCGGCTGATGACGGCCTCGCCGATGCGCGCGGTCGCGACGGTGCGCTCGATCGGCGCCGGGGTGTTCAAGAAGCCGGTGTCGACCGCGGGCGTCGGGTCGGGCTGGGTGGCGGAGACGGCCGCGCGGCCGGAGACCGACCCCGCGACCCTGGCGCTGCTGGAGTTTCCGGCGGCCGACCTCTACGCCGCGCCGGCGGCGACCCAGGCGCTGCTGGACGACGCCATGCTGAACCTGGACGAGTGGCTGGCGAGCGAGGTCGAGGACGCCTTCGCCGCCCAGGAGACCGCCGCGTTCGTGAGCGGCGACGGGGTGAACAAGCCCAAGGGGTTCCTCAGCTACGACGTGGTCGCCGACAGCGCCCATGTCTGGGGCAAGATCGGATCGCTGCCGACCGGGGCTGCGGCCGGGTTCGAGGCGGCCGATCCGGTCTCTCGGCTGCTGGACCTGGTCTACGCCCCCAAGGCGCGCCACCGGGCGAACGCGCGGTTCGTGATGAACCGCAAGACGGTCGGCGTGATCCGCAAGTTCAAGGACGCGGACGGCAATTACGTCTGGAGTCCGGCGAGCCAGCCGGGCGCCCTCGCCTCGCTGCTGGGCTTTCCGATCACCGCGCTGGAGGAGATGCCGAACCTGGGCGCGGGCTCCCTGTCGGTGGCGTTCGGCGACTTCCGCAAGGGCTACCTGATCGTCGACCGGGCCGGGGTGCGGGTGCTGCGCGACCCGTACACGGCCAAGCCCTACGTGCTGTTCTACACGACCAAGCGCGTAGGCGGCGGCGTGCAGGACTTCGACGCGATCAAGGTGCTGAAGACGGGGGTGTGAGGGTAGGCGGGCTTCCTTCTCCCCTTGCGGGAGAAGGTGGTCGCGCGAGCGACCGGATGAGGGGTGTCGGCGGGACCGTCGGAGATTATCCGGCGCACCGGCTTTCGCTCCTCGTCCGGCCTAGGCGCCGGCACCCCTCATCCGCCCTGCTCCGCAGGGCGCTTTCTCCCGCAAGGGGAGAAGGGAACGCAGCCCTCTTTTCCGAAACAGGACATCTCCATGACCGAACCCGTCTCGCTGGCCGAGGCGAAGCTGTTCCTGCGCGTCACGCATGTGGCCGAGGACGGGCTGATCGCGACCTTGCTGGCCGCCGCGCACAAGCGGGTGGAGGAGGAGACGGGCGTGGCGCTGGACGCCGGCTCGCCCGCGCCGCTGCGGCTGGCGGTGATGCTGCTGGCGGCACGCCTATGAGCGGCGCGACGGCGGCGAGGCGCCGCTGTCGCTCGTCGAGGGCTGGATCCGGCCGTACCGCGAGGTGCGGCTGTGAGCGTCGGGGCGATGCGGCGCCTGGCCGTGCTGGAGGCCGCGGTCGAGCAGGAGACGCCGTTCGGCGGGCGCTCGCGCCTGTGGGAGGCGGCGGCGGACCTTTGGGTGGCGCTGACGCCCGGTCCCGCGCGCGTGGTCGCGGACCGGGGCGGGCGGCCGCGCCTGGTCGAAACCGCGCGGGCGGTGACCCGCGATCACCCGGAAGCCGAGCGCGGGATGCGGCTCGGCCTCGACGGCCGGAGCTGGACGGTGCTGCGCGTGGAGCGCGGCGCGCCGGCGCCCGGACGCATGACCCTGCATCTGGAAAGCGAGAGCGAATGAGCGTGGACGCCGAACGGGCGCTGCAGGCGGCGGTGATCGCCGCCCTGCGCGCCGATCCTGCCGTGGCGGCTCTGACCGGCGGGCGGGTCTGGGACGAGCCGCCGAGCGAGCCGCAGCACCCGTACCTGGTGCTAAGCCGGGCGGAGAGTCGCCCCTGGGGCGGGAGCGGCGGGGAGGGGGCGGAGCACGCTCTGACCCTGACCTGCGTCAGCCGCTTCGGCGGGGCTGAGGAGGCCAAGGCGGTGGCGGCGGCCGCGCGCGCCTGCCTGCACGACGCACGGCCGGCGATGGACGGGTGGGGGGCGGTGTCGCTGAGCGTGACCTACGCCGACGTGTTCCGCGGCGCCGACTGGCGCTGCGTGCTGGGCGTGCTGCGCCTGCAGGCGGTGACGGAGCCCCTGGACTAGAGGAGACGACCATGGCCGCCCAGCGCGGGAAGGACATGCTGCTGAAGATCGGCGACGGGGCCGATCCGCAAGCGTTCACGACGGTGGCGGGCCTGCGGGCGCGCACGATTTCGCTGAACGCCAGGACGGTGGACGCGACCGACTCCGACAGCGCCGGGCGGTGGCGCGAGCTGCTGGCCGG
>DASPKD010000010.1:0-9966 GCA_035628275.1 Caulobacteraceae bacterium | reverse complement strand
GGGCAACCTGGTCGACGCCGACCTGGCCAAGGAAAGCGCCCGCCTGCAGGCGCTGCAGACCAAGCAGCAGCTGGGCATCCAGGCGTTGGCGATCGCCAACAGCTCGGCCTCGTCGCTGCTGGGCCTGTTCCGCTGAGGACCCTGAGAGGAGGCGGGCCTTCGGGTCCGCCTCCGCTTCGGATGACCTGAACCCTCTGACGTGGAGACGCCGCCCGGAACGGGGCGGCGAAGGAGGAAATGGCGACCAATGTAGGAAAGATCTCGTCTGTCGTGAGAGCGGTCGATCCGCCGTCCCGCCATCCTGTCGACGCCGTCGGCGCGACCGGCGCGGTCACGGTGGAGCAGGACCCCTCCGCCGCCGACTACCGGCTGGTCATCGAGGAGGACCCGGAAGCGGGGACCTTCGTCTACAAGACCCTCGATCGCCGCACCGGAGAGGTGGTTCGTCAGGCCCCCCGCGAGGAGGTGCTTCGCCTGCGCGAAGACCCGGCCTACGCCGCGGGCGGGGTGATCACGACCACGGCCTGATCTCGCACACGCCGCCCTCGGCCGGCCGCTGAGCCCGAGGACCGATCGCTTCCCCGCCGCGCAGGGGCCCAGCCCGCGCGGCCGGAAGCGTTGCCGTCGCGTTAACCATACGCAAACCACCCGGCCCTAGCCTGCTGATCGCGTCCGCAAGTCCGCGAGGGGAATAGGCCATGACGGTCAGCGTCCACACGAACCAGTCCGCCCTGGTCGCGCTCCAGAACCTGAACAAGACCAACGACCAGATGGCGGAGGTCCAGAACCGCATCAACACCGGCTACAAGGTGGCCGGGGCCAAGGACAACGCCTCGGTCTGGGCGGTCGCCCAGGGCCAGCGGGCCGACATCGGCGCCCTGTCGGCGGTCAAGATGAGCCTGGACCGGGCCACCTCCATCGCGGACGTGTCGCTGGCCGCCGGCGAGTCGGTGTCGGACCTGCTGATCGAGCTGAAGGAGAAGGTGGTCGCCGCGATGGACCCGTCGATCGACGGCACCTCGCGCGCGGCGCTGAACTCCGACTTCCGCGCCCTGCTGCGCCAGATCGGCCAGGTGATCGGCAACGCCGAATTCGACGGCGCCAACATCCTGAACGGCTCGCTGTCGGCCAACATCCGCTTCCTGGCCAACGCCGACGCGGACGCCTACGTGACGCTGGGCGTGAAGAACATGAGCCTGGGGGGCGCGATCATCACCATCGCCGCCGCCGCCTCGATCAACACCGCCACCAACGCCACCGCCGTGCTGACCCAGCTCGACGCCTCGATCGCCAACGTCAACTCGGCGCTGGGCGAGATCGGCGCCCACGCCAAGCAGATCGAGGCGCACAACAAGTTCGTCTCCAAGCTGGTGGACACGCTGGAAAGCGGCATCGGCAACCTAGTGGACGCGGACCTAGCCAAGGAGACGGCCAAGCTCCAGGCTTTGCAGGTCCAGCAGCAGCTGGGCGTGCAGGCGCTGTCGATCGCCAACTCCGCCCCGCAGATGATCCTGTCGCTGTTCCGCGGCGGCTAAACCCTGATCACGATCCGGTAGCCCGGCGCGGCGTCTCCTGCACCTCGGCGGGCGGCGCCGTTTCGGTTTCGTAGGTCTGCTCCAGCAGCCGTTGCAGGCCGCGCGCGTCCAACCGGTACGCGGGTCGCCGCGGCGCGGTCAGGCGCGCGTGGGCGATCACCGAGGCGAGGCTGGCGGGCTCGCCGTCGTCCTTGCGCCGAAAGCGGGCGATCAGGCGTTCAAACAGGGCGCGCAACGCGGGCATGCACCTACACCGGGACTGGGAACCACAGGCGGCAAACGCGTGCGGCGAAGCCGCGTTCCGGCGAACCCGGGCACGTTTACGTGCGTTAGGCGCGACGGGGTGCGTCTCCCTGCACGCTGAGCCATAGTCACCGGCATGATCGAGCTTCGCGACCTCTGCGACGACGACTGCGAACGCCTGTTCCTCTGGCGGCGGGAGCCGGAGGTCGATCGCTGGATGTGCGGTCGCGCCGCCCAGACCTTCGACGAGCATCAGCGCTGGTTCGACGCCTTCCGCGCGAACCCCGACGTGAAGGGCTGGATCATCACCCGGCTGGGCCGGCCGGCCGGGTTCCTGACCCTGACGGGCCTGACGAGCTGCCACCGCCACGCTGAATGGGGCTGGTACGTGGGCCAGGCCGAGGAGCGGGGCAGGGGGGTCGGCCGCGCCGCGCAGGCCCTGGGGCTGGACCGCGCGTTCGGGGAACTGGGCCTGAACAAGGTCTGGGCCGAGGTGCTGGCCGACAACGAAGTGGCCCTGAAGGCACAGGCCGCCGCCGGCTTCCGCCGCGAAGGCTATCTGCGCCGCCACGCCCGCAAGGACGACGTGTACCGCGACGTGGTGCTGCTGGCGATCCTGGCCGACGAGTGGCGCGAGCGGCGGGGCCCGTTCATGGCTTCGCTCGCAGCGTCGCGGCTGATCGCGGCTTAGATGCGCCTCCTTACCTTCTCCCCTTGCGGGAGAAGGTGGCCTGCGAAGCAGGTCGGATGAGGGGGCGCGCCAAGTTTTCCAATTGTTCGAGCAAGTCCATGGGGACATTCCTCAGCCGTTGCGAGACCCCTCATCCGGCCCCTCCGGGGCCACCTTCTCCCGCAAGGGGAGAAGGAGACAGATTGACGTTCAGGGAGCGACGGGCCGGGGTCCGCTTAAGCTCTCGTCAGGGACTCTGAACGCATACCCGAGGGGTGATCACCTTCGACACCAGCCTGCTGCTGGGTCTCTACGGCCCGACCACGGCTTCGGCCGGGGGCGCGGCCGCGCGCCGGAAGACCGATCCCACCCCGCCCTGGGACCCCAAGGCCGCCGCGCCTCAGGCCGGCGAGCTGGTCAAGGCGACGCTGGCCGGGCGCCGGTTCGTCGATCCTAACGGGGCGAAGCTGGACGTGCCGGGCGCGAGCCAGGACTACCGCCGCCTGTTCGCCCTGTACCAGGGTCTGAACGCCCTCCACGGCCTGGCCGGGCGCATGGACCAGAAGGGCGTGGACGCGCTGGAGCGGGCCCAGATCCAGCGCCGCTTCGCCGCCGGCCTGGACGAGGTCGGCGACTTCGTCGAGGGGCTGGAGCTGGAGAAGCTGCGCCTGGTGCGCGGCGAGGCGGCCGAGAAGCTGAAGAGCCAGGCCGGGGTGCGCCGCGACAAGGCCGAGTACGTGGCCGCGGTGGTCCACCAGGGCGCGGCCGACGCGCCCGTCGCCGCCTTCCAGGGCGACGTCAGGTTCTCCATCACCGTGCAGAAGACCGGCGGACCGGTGCAGGTGAACGTCGACCTGGCCGACATGGGCGCCGCGCCGCGCACCATGTCCAAGGTGATCGAGCACCTGAACGCCGAGCTCCAGGCCGCGGGCGTGCTGACCCGCGTCCAGCGCGAGCGCATCCCCGGCGCCCCGCAGACGGTCACCGCCGGGGGCAAGACCGTGACCCTGCCGGCGACCGCCGACCGCTACGCCCTGAAGGTGAAGGGCACGATCGGCGAGACCGTCTCCTTCTCCGCGCCCGCGAGCGCCGACGCCGTCTACCTGGCCCAGCGCGCCGGCAAGGCCGAGGGCGGCGTGCAGCAGCTCCTCAAGTTCCAGACCGACCTGAACGGCGGGACCGCGCCTCCGGCCGCGAGCGCCCGCCTCGGCGAGAGCCACTGGGTGGACGGACGCGCCTTCCAGACGACGCTCGGCCCCGAGGTGGGGACGGTGCGCGCGACCGCCGCCGGGCCGGACGGGGCGGTGTGGATGCTGGCCGACCTGAAGGGGGCCGCCGCCGGCCAGCCGATCAAGGGCGAGCGCGACGTGGCCCTGCTGAAGTACGACTCGGCCGGCAAGCTGATGTTCGCCCGCACCCTGGGGGCGGGCGAGACCGCCTCCGGTTTCGCCCTGTCGGTCGCGGCCGACGGCAAGGTGGCGGTCGCCGGCTCGGTGACCGGGGCTCTGGACAAGGGCGACGACGGCCTGGAGGCCGACAAGGCGGACAGCTTCGTCACCGTGTTCGACGCCGAGGGCGAGGAGCTGTGGACCCAGCGCCGCGGCGCCCGCGAGGCCGACGAGGCCCGGGCGGTCGCCTTCGGCCCGGACGGCAAGGTCTATGTGACCGGCCGCGCGCTTTCGGCCATGCCGGGCGGCGGCTCCGCGTCGGGCGGCTGGGACGGCTACGTCCAGGTGTTCACCCCGACGGCCGCCACCGCCACGACGCCCGCTTCGGCGGCGCTGAAGACCGTCGTCCAGTTCGGCGGGGCCGGGTCGGACCGCGGCGCCGCGGTCGCCGCCGACGCGACCGGCTTCGTGGTCGCGGGGGTGGAGAACGGCCGCGCGGTGCTGCGCCGCTATTCGCTGAACGCCTCGGGCCCGCCGACGCTGGTCGCCAGCCGCGACCTCGGCGATCTGCAGGGCGGCGAGGTGACCGGGGTGGCCATCGACGGCGGGCGGGTGATCGTCACCGGCACGGCCCGCAACCCAAGCCTGTCGGCCGGGGCCGTGACCCGCGCCCACGGCGGCGGCTCGGACGTCTTCGTCGCCTCGCTGGACGCCGGCCTGACCGTGAACGCTTCCGACCGGCTGACCTGGTACGGCGGCGCCGGCGACGACGTCTCCACGGCCATGACCGTATCCGGCGGCAAGGTGTGGCTGACGGGCAAGGCCGGAACCGACCTGCCGGGCCAGACCCAGGTGGGCGCCAAGGACGGCTTCCTCGCTCGTCTGGACCCGACCACCGGCGCGATCGAGTGGTCGCGTCGTTTCACCGCCAAGGACGGCGAGGCCGCGCCCGCCGCCGTCGCCGTGCAGGCGGGCGGGGCCAGCGTGCTGGACCGCCTGGGCCTGCCGAAGGGCACGCTGGACTACGCCGACTCCAAGCGGGTGGTCGCCGCGACCGCCATCCGCGCGGGCGACCGCTTCTTCGTCCGGGGCTCGGAAGGCGGCGCCGCCCGCTCCGTGACGGTCGAGGCGGCCGACACCTTGGCCACGCTGGCGCGCAAGATCGAGCGCGCCTCGGGTTTCCGCGCCAAGGTCGAGGTGGTCAAGGACGGCGACTTCGACCGGCTCCAGATCAAGGCGCGCGACGTGCGGGGCTCGATCGAGGTGCTGGCCGGAGAGGTCGGCCGCGACGGCCTGGCGGCGCTGGGCCTGCCCGAGGGGACCGTGCGGCCCAAGGCTGCGGAGGACGAGCCGGACGACCGCCCGCCGGTCTACGGCCTGAAGCTGTCGCGGACGCTGAGGCTCGACTCCAAGGAGGCGATCAAGACCGCGGTCGATCAACTGGCGGCGGCGCTGTCGACGGTGCGGACCGCCTATCGCGACCTGGTGAACGCCGGCAAGCCGCCGGTTCCGGCGCTGAACGGTCCGGTCCCGGAGCATCTGCAGGCGCAGCTCGCCAACTACCGCGCGGCGCTGGAGCGACTGGGCGGTTGACGCCCTCGATCACGTAGGCGTTATTGCGCTCCGGGCGGGGCGCGCTTCGAGGCGAGCGAGTATGGAATTCCCCAAGGACAAGCGGGTCGTGATCGGCATCGGCGCGGGCGCCGCGGTTCTGGGCGGGGTGCTGATCGCCGTGCTCGCCATGGGCGGCCGCGACAAGACCCCGGAGCCGCCGCCCGCCGCCAAGGGCGGGCTGGAGATCTCCGTCAGCGAGACCCCGAACATCGATCCCAGCCGCCAGCTGCGCTGCTTCGTCAACGGTCAGTTCGTCGGCATGGCGACCCTGGCCGAGTGCGCCCGTCGCAACGGCGTCGCCACCCAGGCGCTGGACGTGGGTCTGGACGAGACCGGCAATCTGGTCGCCGCGGAGACCGCCTCGCTGGCCCCGCCGCCGGTGGCGCCGCCGCCGGCCGAGATCGCCCCCTCGCCCGAGCCCGCGGTCGATCCGGGCCTGCCGTCCTCCGGGCCCGAGGCGCCGGTCGCCGACGCCGGACCCGGCGCCGCGTGCCTGCGGCACCTGGGCGGCGAGTGGCGCCAGCTCTCCGACAACCTGTCGCTGAACGCCTGCGTCCAGCTGCTGTTCGCCGGCCGCTGCGAGCGGCCCGGCGCCGCCGCCTACGGCCGCTGGGGCGACACCACCCTGCGCCTGGTCCCCGGCCGCGTCGAGCAGCAAGGGCCGGGCGGCGATTTCCGCACCCTTGTCGAGCAGGGTCGCGGCTGCAGCCTGCCGCCGGTGCGCTGAGAAGGATGACCCGAATGAAGCGTCTCGCCCTCGCCGCCGCCCTGACCGCCGCGGTCCCGGCGCTCGCCGCCTGCCAGCAGGGGGTGCAGGCTCCCGAGGATCCCGGCGTCTGCTGGCACTACGTCCAGGAGGAGGGCGGCGAGCCGCGCTTCAACAAGGTGGCCGAGAACCAGCGCTCCATCGAGTTCTGCGCCGCGCGGCTGGAGGAGATGCGGGTCCGGTTCCTGCGCTTCGGCGGCGGGCGCGACGAGATCGTGGGCGCCTACCAGGGCCGCTGGCTGTTCGTCGACCGGGCGGGCATCTCCACCGCCGAGCGGCTCGAAGGCGGTCGTTACACCCTGCTGGTGCGCACCGGCGACGGCCGCCTGGCCGCGCCCGGCTCCATGCCGCTGCGCCCCGAGGACATGCGCTGACGCGCCGGGCCTTGCGGCCCTGAACAAAGTGTGAACAAATCCTTTCGGCGTTGCGTCCTCCGCGCCCCCCGATAGGGTGCGCGCGAATTCCCGATTCCAAGCAGAAAGGCTTCAGCCGATGGCCGGCAGCGTGAACAAGGTGATCCTGGTGGGCAACCTCGGCAAGGACCCCGAGATCCGGACCCTGAATTCCGGCGACCGGGTCGCCAACCTGCGCATCGCCACCTCCGAGCAGTGGCGCGACAAGCAGACCGGCGAGCGCAAGGAGAAGACCGAGTGGCACTCGGTCGTGATCTTCAACGACAACCTGGTGAAGGTGGCCGAGAACTACCTGCGCAAGGGCTCCACGGTCTACATCGAGGGCGCGCTGCAGACCCGCAAGTGGACCGACCAGCAGGGGGTGGAGAAGTACTCCACCGAGATCATCCTGCAGAAGTTCCGCGGCGAACTGACCATGCTGGGCGGCCGCGGCGGCGGCGCGGGCGAAGGCGCCGGTTCGGGCGGCGGCTACGGCGGCGACGACTACGGCGGCTTCAGCCCCGGCCCCGCCGCGAAGAGCTCCGGCCCCAAGGAAAGCTTCCCGATCGACGACGACATTCCGTTCTGAGCTCGCAAGCCGAAACGGAAAGTGACGGACGCCGCCCTGTCTCGGGGCGGCGTTCTGCTTTAGAGCGCGGGCTCGCCGCATGTCCGACACCTCCCGCCTCTCCGTCCTCGAAATCGCCGCGCTCGCCCTGATCGTGCTGGTCTGGGGCGTGAACAACGCCGCGGCCATGGTGGGCACCCAGGTGCTGCCGCCGCTGCTGATGGGCGCGCTGCGCTTCGTCGTGGCGGGGGTGTTCCTGATCCCGTTCGTGCGGCCGCCGTTCCCCAACCCCAAAAGCCTGCTGCTGCTGGTGCTGTTCGGCGGTCCGATCCACTACGGCCTGGTCTATTTGGCCTTCGCCATGGCCCACGACCTCAGCCCGATCGCGGTCAGCCTGCAGCTGTGGATCCCGCTGACGGTGCTGTTCGGCTGGTGGGTGCTGAAGGAGCCGCCGTCGGGGCCTGCGGTGGCGGGTCTGGTGGTGTCCTTCGCGGGCGTGGCGGTGATGACCGCTGACGCGCGGGCGCTCAGGGACTGGGACGCGATCCTGGTGGGCCTTGCGGCCAGCGCCGCCTGGGCGCTCTGCACGGTCCTCGCCCGCCGCACGGTCAGCACCCCGCCTCTGAAGATGCAGGGCCTGTTGGCGCTTGGCACGGCGCCCACGCTGGGGATCGCGACCTTCGTGTTCGAGCCCGACCCGGTCGGCGCCATGGTCCGCGCCGACGCCCTGATCTGGGCCTGCGTGCTGTGGGCCGGGCTGGCCTCCAGCCTGTTCGCCACGGCGCTGCTGTTCTGGCTGATCCAGCGGCGCGAGGCCGGGCGGGTGACGCCTTACCTGCTGGCCACGCCGGTGGTGTCCGGCGCCATCGGCGTGGCCTTCATGGGCGACGTGCTGACCGCCCAGATCATCGCAGGCGCGGTGATGACCATCGGCGGGGTCGCGCTGGTGGCCCTGGCGGAGGCGAGCCTGAAACGCCGCTCAGCCCGCCTTCAGGACGCCGCAGCCGACGCGGGCGCCTGAGCCGCCGATCGGCTGGGTCGTCTGGTCGTCCGGCCCGGCGTGGATGACGATCGCCGAACCGTCCGCATCCAGCAGCGCCGTCCGCCCGCCCGCGCCCTTCAGCGACACCGCGGTGGTGAAGGCGCTGTCGCGCGCCACGCCCGCCTGATTGGCGAACAGGTTGGGCAGGTCGCCGGCGTCCGGCCCCTGCGGGTGCAGCAGGCCGTGCGGCTTCTTGGACGGGTTGACGTGGGCGCCGGCGGACTCGAACCCCGGCGCGGCGCAGGCGCCCTTCTCGTGCAGGTGCACGCCGTGCCAGCCGGGCGTCAGCCCCTTGGCCTCGACACGCATCAGCACGCCTGTGGGGGCCTCGAAGAAGCTGGCGACGCCGATGGTCTCGCCCTTGGCGTTCCTGATCTCGGCCGTGGCGCCCGGTTTGGGCCCCTGCGTCGCGGACTTGGCGATGGCGGGCGCGGCGGCCTTGGCCGCGGGCGCCTTGGCGGAGGGCGCGCCGGCCTGGGCCAGCAGCAGGGCGAGGGCGAAGCTCAGCACGGTCATGGGGTCACCTTAACTTTTGCGCCCCGGCGCCCGGGGTGCTAACAAGCGAGTGCGGCGTCGTTTCCGATTCTTACCCGTAAAAATCCTTGACCGACAACACGATCACATCCCCGCCCGGCGGCGGCGCAGGGGGCATCGCCCCCGTCTCCATCGAAGACGAGCTGAAGCGCTCGTACCTCGACTACGCCATGAGCGTGATCGTGTCCCGCGCTCTGCCGGACGCGCGCGACGGGCTGAAGCCCGTGCACCGCCGCATCCTCTATTCGATGCACGAGCAGGGCCACACGCCCGACCGCGGCTACGTCAAGTCGGCCCGCATCGTCGGCGACGTTATGGGTAAGTATCACCCGCACGGCGACACCGCGATCTACGACAGCCTGGTGCGCATGGCCCAGCCCTTCTCCATGGGGCTGGTGCTGATCGACGGCCAGGGCAACTTCGGCTCGGTCGACGGCGATCCCCCGGCGGCCATGCGCTACACCGAAAGCCGGATGGCGCGGCCGGCCACGGCGCTGCTGGCCGACATCGACAAGGACACCGTCGACTTCCAGCCGAACTACGACGGCTCCGAGCACGAGCCGGTGGTGCTGCCCTCGCGGGTGCCCAACCTGCTGGTCAACGGCGCCGGCGGCATCGCCGTCGGCATGGCCACCAACATCCCGCCGCACAATCTAGGCGAGATCGTCGACGCCTGCTTGGCGGTGCTGGACGACCCCGAGATCGGCCTGGATCAGCTGCTGGAGATCGTGCCCGGGCCCGACTTCCCGACCGGCGGCGAGATTCTCGGCCGCACCGGCGCGCGCCTGGCCCTGATGACCGGCCGCGGCTCGGTGGTGGTGCGCGGCAGGGCGACGGTGGAGACGATCCGCAAGGATCGCGAGGCTATCGTCATCACCGAGATTCCCTATCAGGTGAACAAGGCTCACCTGCAGGAGAAGATCGCCGAACTGGTGCGCGAGAAGCGCATCGAGGGCATCTCCGACGTCCGCGACGAGAGCGACCGGCGCGGCATGCGCGTGGTCGTGGAGCTGAAGCGCGACGCGCCCGGCGACGTGATCCTGAACCAGCTGTACCGCTACACCGCGCTGCAATCCTCGTTCGGCGTCAACATGCTGGCGCTGAACCGCGGGCGGCCCGAGCAGATGGGCCTGCGCCCGCTGATCGACGCCTTCCTGGAGTTCCGCGAAGAGGTCGTCGTCCGCCGCACCAAGTTCGACCTGGCCAAGGCCCGC
>DASPKD010000009.1:0-16063 GCA_035628275.1 Caulobacteraceae bacterium | reverse complement strand
GGTGGCGAACACGCGGGCGGTCTCGGGCTTGAGGTACAGCTGGCCGGCGCCGCCGTGGACGGCGGGCAGCTTCTGCAGCGCCGCGTCGGCCTCGGCGACGGCGGCTTCGGGGCGGCCGCCGGCCTGCTTGATCAGGGCGCGGGACAGGCCGTCGCGCTCCTCGAGCAGGACCTTCAGCAGGTGCTCGGGCGACAGGTGCTGGTGGCGGCGGGCGAGCGCCAGCGACTGGGCGGACTGGATCGCCTGTTTGGCGCGATCGGAATAGGCGTCGAGGTTCATCGGACTGGGTTCATCCCCTTGGAGGCGGACGCCGGTTCAGGCCCTTGCAAGAAGCGACCCGTCCCGGACGGGGACGGATGTAGGTGTGGCTCACAGGTCACACAAGCGTCTCCCGGCGGCCGACAGCCGCCTAGGGGGATCAAGCAGCAGCCCCGACACCATCGCCGCCAGCAGGCGCGGCACGTAGGGCAGCTTCGACACCGGCCCGAGCAGCCGGTCGCGGACCATGGGCAGGATGCGATCGTCGGACTGGTAGAAGGGCGTCAGCAGGCAGCTGAGGGACTGGTACAGCTTCACGTGCAGCCGCCGGGCGCGGGCGTAGGCGTTCAGCGCGGCCTCGAGGTTCGCGTGGCGCTCCAGCGCGTCGGCCAGGGCTACGGCGTCGAGCAGGGCCATGTTGGCGCCCTGGCCGAGCTGGGGGCTGGTGGAATGGGCGGCGTCGCCGATCGCGGCCAGCCGCTCGCCCGCGGGCCGGGCCAAGGTGTGGTGGCCGTACCGGGCCAGGACCAGGTCGTCGGGCGAGGCGATGCGCTCCAGCAGCGGCTCGGCCTCCGGCCACAGGGCGCGCGCCTCGGCCTTCCAGGCGTCGAGCCCGCGCGCGCGCCAGGCGCCGTATTCGGCGGGCTTCAGGCTCCAGAAGAAGGTGGCGACCTCGTCCGCCTCGCCCCAGCGGCGGCCGACCGGCAGCACGCCGATCATCACGTCGGCGCGGCGATAGCGCTGTTCCAGCGCATCCAGGCTGAAGGGTCCCCCGTGCGGCCACGGCAGGGTCGCCCACAGGGCGCCGAACGGCAGCTCCAGCCGCTTCGGCGGGCCGAACAGGGCGGCCAGCGGCGAGCGGGAGCCTGACGCGTCCACCACCAGGTCGAACGGGCCGAGCGTGCGTCCGTCGCGCGCCCGCAGCGACGGCCGGCCGGCGCCGTCGCGCTCCAGCGCCGCGACATCGAAGCCGGTCTCGATCGGCACGCCCTCGCCCAGCACCGCCTGATGCAGCACCCCGAACAGGGCCGAGCGGTGGACCGCGACCGCCTGCGCGCCTGGCAGGGCGGCGTAGCGCACGTCCAGCACCACCCGCCCGCGCCCGCACTCGCGCCCGAACATCCGCTCGATCACGCGGCCGTGGGCGCGCAGCTCGGTCTCGAGCCCCAGCGCGCGCATCGCCGCCAGGCCTGTGGGCTGGATCATCAGGCCGGAGCCGACCGGGCGCGGCGTGTCGAACCGCTCGGCCAGCACGACGTCATGGTCCGCCCGCTTCAGCAGCAGGGCGAGCGCCAGCCCCGCCGGGCCGGCCCCGCAGATCGCGACCGAGAGCGCCATCAGGCCAGCAGGGGCGACTCGGCGCCGGAGGTCAACGGGACCGCGCCTGGGCCAGCCTCAGCGGCACAGCTCGCGCGCGTGCTTGACGTCGTCCGGATAGAACCACTCGGCGTTGCGGCGATCGCTGTTAGACCAGATGCTGAAGGAGAAGGGCTGCGGCCCGCCGGGGTACATCTCGGGGCCCGCCTTGACCTCCCAGCCAAGCAGCGACTTGACCGGTTTGCCGAACTCCTTCAGCCACTTCAGTCCCGGCTCGTCGTCCCGCCCCATGCCGAACTCGCGAGGCGAAGCGGTGAGGGTGAAGCCGAACGGCTCGCTGACGTTGTCTTCCTTGAACTGGTAACGGTACTCGACCTCCCAGGTCTCCCCGACGGCGACGGACTCCACCGAGGTGGACACCGAACCTAGAGACTCCTTGGTCTCGCGGGTCTCTTCAGGCGGCGACAGCTTGTCGAGCGGGAAGGCGGCCACCGCTTTCTCGAACTCGAACGGCTCGGCCATGGCGGCGCAGAACCACCGGCTGAGTTCGGAGTTCGGCTTGGCCTGGCGCAGGACCACGTCGGCCGACACCGCCTCCAGTTCGATGTCCGCCTCTGTGTCGATGGCTGCGCCGACCGGGGCCATGTAGTTGACGCCGCGCGACTGCAACCCGTGACCGGCATAGAAAAACAGTCCTGTAGCGGTCGGACCGGCTGAGGCCAGGCGCGCGCCGAAACGTGAGATGGCCCGCTTCATCGCCCCTTGGTCGAGGTCCTTCAGCACCTCCACCTGAAAGCCTGCGTCCTGCAGGGCTGCGGCCATTTGGTCCGCATCACGGGTCGGATTGGCCAAGGGCCCCAACCGCGCGTCGTAGGCGGAGTTGCCGATCACGAGCGCGACCCGCGGCTCCGAGCGTGCGACGCTCGCGCCCAACGCCGCCCAGGCGACCGCTACAGCGAGCAGCACGCGTACCAGCACCGGCCTCTCCCGTCCGAGACGGGCGACCTTACTCCTCCCGACCGCCGGCGTCAGCCGGGTATGGCGCGAGGGTCGGGTCGTCCCCTAAGCTGCGGTGAAAGAGAGGACGAGCATGTCGGGGATCGGGTTTCAGGCGACGCGGCGCGCGGCGCTGGCGGCGGGGCTGGCGGGCGCGGGGCTGGCGGCCTTCGGGGCGCGGGCGCAGACCGGCGGCGCCGCTGCGGCGCTGGACGCCCTGGCGCGCGAGGTGATGGCGGCCAACCCGGAGCAGCCGGCGATCGCGCTGGCCGTGATCGAGAACGGCGAGATCACCCTGACCAAGGGTTACGGCGTGAAAAAGCTGGGCGAGCCTGCGCCCGCCGACGAGCGGACCCTGTTCGGCATCGCCTCCAACACCAAGGCCATGACCGCCGCGGCGCTGGCCATGCTGGTGGAGGAGAAGAAGATCGAGTGGGACGCGCCTGTGACGCGCTACCTGCCGGGCTTCGCCATGAGCGACGAGACGGTCGGCCGGCTGATGACCGTGCGCGACCTGCTGGTCCACCGCTCGGGCCTGAGCCTGGGCGCCGGCGACCTGATGCTGTGGCCCGAGCCGAAGAACCGCGCTCGGGCGGAGCTGGTGGCCGGTATGAAACATCTGCCGATCAGCGGCGGCTTCCGCTCCGGCTACGCCTACGACAACGTCCTGTACGTGGTCGCCGGCGAGGTGGTGGCGGCGGTCTCGGGCATGAGCTGGGAAGAGTTCGTCCGCACGCGCATCTTCGCCCCGCTGGGCATGAGCGACACCCTGCCGTCGCCCGAGGGGCTGGACCCGCGCCGGGCGGCCTATCCGCATGCGCGGCTGGGGCCGCCGATCCGCGGCGTCGGGGCGCAGAAGCCGCTGGCGCTCGATCCGCAGTTCGGCCTGGCCGCGGCGGCGGGCGGCGTGTGGACCCACGCGGTGGACATCGCCAAGTGGGTGCGCTGCCAGCTGCTGATGGGGCAAGGGCCGAACGGCCGGTTGTGGTCGGAAGCGTCGGCGCGCGAGATGTGGAAGCCGCAGACCATCACCGCGTCCACCGACGGCCCCACGCCCGGCAACCCCTCGCGCGCGACGATCGAGGCCTATGCGCTGGGCTGGTTCGTGCGCGACTACCGCGGCGAGCGGCTGCTGACCCACACCGGCGGCCTGGCCGGCTACATCTCGGTCACCGCCCTGCTGCCGGGACGGAAGTCCGGGCTGATGGTGATGACCAACGCCGAGGAGGGCTCGGTGCTGCGCGCCATGCGCTACGGCGGGCTGGACCGGATCCAGGGGCGCTCGGACTTCGACTGGACCGCCGACAGCCTGCGCGTGCAGGCCAAGGCGCGCGAGGATGCGGTCGAGACCTTCAAGAAGACCGGCAGTCCGGTCGGCGGCGGCAAGAAGCCGACCCTGCCGCTGGAGGCCTACGCCGGAGTCTACCGCGACCCGTGGTACGGCACGATCACGGTGACGAAGAAGGGCAAGGCCCTCGCCGTCAGCTTCGACAAGAGCAACGGCCTGGCAGGCAGCCTGGAGCCGTTCGACGGCGACACCTTCCGCACCCGCTTCGCCAACCCCGACATGGAGGACGCCCTGTTCACCTTCGAGGTGAAGGACGGCGCAGTCACCGGCGCGACCGCCAAGCCGCTGTCGCCCCTGGCGGACTTCAGCTTCGACTATCAGGACCTGCGGCTGACGCGGGAGTAGGTCAGCCGACCGGCTCCAGCTCGATCACGTCCAGCACCGACTCGTAGCGCGGCCAGGGGATCACCAGACGCCAGCGGCCGGGGGCGTGCTGTTCGAGAACGGCGGCCACCGCGTTGTCGTGCGAGCCGTACGGAGCCGAGGCCGGCAGGTCGCCCAGTTCGAGACTACCCAGGAACACCATGCGCCCGCGCTCGTCGGGATACAGGGTTCCTACCTGGCGCTGCGAGCCGGTCAGCTTGACGAAGCTTCCGCCGTCGGGGCGGGTCTCGATCCGGCAGCGGAACCAGCCGTAGGCGACGTAGTCCAGGCCTCCCTCGCCCGGAGAGCCCAGCTTGATCGTGCGGCAGCGGAACTCGCCGTTGGGGAAGCCGACCTCGCGCAGCGCAGCGCCGGGCGCCAGCAGCGCCCCGTGCGCCTCCACCTCGCCCGAGTGCTCGCGCCGCGCCTGGCGCAGGGCCTGGGTCCAGGCCTCGCCCAGCCGCTCGAGCCGCTCGTAGTCCTCGGGCGTGACCCGGGCCATCCAGGCGGGCGCGTCGGCGACCGGACCGTCCGGCGGCGGCGGGGGAGCTGGGACGTCGGTGGTGGTGCAGGCCGCGACGACCAGAGCGGCGGCGAGAGGAAGGAGCTTGCGCATTCCCCACCCTCGCGCGGAGACGCGCGCCGCTCAAGCCTTGCGGAACGGGAGCGTCAGCAGGCGGTCCAGGCGGCGTTCGGCAGGCGCGCGGAATTCGTCGAGGCCGATGCGCATGGCTTGATGACCCTCCGCGGGCTGCGCGCGATAGGTGTGGAACAGCCTGTCCCAGGCGCTGAGCAGGGTGCCGAAGTTGCTGTCGGTCTCGGAACGGATGCTCGAGTGGTGCACCCGGTGCATGTCGGGGGTGACCAGCACCCGGCGCAGCGTCCGCTCCAACGCGGAGGGCAGGCGCAGGTCGGCGTGGACGAACATGGCCGCCGCGTTCAACAGGATCTCGAACGCCAGCACCGCCGCGACCGGTGCGCCCAGCGCCACGATCACCGCCGCCTTCCACAGCAGCGACAGGGCGATCTCCAGCGGGTGGAAACGCAGGCCGGTGGTCAGGTCGAAGGCGGTGTCGGTATGGTGCACGCGGTGCAGGCGCCACAGCCAGCCGACCCGGTGAGTGACCAGGTGCTGGGTCCAGACCGCCAGGTCCAGCAGCACGAGGGTCGTAACGAAGGCGATCCAGCCCGGGACGGGGGCCAGGTTGAGCAGGCCCCAGCCGCGCTCCTCCGCCAGCAAGGCCGCGGCGACGCCGGCGGCGGGCGCAAGCAGCCGCAGCAGCAGGGCCGAGACGACCGCAAGGCCGAGGTTGCCGGGCCACCGCCGCAGCCGCTCGGGCGCGCCGCGGCGCGGCCACGCGGCCTCCGCCCCCGCCAGCAGGGCGAAGACTCCGAAGAAGGCGACCGCGCGGAGCAGGAAGTCGGGCAACTGAAGCTGAACCTCCATGCTGAGGAGACCGGTCCAAGTGGCTGCGGCTGAACCCTGAACACCTGGTCGGAACGAACGTCAGCCGCGACGCTGCCCGGCAGCCGGGCCCGCGCTTCGCCCAACGGCCGCGACGTCGACGTGAATCACCCCGCCCGACGTTGCAGCGTCTGCTGTGCGGCGCGTTCCAGGGCGGCGGCGGCGGTTTCGCCGGGTTCCAGCTGAGCTGAGCCCAAGTCGAACTCGGCGACGAAGGGCGGGCGGCCCTGGCCGGAGTCGAAAGCGGTGCAGCCGATCACCGCGGCGATCCGCTCGCCCACCAGTCGCGCCTGCCCCAGGCTGGTGGCGGGCAGGGCGAGCGCGAAGACCTCGGTGGCCAGACGCGCGGCGGTGTCCTCGGCCCGGACCAGGCGCGAGATCATCGAGCCGATCTGGGGCATGGCGCGATCCAGCCAGCCGCCGACGCGGGCGGCGCCGATCTCCGGCCGTTCGGCCACGCGCAGCACGCAGACCGACAGCGGCCGGTTGCGGATCCTGGAGGCGGCGGCGAGGCGTCCTAGGTGGGCGGCGAACAGGTCGCGGGTGAACAGGCCGGTGGCGGCGTCCATCAGCCCGGAGCCGCGCGCGCGCTCCAGCGCCTCGCGCACCGCCGCCTGCCGGCGATAGGCGCGGGCCAAGTCGACGACCCGCCCGGCGGTCTCGGATTCGGGCGCGTCGGGGGCGGCGACGTCGGTGACCCCGCGGTTGAACACCTCGGCGGCGTTCACGTCGGCGTGGCGGTTCAGGTAGAGGGTGACCGGAACGTGATACAGCCTTGTATTGCGGCGCATTCCCGCCGCGATCGACAGGGCCTCGTTCTGGTCGTGACCGCCCCACAGCACCACCGCGTCGAACGGCCGTTCGTGCAGGTAGTCGAAGGCGGTGTAGGCGGTGAAGGCGCCCACGGTCTCGGCGCCCGCGCCCTGCAGCGCGTTGGACAGGGCCAGGAACTTCGGATCGGGGTTGCCGACCGACAGCACCCGCACCGGTCGCTCCGGCTCCATCGGCCGCTCCAGCCGCGCGCCGCGCTCGGCGAAGGTCTCGAGCCTGAGCTCGAACTCCTCTTCGGCGACGGCGGTGCGCACCAGCTGTTCCAGCCGCAGCGCGATCTGCAACGGGTGCAGCGGCGGCGACAGCGCCAGGTCGTAGGAGCGGGAGTCGATCACGCCGGAGGCCGGAACGCCGACCGCGAACACCGGCAGGCGGCGCGGCGCGCAGGCGGCCTTCAGGTGCGCGCCGAACGAGGCCAGCTCGGGCCCTGCGCCGGCCACGTCGACGATCGCCGCCTCGATCTCCAGGTCGGCCAGGGCGGACAGGGCGGGGTAGGGGCCGCGGGCGGTCACCGTGCGCCAGCCCAGCCGGTCGAGCCCCTCGGCGAGCGGACCCGCCAGGGTGTCGTCGGCGGCGACGATCAGCACGCGCGCGTTCGTCGACAAGCCCTTCACCCCCGTCCGGCCAGCCCGATGGAATCTGCTATGGACGATACAGGCCGCTCGGCCGGGGGCAAGCGCGCCCTTCGCCGCGACAGGAGAAATCCCCCCATGCCGCGATCGGGACCGCTGACCGGAATGCGGGTGCTGGAGTTCGCCGGGCTGGGGCCCGCGCCCTTCTGCGGCATGCTGCTGTCCGACCTCGGCGCCGACGTGGTGCGGATCGACCGCAAGGGTACCCAGGCCCTGCTCGGCCGCTTCGACGCCACCGCGCGCGGGCGCCGCTCGGTCGCGCTGGACCTGAAGCGGCCCGAGGCGGTGGAGGCCTGCCTGAGGCTCTGCGAAGGCGCCGACGCCCTGATCGAGGGCTTCCGCCCGGGCGTAATGGAACGGCTGGGGCTTGGGCCGGAGCAGGCGCTGGGGCGCAATTCCAGGCTCGTCTACGGGCGCATGACCGGCTGGGGCCAGACCGGGCCCCTGGCCCAGGCGGCCGGTCACGACATCACCTACCTGGCTCTGTCCGGAGCCCTGCACGCGATCGGCCCTGCGGAGCGGCCCGTCCCGCCGCTGAACCTCGCCGCCGACTACGGGGGAGGGGCGCTGTACCTGGCCTTCGGGGTGCTGGCGGGCGTGCTGTCGGCGCGCGAGACCGGGCGAGGTCAGGTGATCGACTGCGCCATGACCGACGGCGCCGCCTCGTTGATGGCGATCTTCTACAGCCTGAAGGCCGCGGGCCTGTGGGACGACGCCCGGCGCGAGGCCAACCTGCTCGACGGCGGGGCGCCCTACTACCGCACCTATGCCTGCGCCGACGGCAGGCACGTGGCGGTGGGCGCGATCGAGCCGCAGTTCTACGCCCTGCTGCTGGAGAAGGCGGGCCTCAGCGACCCGGCATTCGCCGCCCAGAACGACCGCGCCGCCTGGCCCGAGTTGGCCGACAAGGCCGCCGGCGTGTTCGCGACCCGAACCCGCGACGAGTGGTGCGCCCTGCTGGAGGGCTCCGACGCCTGCCTTGCGCCGGTGCTGTCGATGTCGGAGGCGCCGACTCACCCGCACAACGCCGCGCGCGAAACCTTCGTGGAGGAGGGCGGAGTGGTGCAGCCCGCGCCCGCGCCGCGGTTTTCCGCCACGCCCGGCGCGATCCAGGGGCCGCCGCCGCAGTCGGGCGAGCATACGCGCGAAGCCTTGCAGGACTGGGGGTTCACGCCGCAGGAGCTGGACCGCCTGGCCGAGGCCGGCGCGATCTGACGCCGCAGATTGACGCGCATCCGGCGTAACCGCTTCGCCGCGCGCTGCGAAACAGGTATTTCAGCGGCGGGGCAACGGAGATCCTGGTGGCGATCGTCAGCCAAGAGGCCAAGCGGACCGGCTTCCTCTGTCTCGGCATCCTGAAGCGCGCGTTCGGGCGCCTGTGGGGTCGCGACGTGATGCTCTACGTCGGCGGCGTGTCGTTCTTCGCCCTGCTGGCGGTGTTCCCGGCCCTGGCCATCCTGATCGGCGTCTACAGCGTGCTGTTCACGCCCGAGCAGGCGGGCGCACAGGCCGACGCCTTGGCGCACCTCGTGCCCCACGGGGCGCGCGCCCTGTTCCAGGGCGAGATGACGCGGCTGTCCTCCGCTCCCGCCCAGGCGGTGTCGGCGCAGAGCGCGCTCGCCCTGATCATCGGCGCCTACGCCGCGCACCGGGGCTTCAAGGCCCTGCTGGCGGGGCTGACCTTCATCCACGACGAGGACGATCCGCACGGATTCCTGCGGTTCAATTTCCTGGCCTTCGTGGTGGCGCTGGCGGCCTTCGCCCTGTTCACCGTGGTGTCGGGCGTGATCGTGGCCGCGCGTCTGATCCGCAAGGTGACCGAGATCCAGCCGCTGGAGCGGATGGGGCTGGTCGACAGCGAGTGGATCTGGGCGTCGCTGGGCCTGACCGTGGGGCTGAGCTGCCTGTACCGCTACGCCATGTCCCACAGCGGGCCGGTGGTCTGGCGCGCGGCGGTGATCGGCGGGCTGGCGGCCGCGGTGCTGTCGCTGGGAGCCTCCTGGGCCTCGGCCTTCTACGTCGACCAGATCGTTCAGCTGGGCGCCACCTACGGCTCGATCGCAACCGTAGTGGTGTTCCTGATCTGGTTGTCCTGGAACGTGAACGCGGTGTTCTTCGGCGGGGCTCTGGCCACCGAGGTGGAGATCGCGCTGGACAAGTACCAGGCGGCCAAGCCGGCGGAGCCGGACGCGCGTCCGGCCGCGGTGGCGGGCCTGTCGTCGCCTAGCCGCTTCTGGCGACGGTGAAGATCAGAGTCGCGCCGTCCTCGCGCGTCTCGACCACCTCGTGGCCCGCCTGACGGGCGAAGTGGGGCACGTCGATGCGGGCCATGGGATCGTCGGCCAGCAGCGTCACCCGCGCCCCCGGTTCCGCCCGCTCCAGCGCCCGGCGCAGGCGCAGCGTCGGCGTCGGGCATCGGTGGCCGCGGGCGTCGACCATGACGGGGGCGGGGGGCTCGCTCACAGGCTTCCTTTAACGAATCCGGGCATGGTGTCGCCATGCTCTCGCGCCTCCGCCCCGTCCTCGCAGCCCTGGCGCTCGCCGGCGCCTCGGCCTTGCCGGGACAGGCGCAGACCCCGCGCGTTCCCGCAGAATTCCACCTCACGGCCTATGTCGCCGGCTTCGAGCGGCCGATGGAGGTCCGGCAGTCCGGGCTGAGGCGGCGGATCGACGTCGCCTCAGGCGCGGTGGTCCAGACCTTCGTGGCCGATCGGGGCAGGGGCGCCCTGACGGTGATGACGGCGGCCGGGCGGCGACGGCTGGCCTTCGTGTTTCCGCTGGCGCGCGAGGACGCCATGGCGCCGCTGCCGCTGGACCTGGCGCAGTTCAGGGACGCCCGCCTGACCCGCATCGGCGCTTCTAACGTGGCGGGGCGGCCGTGCGCGGTCTGGCGCTACGCGGGCTGGCTCGGAGGGTCAGGGACGGCGTGTGCGACGCCTGAGGGACTGGTGCTGCAGCTTAAGCCCGACGGACGGAAAACGCCGGTGTTTCAGGTGCTTTCCATCACCTTCTCAAGGCAGGACCCGAAGTGGTTCGCGCCTTCGCCCGACTTCCAGGTGGCGGCGGTCCCCGGCGCCGGCGGCACGACGCCGCCGCTTCCGGCCGGCTGAACGATTCGGTCGCCCGGCGCGTTGATTCGGCCTGAGTTTCAGTCCGGAGATCGGCCATGGCCGCGCGTCCAACCTGGCAGGGGCATCTGCGCCTGTCGCTCGTGACCTGCCCGGTCGCGCTCTACACCGGCACGTCGAAGTCCGGCGACGTCTCCTTCCACCTGATCAACCCGGACACCGGCAACCGGATCAAGATGATCACCACCGACCCGGACACCGGACCGGTCGAGCGCTCGTCGCTGGTGAAGGGCTACGAGTACGAAAAGGGCCAGTACGTCGTCATCGACCCCGGCGAGATCGAGGCGGTGAAGATCGAATCCAACCGGGTGATCGACATCGAGCGCTTCGTCGACGAGGAGGAGATCGACCGGCTGTACTGGGAAGACCCGTACTTCCTGGTGCCCGACGGCAAGATGGCGGCCGAGGCCTATGCGGTGATCCGCGAGGCGATGAGCCGGTCCAAGCGGCTGGCCATCGGCCGGGTGGTGATGCACCAGCGCGAGCGGCTGGTGGCGCTGGAGCCGCGCGAGAACGGCATCGTCGCCTATCGCCTCCGGGCGCACGACGAGGTGCGCAAGCCGGCCGACTTCTTCCGCGAGATCCCCGACGCGGTCCCCAACGAGGCGATGGTGGACATCGCCGCCAAGATCATCGACCAGCTGGCCGGTCCGTTCGAGCCGGAGACCTTCCGCGACCGGTACGAGGACGCCCTGCGCGAGATGATCCAGGCCAAGCTGAAGGGCAAGGCGGCCAAGGTCTCGGCGCCTGAACCCAAGGCGACCGCGCCCGACGACCTGATGGCCATGCTGAAGCAGAGCCTGCAGAAGACCCCCGAGCGCCGCCCGCCGGCCAAGAAGGCGGCTCCGGCCCGCAAGGCGCCCGCCGCCGCCCCGGACAAGCGCCGCGCGGCGGGAGGTCGCCGGGCGCGCTGATGCGCCGAAGGCCCGTTCGCGCTAGAAGCCGCGCGTGACCGGCCCCGCACCCCTTCGGATCGGCGACGTGAGCTTCGACGGCCGCGTGCTCGTCGCGCCCATGACGGGCGTGTCGGACCTGCCGTTCCGGCGCGCCTGCTCGAGGCTGGGCGCGGCCTATGTCGCCACCGAGATGGTCGCCTGCGCCGAGCTGGCCCGCGGCCGCCCCGACGTGGTGCGCAGGGCGGCGGTGGGGGAGGGGCTGCCCCAGATGGTGATCCAGCTGGTGGGCCGCGAGCCCGGCTGGATGGCGCAGGGAGCGCGCATGGCCGAGGCGGCCGGCGCCGACGTGATTGACCTGAACATGGGCTGCCCGGCCAAGGAGGTGACCGGCGCCTTGTCGGGCTCGGCCCTGATGCGCGACCTGGACCTGGCCGAGAGCCTGATCCGCGCGGCGGTGGAGGCCACCTCCAGGCCGGTGACGCTGAAGATGCGGCTGGGCTGGGACGACGCCTCGAAGAACGCGCCGGAGCTGGCCGCGCGAGCGCAGGCGGCCGGGGTGAGGGCGGTCACCGTGCACGGCCGCACGCGCCAGCAGTTCTACAAGGGACAGGTGGACTGGAGGGCGGTCGCGGCGGTCAAGCGCGAAGTCACGATCCCGGTGACGGTCAACGGCGACGTGGTCGACGCGGCGAGCGCGCGCGAGGCGCTGCGGCTGTCCGGCGCGGACGCGGTGATGCTGGGGCGGGGCGTCTACGGCCGTCCGTGGCTGGCGGCGGCGATCGAGCGGGCGCTGGCCGGCGGGACGGCGGACGCCGAGCCGGACCTGCAAGCCCGGCTGGAGATCGTGCTGGAGCACCTGCGCGACAGCCTGGCCTTCTATGGCGACGCGCTGGGGCTGAAGATCTTCCGCAAACACCTGGGCTGGTACGTCGAGCACGCGCCCTGGCCGCAGACGCCGGAGGCTCGCCGCGAGGCCAAGGCGCGACTGTGCCGGCTGGAGAGCGGCGCCGAGGTCGAGCAGGCGTTGGGCGCGCTGTGGGCCGAGCCGCGACAGGCCGCCGCTTGAGGCCGGCGCCCCTTGCGTACAGCGTCGTCTCAGCGTTTCCTTTGGCGAACGAGGGAGTTCGCGCGGTGCGGCGCTTGAGGTGGGTTCACGCGGTCGGTCTGGCGGCGGGTCTGGTTCTCCAGACCTTCGCAGGCGCCGCCGCGGCCGACGCGCCGAAGGTCAAGCCTCGCTACGCCTCCTGCGGCGACGCCGCACCGGAGTTCATCCAGGCTGCGAAGAAGAACGCCGAAACCCTCGATACGATGGAGTGGGTGCCGTTCGGGATTCCGGAGATCGGCTGGGAGACCTACGCGCCTTTGGCGGCGCGCGAGATCGGCACGACCTGCGGCTTCGGCACCCCGGCGTTCGCCCAGGCGCTTGCCGGATTCCAGGCGCGGTTCAACCTGCCGGCCGACGGGGTGTTCGGGCAGGACACCTTCCAGGTGTTCAAGGGCGTGTGGCAGGAGCGCCGGCCGTTCGTGATGGCTCGCGCCGCCGGCCTGTGCCCCGACGGACCGGCCCGCACCGAACTGGCGGCGCTGCCGAAGGAGGAGGAGACCTTCGAGCGCGAGGATCGGGCCTTGCGCGCCGACGTGCTGGACGCCTATCGGCGCATGGTCGCGGCCGCGCGGCGGGATCTGCCGTCGCTGAGGGACGATCCCAAGCTGCTGACGCTGTTTTCCGGCTGGCGCGATCCGCTGGACGACCTGTTCCGCTGCGCGGTGGACGGCGGCTGCGACGGCGCTCGCCGGGCCATGTGCTCGCCGCACCGGACGGGAACGGCGATCGACCTGAACCTCGGCTGGGCACCGGACCACGGGGCGGATTCCACCAATCCGGTGAACCGGCTGCATCAGACCCGAACCGAGGCGTATCGCTGGCTGGTGAAGAACGCGGCGCGGTTTGGTTTCGTGAACTACGTCTACGAGCCTTGGCACTGGGAATGGGTGGGCGAGAGCGCCGCCAGCGCGACCCACGCGGCGGCCGCGGCTGACTGATCCGGCCCCGTCCCGATTGCGCCTAAGATAGATTATGGGAAATCAGAGCGGAACCGTCAGGGTCATGCCGTCGTACGCGGGTTCCACGCCCGGCGGCAGCTCGCGCGCCAACGCCTCGTAATCCAGGTCTATGTGCAGGTTGGTCAGCACGGCGCGCTCGGGCCTGACCTCGGCGATCCATTCCAGCGCACGCTCGACGTGGGCGTGGGTCGGATGCGGCGTCCAGCGCAAGGCGTCGACGATCCAAAGCTTCACGCCCGCCAGCGCCCGCAACGACTCCGGCGGCATGGCCAGCACGTCGCTGGAATAAGCCACCGGCCCGAACCGGTAGCCGACCGAACGGATCGGCCCGTGGTCCTGGTCGAAGGTCGTGACCGGGATCGCGCCGGACGGCCCATCGACGCTCCAGTCCGACCCGTGCGCGGGGATCCGATGCGCCTCACAGATCGGAGGATATCCGAGCTCGCCGTTGAATATGTAGAAGAAACGGCTGGTCAGCCGCTCGTGGGTGAGCTCGTCCATCCAGCACGGCACGCGCCGGCGCATCCGCCCGGCGAACACCCGCAGGTCGTCGATGCCGTGGGTCTGGTCGGCGTGGTCATGGGTGTACAGCACCGCATCGACGCGCCTGACGCCGGCCGCGGCGGCCTGGGTGCGGAAGTCAGGTGAAGTGTCGACGACGATCGTCGTCTCACCCGCTTGATCAATCGTGCTTTTCCGCCGGACCAGCATGGAGCAGCGCGAGCGCCGGTTCTTCGGGTTTTCCGGGTCGCAGGCGCCCCAGTCGCCGTCGGCGCGCGGCACCCCGCCGGAGGAGCCGCAGCCCAGGATCACCACCTCCAGCGCGTCGTTCACGGGCGCGGGATCCGGTCGAACAGGGTGAAGAAGGCCTCTTCCGTCCGCCGCTCCGCCTCCTCTCGGGTCCAGCCGCGGATTTCCGCAAGCTTTTGCAAGACATGGCCAATGTAGGCGGGCTCATTGCGACGGCCGCGAAACGGCACGGGCGCCAGGTACGGACAATCGGTTTCGACGATGATCCGGTCGGCGGGCATGTCGCGGATCACGGCGCGAACGTCCTCGGCGGCCTTGAAGGTGGCGATGCCGGAGACCGAAAACCAGGCTCCCAATTCCGTTCCTTTTCGCGCCAATTCTCGACCACTGGTGTAGCAATGCAGGAGCAATCTGAACGGTCCCCTGGCGAATTCCTCCTCCAGGACCGCGGCCATCACATCGTCGGCCTCGCGGGTGTGGACGACCAGCGGCAGGCCGGTCTGGCGCGCGGCCTCCACGTGGACGCGGAACACCTGCTGCTGCACCCCGCGCGGGCTCCAGTCGTAGTGGAAGTCGAGCCCGCACTCCCCGATCCCGACCACCTTCGGCCGTGCCGCGAGCTCGACCAGCTCGGCGGCTGTCAGCGCGGGATTTTCCTTGGCCTCGTGCGGGTGGGTGCCGACGGTGCACCAGATGTCGGGGTGCGCCATGGCCACGGCGTGGGTGCGGTCGAAGGTCGAGACCCGGTCGGAGATCTCCACCATCAGCCTGACCCCGGCCTCGCGGGCGCGGGCGATCACCTCGTCCCGGTCCTCGTCGAACTGGGGCGCGTGCAGGTTCACGTGGCTGTCGATCAGCATGCGGTCAGGTCCTGAGCGCGCGAAGGTCCGCCAGCGCCGACCAGAACACGTCGGCCCGGTCCAGGTTCAGCGCGTCCGCCTCGCCCGGCGCGCCGGACAGCCGATCCCACAGCGCCGCCCAGCGCTCCACCGCGCGGAGCGGCGGCCCCTCCCCCGTGATCCGCGCCCGCACCGCCTCGGCCCAGCGCTCGAAGAACAGTTCGAACCGGCCCTGCCCCTCCGGCCCGCGAAAGCTGTCGGCCAGGTGCTGCAGCGCCGCTTGCGGCGGCGGATCGCCGGCGACCAGCGAACGGGCCGTGTCGTCCATCTCCAGCGCCTTGGAGCCCGCCAGCCGCAGCGCCCGCCCGGGCGCGCCCTTGGCCATGCCCGCCAGCACCGCGGCCTCGGCGCCGTCCACCGCCGCGCGCCGGGCGACGAAGCTCGCGACCGCAGCTTCCGGCCACGGCTGGAAGGTCAGCCGCCGGCAGCGAGAACGGATGGTCGCCATCAGCCGCCCCGGCGCATGGGCGACCAGAAACAGCACGCCGCGTTCGGGCGGTTCCTCAAGAGTCTTCAGTATCGCATTGGCGGCGTTGACGTTCATGTCGTCGGCCGCGTCGACGATCGCCACCCGGTAGGCCGAGCGCGACGGGGCCTTGGCGAAGAACTCCGGCAGGGCGCGGGCGTCGTCGACGGAGATGAACTTCTTCAGCTTGCCGCCCTCGACCTGGCGCTCCAGCACCATCAGATCCGGGTGCGACTGGGCGGACACCAGGCGGCTGGTCGCCTCCTCCGGCGCGGTCCCGAGCGGGCCGTAGCGATCGTCGGGCGCGGCGCCCAGCAGGCGTCGGGCGGCGCGATAGGCGAAGGTCGCCTTGCCCAGCCCTTCGGCCCCGCACAGCAGCCAGGCGTGGTGCAGCCGGCCGCTGTCGAGCGCGTCCAGGAACGCGGCCTCCACGACCTCGCCGCGCTCGTAGTCGAACACGTCGCGCGGGTGCGGCGGCTCCTCAGCCACCGACGCTCTCCAGCAGCCGGGCCTCGACCGCGGACCAGACCCGCCGGGCCACCTCGTCGGGCGCGCCCAGGGCGTCCACCAGCACGCAGCGGTCCGGGTCGGCCTCGGCGATCGCCAGGAAGCGCTCGCGCAGGCGCTGGTGGAACTCGCGCCCCTTGCTC
>DASPKD010000008.1:0-4761 GCA_035628275.1 Caulobacteraceae bacterium | reverse complement strand
CCGCGGTTCCAAATCAACGCCCAGAACTGCGTGCACTGCAAGACATGCGACATCAAGGATCCGTCGCAGAACATCGTCTGGACCACGCCCGAGGGGGGCGGCGGGCCGAACTATCCGAACATGTGACGCCTTCGGGGGGCGCGGAAAGGCTGGAGTATCATGTCGCGTAAGTCGGGGATCGCAGCTTTGGCGGCCGTGCTGGCCGTGGCCGGCGGGGCGAGCGCGCAGGTCGAGCGGCCCAAGGTGGCGCCCTCGCTGGACAGCCCGTCGTTGTACGGGCGGTTCCTGGCCGGACGCAGCGCCATGCAGACCGGCGACAGCCGCGACGGCGCGGCGATGCTGGCCCAGGCCAGCGCCGCGGCGCCCGGGGACCAGGTGCTGCGGGAACGCGCGTTCAGCGCCTCTCTGCTGGCCGGCGACGTGACCAGCGCGGCCAAGCTGGCGCCCGCCGCGGTGGACAAGGACAACCCGGCGCTGCACTCGCTCGGCCGGCTGACGCGGGCGGTCGAGGCCATGGCGGAGGGGCGCGGGCGCGAGGCGCACGCGGCCTTGAGCGGCGAACCCCTGGAGTTTCCGCACCGGCTGGCCGCGGCGATGATCGGCCCGTGGGCGGCGGCCTCGGCCGGCCGCTGGGACGACGCCCTGAAGCCCGTGGAGACCGACGAGCGCCTGATCCGTCTGTTCGCCGAATTCAGCCGCGCGCGGCTGCTGGAAGCGCGCCGCAAGCCGGACGAGGCGGAGGCCGCCTACAAGGGCCTGATGGCCGACGGCGCGGGGGCCAGCCTGTTCCGCATGCCTTACGGCGAGTTCCTGGAACGCCGGGGGCGGCGCGACGAGGCGCTGGCGCTCTACGACGAAGGGCTGGCGGTCGATCCCAACGACGGGCTGCTGAAGGGCGCCCGAGAGCGGGCCGCCGCCGGCGCGGACGCGCCTGACGTGCCGGACATGAAGACCGGCGCCGCCGAAAGCCTCTTCACCGGCGCGGCTCTGATGATGTCGCAGCGGCAGGTGGAGCTGGCGGCGATCTATCTGCGGCTGTCGCTGAGGCTGGACCCGAACTCCGACCCGGCCTGGCTGATGACCGGCGACGCCATGAACCAGCTGAAGGACGAAGGCTCGGCCCGCGCCGCCTGGGCGCGCGTGCGGCCGGAGTCGCGCTGGTGGATCGACGCGCGCACCCGTACGGCCTGGAGCCTGCAGCAGGGCAAGGAGACCGAGAAGGCCTTGGCCCTGGCCGAAGAGACCCGTCGCGCCCGGCCGGCCAGCGCGGAGGCGGTGCTGACTCTGGCCGACCTGTACCGCGCCGGCGGCCGGCACGAGGATGCGGCGGGCGTGGTCAGCGCGTTCCTGGGCGACCGGCCGGCGTCGGACTGGCGGCTGCTGTACCTCCGCGGCGCGGCCTGGGAGCAGGCCGGGCGCTGGGACCTGGCCGAAAAGGACATGCTGGAGGCGCTGAAGCTCAGCCCGAACGAACCCGAACTGCTGAACTTCCTCGGCTACTCCTGGATCGACCGGGGCGTGCGGCTGAACGAGGGCATGGCGATGATCCGCAAGGCCGTCGCCGCCCGGCCGCACTCCGGCGCCATCCAGGACTCGCTCGGCTGGGCCCACTACCGGATCGGCGAGTACGAGAAGGCGGTCGAGCACCTGGAACTGGCGGTCGAGCTCGATCCCAACGATCCGGCGCTGAACGACCACCTGGGCGACGCCTACTGGATGATCGGGCGCAAAGCCGAGGCCGGGTTCCAATGGGCGCGGGTGCTGACGCTGAAGCCCGACGCCAAGCTGACCGCGTCGGTGGAGGCGAAGCTGAAGGACGGGCTGGGTCCGCGGACGCTGGTGGCCGGGCGGTGATCGACCCCGGTTTCGCGCCGGCCAAGGTCAACCTGTATCTGCACGTAGGCCCGCTGGACGCGGACGGGTACCACCCGCTGTCGAGCCTGGTGGTGTTCGCCGGCGTCGGCGACCGGGTGCGGCTGGCGCCGGCCGCGGCGGACAGCTTCCTCGTCGAAGGGCCGTTCGCGAAAACCCTCGCCGGAGAGCAGGACAATCTGGTGCTGCGGGCGCTGCGGCGGCTCGAAGCGGCGACGGGCGGATCGCTTCCGCCGCTCCACATCACCCTCGATAAGGCGCTGCCCGTAGCCGCGGGGCTGGGCGGCGGCTCGAGCGATGCGGCGGCGGCCCTGCGCCTGGCCCGGCGGATGCTGCGCCTGCCGATCGACGACCAAGGCCTGGCCGAAGTCGCCGCCGGAGTCGGCGCGGACGGACCTATGTGCCTGCGGGCGGCGCCCTGCATCGCGGAGGGCCGGGGCGAGCGGCTGTCGGAAGCGCCGGAACTACCGGAGCTGCACGCGGTGCTGGTCAACCCCGGCGCGCCGTCGCCGACCGGCGCGGTCTATCGCGCCTACGACGAGGCGGGCGCGCCCGGCGGGGCCGACCGGCCGGTCCTGCCGCCGGCGTTCGAGAGCGTGGAAGCCTTGGCCGAAGCGCTGGCGGACTGCCGCAACGACCTGGAGGCGCCCGCCGTCCGGCTGACACCGGTCATCGGCGAGGTGCTGGACGTGTTGCGCGCGGCGCCGGAGACCTTGCTGGCGCGCATGTCCGGATCGGGCGCGACCTGCTTCAGCTTGTGCGTCGGAGCGACGGCCGCGGCTGAGCTGGCCGATCGGTTGAGGTCTGAACGTCGGGGCTGGTGGGTGCGCGCCTGTAGGCTGGGAGGATCGGTCGCGACCTGAGGCTGCGAAACTTCCGGCCCCTCCGGCGCGTTCAGTCGCTGTCGAAATGCGGGCGGGGGTCTCGTTCAGGAAGGACTTCCAGATGCTTCACAAGACAGTACTCATCGGAGCCGCCGCGGCTCTCGCCCTCGCCGCTGGAACGGCGGCGGCGCAAAGCTCGCCCGCCGACAAGCCTCCGTCGAAGACGAGCGCCGGCGAAGCCTACGGGGCGGCGCCGAACAACACCCCTGAAGCCGCCGGCGAGGCCGCCGCCATGGGGCGGCTCGGCACCGTGGCGCCGGGCACTCAACAGCGCACGACCACGACGACCGGCGCCCAGGGCACGATGCAGACCTCGCCCATGTACACCACGCCGAGCACCTCGACGGGAACCCCGGCTCCGACGCGGATGTACGCCGACACCCAGGCGCCGACGATGACCACCCGCGTGGTCACCAACGGGCCGGTGCCGGACACCCCGGAAAACCGCAGCCGCTACGGCGCCCCGATGAGCCGCGCGGGCAAGCGCACCGCTCCCGTCGGCAACTAAAAGCGAAGCTTCACGACGCTTGAAGCACAGGACGGCGGGCCCTATGGTCCGCCGTCTTTTTTGCACCGCGAAAAGAGCTCGTGGCCTCCACCTCCGAACCCCTGTCGTTCCAGGATCTGATCCTGACGTTGTACCGCTATTGGGGGGAGCAGGGCTGCCTGATCCTGCAGCCCTACGACGTCGAGGTGGGGGCGGGGACGCTGCATCCGGCCACCGTGCTGCGCGCGCTGGGGCCGAAGCCGTGGAAAGCCGCCTACGTCCAGCCCTCGCGACGGCCCGCCGACGGGCGGTACGGGGAGAACCCGAACCGGCTGCAGCACTACTATCAGTTCCAGGTGATCCTGAAGCCGAACCCGGACAATCTGCAGGAGCTGTACCTCGGCTCGCTAAAGGCGATCGGGATCGATCCGGCGCTGCACGACATCCGCTTCGTCGAGGACGACTGGGAGAACCCCACCGTGGGCGCCTGGGGCCTGGGTTGGGAGGTCTGGTGCGACGGGATGGAGGTGACCCAGTTCACCTACTTCCAGGGCGTGGGCGGGCTGGAGGTCGACGTGGTGTCGGGCGAGCTGACCTACGGGCTGGAGCGGCTGGCGATGTACGTCCAGGGCGTCGACGACGTCTACGACCTGCGCTTCAACAACGAGGGCGTGACCTACCGCGAGGTGTTCCTGGAGAACGAGCGGCAGAACTCGGCCTTCAACTTCGAGGCGTCCGACGTCGAGACCCTGAAGCGGCAGTTCGAGGACATGGAGCGCGACGTGCCGCGCATCCTCGAGAGCCGCGGGCCGCAGGGCCAGCGCCTGGTGCTGCCGGCGTACGACCGGGTGCTGAAGGCCAGCCACCTGTTCAACCTGATGGACGCCCGCGGCGCGATCGCCGTGGCCGAGCGGCAGAGCTACATCGGCCGCATCCGCGACCTGTGCAAAGCCTGCGCGAGCGCCTGGGTGGAGCAGGAGCGGGCGGGGTGAGGGAGAACGAGCGATCTCCCTTCCCCCTTGATGGGGGAAGGGCCGGGGATGGGGGTGACCCCGCCGCCGGGTCCGCGCCAAGGCCGACGCCCGCGCCCGGCGCCGTCGCCCGTGCCCGCCGTCTTCGTGAGGATATGACCCTGCCCGAGCGGCTGCTCTGGAAGGCGTTGCGGGCGCTGAAGCTGAACGTGCGCCGACAGGCGCCGATCGGCCGCTTCGTCGTCGACTTCGTCCACCATGAGAGCCGGCTGGTGATCGAGGTCGACGGGCCGCATCACGACAGCCCTGAAGCGCAGGCCGCCGACGCCGCGCGGACCGCCTGGCTGGAAGGCCAAGGTTATCGGGTGCGCCGCTATCCGGCCAAGCGCGTGATCAACGACTGGGCGGCGGTCGCGGAAGAGATTCGTTCGGAAATCGGGTCACCCCCATCCCAACCCTTCCCCCATCAAGGGGGAAGGGCTTTGTGGCGCGCCCGTCATCAATGGGTGCGTGAAAACTGAATGCCCTCTCTCCTTCTTGAAATCTT
>DASPKD010000007.1:0-16051 GCA_035628275.1 Caulobacteraceae bacterium | reverse complement strand
CGCGCTCGATCCCCTGGTGGCGGCCCTGTCGCGCTACCTCGGCGCCTCGCTGACCACCCGGGTCGGGGCCCAGCACGCGCTGGACCACGAGTACTTCAACCGGATGGAGGCGCTGAACTTCGCCATGGCCCACGACGACGGTCAGGGAGTGCCGGAGCTGGAAAGCGCCGACGTGGTGCTGGTGGGCGTCTCGCGCACATCCAAGACGCCGACGTCGATCTACCTGGCCCATCGGGGAGTCCGGGCCGGCAACATCCCGCTGGTGCCGGGCCAGGATCCTCCACCGTCGCTGTTCCAGCTGCGCTCGCCCATGATCGTCGGCCTGACCGTCTCGCCCGACCGGCTGATCCAGATCCGCCGCAACCGGCTGCTGAGCCTGAACGAGGGCCGGGAAAGCGCCTACATCGAGGCCGAGTCGGTGCGCGAGGAGACGGTGAAGGCGCGTCGTCTGTTCGAGCGGATGGGCTGGCCGGTGATCGACGTCACCCGCCGCTCGGTCGAGGAGACGGCCGCGGCGGTGATCAACCTGCTGAGCGAGAAGCGTACCGGCATGACGGGACTGATCGCATGAGCCGCATCGTACTGGCTTCCAAGAGCGCCGCCCGGCGCGCCTTGCTCGAAGGCGCCGGCGTGCCTTTTCACAGCGTCTCGGCCGGAGTGGACGAGGACGCGCTGAAGGTCGGGCTGCTGGAACGCGGCGCGGGGCCGAAAGAGGTCGCGCTCGCATTGGCCGAGGCCAAGGCCCTGGCCGCGGCGGCCGAGCACGACGGCCTGGTCATCGGGGCCGACACCACCCTGGACCACGACGGGCGGCTGATCGACAAGGCCGCGACTCCCGGCGAGGCGCGCGCGCGGCTGATCGAGCTGCGCGGCGCCCGCCATGAGCTGCACTCGGCGGTCGCGGTCACGCGCGGCGGCGAGGTGCTTTGGCACGACGTCCAGACCGCCGCCCTGGTCATGCGCCCCTTCAGCGACGCCTACCTGGACGCCTACATGGAGCGGCAAGGGGTGGCGGTGCTGAGCTCGGTCGGCTGCTATCAGCTGGAGTCGGAGGGTGTTCAGCTGTTCGAGCGGATCGAGGGCGACTACTTCACCATCCTGGGCCTGCCGCTGCTGTCGCTGCTGGCGTTCCTGAGGGGCCAGGGGGCGTTGCCGGAATGAGCCGGGCCCCGACCGGAGCGGCCCTGGTCGCGGGCGTCGTCGGCCGGCCGATCGCCCACTCGCTCAGCCCGGTGATCCACGCCGCCTGGATCCGCGCGGCGGGGCTGGACGCGGTCTACGCGCCGTTCTCGCCGCCGGACGAGCAGTTCGAGCGCTTCGTGCGCGGCTTTCGCGGCGGGACAATCCGGGGGTTGAACGTCACCGCCCCGTTCAAGGAACGGGCGCTGGCCCTAGCCGACGAGGCGGACTCCGCCGCGCGCGACGCCGGCTCGGCCAACCTGCTGCTGTTCCACGAGGACGGGCGGACGGAGGCCCGCAGCACCGACGGGGCGGGGATGCTCGGCGCCTTCGCCGACCAGGCGCCCGGCCACGACCTGGCCCGCGGTCCCGCGGTGGTGCTGGGGGCCGGGGGGGCGGCGCGGGCGGCGGTCGCGGCCCTGCGGGACACGGGCGCGCCCGAGGTCAGGGTCGTCAACCGCACCGCCGCGCGGGCCGAGGAGCTGGTGTTCGTGTTTCGCGACCGGGTGCGCGCCTTCGCCCTGGCCGACGCCGCCCAGGCCTTCGCCGGTGCCGCGACCCTGGTCAACGCGGCGGTCGGCGGACCCATTCCGCCCCTGGACGCCCTGCCGGAGGACGCGGCGGTGATGGACATGGCCTACCGCCCGGTGCGCACCGCCCTGCTGCAAGCGGCGCAGGCGCGCGGCCTGACCACGGTCGACGGCCTGTCAATGTTGATCAAGCAGGCGGAGCCTTCGTTCGAAGCCTTCTACGGAAGGTCCGCGCCGGAAATCGACGTGCGCTCTCTCGCCTTGGACGCAGCGGAGGTCAGACCGTGATCGTGATCGGCCTTACCGGCTCGATAGGCATGGGCAAGTCGACCACCGCCGCCCTGTTCGCGCAGGAGGGCGTGCCGGTGTGGGACGCCGACGCGGCAGTGCACCGGCTGTACGGCCCCGACGGTGCGGCGGTCGCCCTGGTCGAGGCGGCCTTCCCAGGCGTCGCGGGCGAAGCTGGAGTCGACCGCGCCAAGCTCGCGGCGGCTTTGGCCGGCGATCCCGACCGCTTCGCCCGGCTGGAGGCGATCGTCCACCCCCTGGTCGCCGAGGACCGGGCCGCCTTCCTGGCCGGAGCGGAAGCCGCAGGGGCCCAGGTGGCGGTGGTGGACGTGCCCCTGCTGTTCGAGACCGGCGCCGACGCGAGGGTCGACGCGGTGGTGGTGGTCTCCGCGCCGGCCGAGGTCCAGCGCGAGCGGGTGCTGGCCCGCCCCGGCATGACCGAGGAGCGGTTCGCACAGATCCTGAGCCGCCAGACGCCCGACGCCGAAAAGCGTGCGCGCGCCGATTTCGTGATCGACACCGCGCGTGGGATCGAGCCCGCCCGCGAGCAGGTGCGCGCGGTGCTGGCGGCGCTGCGCGCGCCGGACTTTCGGTCGCGTCGAACCCGCCTCGACGAGCCGGGCGAACCACGGCACTAAAGCTCATGGCGCGCGAAATCGTCCTCGACACCGAAACCACGGGGCTGGACCCGCGCGCAGGCCACCGGCTGATCGAAATCGCCTGCGTCGAGATCGAGGACCTGCTGCCGACCGGCCGCTCGCTGCACGAGTACATGGACCCCGAGCGCGAGATCGAGGCCGATGCGGAGCGGGTGCACGGCATCTCCAACGCCATGGTCGCCGGCAAGCCGAAGTTCAAAGAACTCAGCGGCAAGATCCTGGAGTTCATCGGTTCGTCCCCGGTGGTCGCCCACAACGCCGCCTTCGACCGCGGCTTCGTCAATCACGAGCTGGAGAAGGCGGGCGCGCGCCTAATCCCGGAAAACCAGTGGATCGACACCTTCCCGCTGGCCCAGAAGCGCTTTCCGGGCATGTACAACTCGCTGGACGCCCTGTGTAAGCGGTTCAAGATCTCGCTGGCCGAGCGCGAGAAGCACGGGGCGCTGATCGACGCCCGCCTGCTGGCGGCGGTCTATCTGGAGCTGCGCGGCGGCAAGGAACGGGCGCTGGAGCTGACCCCCGCGACGGTGCGGACCGCGGTCGACTACGTGCGCACCACCGCCTACGGCGCGCGGCCGCGACCGCTGGCGCCCCTGTCGACCGAGGCCGAACGTGCGGCGCACGCGGAGTTCGTGCGAAAGGTGCTGAAGGACAAGGCGCTGTGGGCGAACTTCGCGCCGGCGGGTTCGGAGAACGCCTGAGGGGGTGGCGCCGTGCTCGGCCGCGTCAAGGCACGCTACGCTCTTCGACCTTGACCCGACCTGCGCGCAGCGCCCGGCTGTAAGGGTCGGGGCGAAGGGCGCCCCGCTTTAGAAGTTCGACGGCCTGCGGCGCGCCGAACAAAGGGCTTCTCAACAAGTACGTCATCCTCGGGGCCGCGCAGCGGAACCCGAGGACCCAGCAGCTCCGTCGGTGCGGTTTGCCGTCCGAGGATGACGGGCGGGGTCGATCAGGCCTTTATCGACACCCCAGACGTGCCCAGAAGCCCTACGCCTGCCCGACCGGGCCGCCCGCGCTCTGCTGCTGGCGCTGCTGATAAATCGCCGCGAAGTCGATCGGCTCCAGCAGGAACGGGGGATAGAAGCCGCCGTCGCTGGTGCACGACGCCACGATCTGGCGCGCGAACGGGAACAGGTGACGCGGCGCCTCGATCAGCAGCATGGGCTCCAGCATCGGCTCGGGCACGCCCTGCAGCTGGAAGATGCCGCCGTAGACCAGCTCGACCTGGAACAGGGCCTCGCCTTGCGAGGTCGCCTTGATCGACAGCACCAGCTCGACCTCGAACAGGCCGTCGGCCCGGCCCTTGGCGCCCATCTCGACGCCCATGTCGATCTCGGGCTTGCCCTCGGTGCGCAGGGAGTCGGGCGCGCGCGGGTTTTCGAACGACAGGTCGCGGACGTACTGGGCCAGCACCCGGATCATCGGGCCGCCGGGTTGCCGGACCTCGCCGCCTTCGGGCGCCTGAACGTCGGTCATTTTCTGCTGGTCTCCCCGAGGGATGCGGCCGCGCCGTCCCCTGTCTCACGAAGCCGCCGCTGCTATCATGCGGCCCTTGAGGTGGCAACGTCGGCTTCCTCAGGCCTTCGCAGCGCCTATATCGCCCGCTAAAGGTCGAGAACCATGTCCTCAGACGTCGTCACCATCCTGATCTTCGCCGCCATCGCCGCGGTCGTGCTGTTCCAGCTCTACAACGTGCTGGGCAAGCGGGTCGGCCGCCAGCCGGAAGACGATCCCAAGCCGGCGCCGCGGCCCGCCGTGGGTCCGGTTCCCTTGCCGGAGCAGGCCCAGCCGGCGCGTCCGCCGCGACCCGAACCCGACATCGAGGGGGTGGCGGCGCTGAAGGCGCGCGAGCCCGGCTTCGATCCGGCCAAGTTCGTCGACGGCGCCAAGATCGCCTACGAGAAGATCGTCAAGAGCTTCGCCGCCGGCGACCGGTCCGCGCTCCAGCCCCTGCTGGCGCCGGGCGTCTACGGCTCGTTCGAGCAGGCGATCTCCGCCCGCGAGGCGGAAGGCCGCAGCGAGAGCCGCGAGCTGCCGCACCCGCCCCGCGCCGACCTGGAGCGGGTGGAGGTGGAAGGCGACTCCGCCCGCGCCCGCGTGCGCTTCCTGGCCGAGCTGCGCTCGGTCCTGCGCGGCCCGGAAGGCGAGACCACCGACGAGCGCCGCACCGCCGAGATCTGGACCTTCGAGCGCCGCATCGGCGACTCCGACCCGAACTGGCGGCTGGCCCGCGTCGAGGCGGCGCAGGCCTGATGCGGATCGCCGCCGCGGCCGCCTGCGCCCTGCTGGCCGCCGCCTGCGCGACCCAGCCCCGGCCTTCTCCTCCCGGCCCTTTCCCCGACGAGCCGCGCCCGCCCGCGGCGGCCGTGCCGCTGTCCTCCCTGCCCGGCTGGGCCGGCGAGGACCACGCGGGCGCCCTGCGGGCCTGGAAAGCGACCTGTCACGTCGCCCAGGACGCAGGCCTGCGCCGCGCCTGCGCCGACGCCCGCGCCCTGTCCGCCGACGACTCCGAGACCGCCCGCCGCTGGCTGGAGCGGACCTTCGCGGCCGAGCCGATCGACGCGCCCGGCCTGCTGACCGCCTATTTCGCGCCGGAGTACGAGGCGCGCGAGGCGCCGGAGGGCGCCTTCACCGCCGCGGTCCGCCCCGTACCGCCCGACCTGGTGCGTGGGCAGCCCTACCTGACGCGCGAGGAGATCGAGTCCTGGCCCGAGCCGTCCCTGGCCTGGATGCGGCCCGAGGACCTGTTTTTCATGCAGATCCAGGGATCGGGCTACCTGACCTTTCCGGACGGCCGGCGGGCGCGCGCCGCCTACGCGGCCGACAACGCCCGCCCGTTCACCGGCATCGCCAAACCGATGGTCGAGCAGGGGCTGCTGGCGCCGAACCAGACCTCGGGCGAGACGATCCGCGCCTGGCTGGCCGCTCACGCCGGGGCCGAAGCGCAGGCGGTCATGAACCTGAACCAGCGCTACATCTTCTTCGCGCTCCAGCCGGACGACGGCGGCCATCCCGCCGGGGCGGCGGGCGTGCCCCTGCCGGCGCGCCGCGCGGTGGCGGTCGACCCGGCCTTCACCCGCTACGGCCAGCCGGTGTGGCTGGACGCCGACGGCGGGACGCTCGCAGGCGCGGCCAAGACCTATCGCGGCTTCGCCGTGGCGCTCGACACCGGCGGGGCGATCAAGGGGCCCGCGCGGGCCGACTTCTACATGGGGCGCGGCGACGCGGCAGGGCTCGAGGCCGGCCGGGTCAAGCACCCGCTTCGGATGTGGCGGCTGGTGGCGCGTTGATCACCGCCGCCGCATGCCGCCCAGCAGCCCGCGCATGATCTCCCGTCCCACCTGGCTGCCGACGCTGCGGAGCACCGACTTGGTGAAGGCTTCGGCCGCGCCCTGGCGGGCCGGGGCCCGGCGCGGAGCCGGCGCCCTGTCGTAGTCGGCTTCTTCCCGCCGACGCGGCGCCTCCGGCGGCGGTTCGGCGGCGCGGCGTGTCTCCGCTTCCGCCCGTTCGGCGCGCGCCTGCAGCAGCTCGTGGGCGGACTCGCGGTTCTTCGCCTCGTCGTAGAGGCCCCGCACGGGGCTGCGCGCCATCACCTCCGCCCGCTCCGCCGGCGCGGCGGGGCCCAGGCGCGAGGAGGGCGGGCGGATCGAGGTCTTGGCCACCACCGTCGGCGCCCCGCGCTCGTCCAGCACCGACACCAGCGCCTCGCCCACGCCGAGCTGCTGGATGGTCTCCGCCGTGTCGAAGGCCGGGTTCGGACGGAACGACTCCGCCGCGGCGCGCAGGCCCCGCTGCTCGGCCGGGGTGTAGGCGCGCAGCGCGTGCTGGATGCGGTTGCCGAGCTGGGCCAGCACGGTGTCGGGCACGTCGGCCGGGTTCTGGGTGACGAAGTAGATGCCGACGCCCTTGGAGCGGATCAGCCGCACCACCTGCTCGATCTTCTCCAGCAGGGGCCTCGGCGCGTCGCGGAACAGCAGGTGCGCCTCGTCGAAGAAGAACACCAGCCGCGGCTTCTCCGGATCGCCCACCTCCGGCAGCTCCTCGAACAGCTCCGACAGCAGCCACAGCAGGAAGGTCGAATACAGCCGCGGGCTCTGGATCAGCCGGTCGGCCGCCAGCACGTTGACGTAGCCGCGCCCTTGCGGGTCGGTCCGCATCAGGTCCTCGAGCTTCAGCGCCGGCTCGCCGAAGAACCGGTCGCCGCCCTGGTTCTCCAGCGTCAGCAGCTCGCGCTGAAGCGCGCCGACGGTGGCCGGCGCGACGTTGCCGTAGCGCTTGCCGATATCCTTGGCGTTGTCCGCCAGGTGGACCAGCACCGCGCGCAGGTCGTCGAGGTCGAGCAGCAGCAGCCCCTCGTCGTCGGCGACCTGGAAGGCGATGGTCAGCACCCCTTCCTGCACGTCGTTCAGCTCGAAAAGCCGCGAGATCAGCACCGGCCCCATCTCCGACAGGGTGGCGCGCACGGGGTGGCCCTTCTCGCCGTAGAGGTCCCAGAACACCACCGGCGCGGCGCGGTTCTCCAGCGTCAGGTTCATCGCCTGGGCGCGGGCCAGCATCTTCTCGTTCGGGACGCCGACCGCAGCTATGCCGGACAGGTCGCCCTTCACGTCGGCGGCGAACACCGGCACCCCGGCGTCCGAGAACGCCTGGGCCATCACCTGCAGGGTCACGGTCTTGCCCGTGCCGGTCGCGCCCGCGACGATGCCGTGCCGGTTGGCGCGGTCGAGCCGCAACAGCTCGGGCTTGTCGGAAAAGCCCAGGAGAACGGAGCCGGGGGTGCTGGAATCCATGTGGATCAACCTCTCGCGTCTGGTCGGCCGTGCAGGCTAGACCGGCCCGCGCCACAAGCAACCGCCGGGGCGTTGACGAGTTGCGGCGGCTCAGCCGACAGTCGCACCCGAACGGAGCCGCCGATGACCTCGACCACCGCCCGCAACGCCACGGTGCTGATCGCGGTGGTGGCCATGGGCGTGGTGTTCCACTGGATGCGGGACATCCTGACGCCGCTGGTGCTGGCGCTGTTTCTCCTGATCATGATCGACGGCCTGGCCCGGGCGGTTCAGCGCTACGTGAAGGTCTCGGACAAGGCGGCGATGCCCGCCGCCATCGTCCTGATCATCCTGGCCTTCGTCGGCTCGGTGTGGGTGATCGTCGACGGCGCCGCCGGCTTCTTCGCCCAGGCCGAGGGCGTTTCGGCGCGGCTGAACGTGGTGATCGCCGACCTGGGCGGCCTGATGGGCCTGCCCGCGGTGCCGACGGTGGAGCAGCTGGTCGAGCGTTTCGAGGTCGGCAAGTACGCGGGCAACGTGGCGCTCGCGGTCCAGGGCGTCGCCTCGGACGCCTTCTTCGTCCTGGTCTATCTGGGCTTCCTGATCGCGTCCCGCGCCGGCTTCCGCCAGAAGACGCAATCGCTATTTCCCGACGCCAAGGACCGCTCCGAGGCGGACGAGGTGTTCACCCGCATCCGCGACGGGGTGGAGGGCTACCTGTGGGTCCAGACCGTCACCGGGGCGATGATCGCGGTGGCCTGCTGGCTGCTGATGCTGGCCATGGGGCTGGAGAACGCCGCCTTCTGGGCGTTCGTGATCTTCATCCTCAGCTACATCCCGATCATCGGCGGCGCGATCGCGGGCCTGGCCCCGCCGCTGTTCGCGCTGGTGCAGTTCGACACCTACTGGCCGCCGCTGATCCTGTTCGTCGGAATACAGGTGATCCTGTTCGTGGTCGGCAACCTGATCCTGCCGCGCATGCAGGGCGAGAACCAGAACATCGACCCGGTGGTGGTGCTGCTGTCCCTGGCCTTCTGGGGGGCGCTGTGGGGGGTGACCGGCATGTTCCTGTCCACCCCGCTGACGGTCATGGCCATGGCGATACTGACCGAATTCAAGAGCACGCGCTGGATAGCTGTGCTGTTGTCCGGAGACGGCGAGCCTTATCCCAGAACTCCCGAGCAACACGCCCGCAAGGCCGAGAAAACCCACGGCGGCGTTTCCGTATAGCCTAAAGTAGAGGCTGTAACGGATGCGTGAGGGGGCGCCACTGGAAACGGCGTTCGGCGTTCCTACATCATGCCTGTCCGGCGATCCTCCCCCCTCGACGGCCGGACATGCAGGCGCCGCCTCCCCGTCCCCCAGTACCGACGGCGGCGCAGTACAGACGGTCCCGCTGATCCTCCCCCGGAGCGGGACACGAAACAGAGCCGCCGGACGCCTCCCCCGCGTCCGGCGGCTTTTGTTTTGGCCGCGTTTCGCCTAGCAGGAGGGCGAAGGTTGATCGGCGGTCCCAGCGGTTTAGGCTGCCGCCCCGAACCAGCGGGACTTTGAGAGTATGGACGGCTCCGGCGCTTCCACCCTGACCATCGACGCCCTCAAGCGGGCCTTCGCCAAGGCTCTCGGGCGCCCCGGAGCGACCGAGCTCGACAAGCTGGAGCACTCCTTCCTCGAGCAGGCGCTCGACGACTATGTGGCCGACGAGACGCCCGAGCTGAGCCCCGAGGATTTCGCCACGGTGCTGGCCGACTTCTGGCGCTTCGGCGAGGTGCGCGAGGGCGGCTCCGGCCCGCTGGTGCGCCTGCGCCGCGCCGCCGGGGCGAACGGGACGACGCTGAACTACGAGGTGCTGGAGATCGTCCAGGACGACGCGCCCTTCCTGGTCGACAGCGTGATGGGCGAACTGGGCGAACAGGGGGTGTCGGTCCGCGCCATGTTCCACCCGGTGCTGACGCTGGAGCGGTTCGGCCAGGGCCTGCGCCGCCCGCACGGGGCCACCCATCGCGAGTCCACCATCCTGGTCGTCACCGACCCGATCGCCGAGGACCGCCGCCAGGCGGTGCTGGACGGGGTGGGCCGTTCGCTGGCCGACGTGCGGATGGCGGTCGCCGACTTCGGCGCCATGCGCCAGCTGATGGCCCGCAGCGTCGCCGAGCTGGAGAAGGGCGCCGCCGGTCTCGATCCGGCCCTGGTCGCCGAGAGTGTCGAGTTCCTGCGCTGGCTGAAGAACGAGCATTTCGTCTTCCTCGGCGCGCGGGTCTACGACTATCCGCGCTCGGAGGACGGCGGCTACGCGGCCGAGGCGCCCCTGGCCCAGACCGGCGAGGCGCTCGGCGTGCTGCGCGACCTGGAGCGCCCGGTGCTGCGCCGCGCCAACGAGCCCGCCCTGCTGACCAAGCAGATGCGCCGCCAGCTCGACCTCGGGGAGCCGGTCAGCGTCGCCAAGGCCAACCTGCGCTCGCGCGTCCACCGCCGCGCCTACATGGATTACGTCGGGGTGAAGCGCTACGGCGCCGACGGCAAGCCCGCGGGCGAGGTCCGCTTCGTCGGCCTGTTCACGGCCGAGGCCTACGACAAGACCGCCAGCGAGGTGCCGCTGGTTCGCCGCAAGGCCGCCAACGTGCTCAAGCGCGCCGGCAAGGCGCCCGGCAGCCATAACGAGAAGCGCCTGAAGAACGTCGTCGAGAACTATCCGCGCGACGAACTCTTCCAGATGACCGAGGACGACCTGCTGCGCATCGCGCTCGGCATCCTGCATCTGTACGATCGCCCGCGGGTCAAGCTGTTCACCCGCAAGGATCCGTTCGACCGCTTCGTCTCGGTGCTGATGTTCGTTCCACGCGAACGCTTCGACGCCGGGGTGCGCGAGCGCGCCGGGCGGATCATCGCCGAGGCCTGGGGCGGACGGATGTCGGCCTGGTATCCGCAGCTCGGCGACGCGCCCCTGGTGCGGATCCACTACATCATCGGCGTGGAGCCGGGGAACCACCCCGAGCCCGACCTGACCCAGGTCGAGGCGCGGGTGGTGGAGGCGACGCGCACCTGGCCGGACCTGTTCGCCGCGAACGCCCGCTCCGGCGGCGTGCCGGAAACCGAGATCGGGCCGCTGGTCGCCACCTGGGCCGAAGCCTTCCCGGTCGCCTACCGCGAGCGCTATCCGGTCGCCGAGGCCCTGAACGACGTGGCCGAGATCGCCAAGCTGGGCGACGGCGCGGTGTGCGTGCGGGCGTTCCGCACCACCCAGGACACGGCGCTCCAGTTCCGCTTCAAGCTCTACCGCCGGGGCGAGGCCGTGCCGCTGGCCGACGTTCTGCCGCTGCTGGAGGACATGGGGCTGAAGGCGGTCGAGGAGTACGGCTATCCCGTGCGCCCGGCCGGCCAGGACCAGACGGTCTGGATTCACGAGTTCCTGGTGGAGGATCCGCGCGGCGCGGCCCTGAGCTTCGGCGACGTGAAGCGGCCGTTCGAGGAGGCCTTCGTCGCCGTCTGGCAGGGCCGCACCGAGAGCGACGGCTTCAACCGCCTGGTGGTCGAGCTCGGCGTCGGCTGGCGCGAGGCCGCCTTGGTCCGCGCGCTGGCCAAGTACCGCCTGCAATCGGGCCTGGACCCCAGCCAGGCGGTGCAGGAGGAGGCCGTCCGCGACAACCCGGAGGTCACCCGCCTCATCCTGGGCCTGTTCCGGACCAGGTTCGATCCCGCCCAAGGCGGCTCGGGCGAGCAGCGCGCCGCCGCCGCCCAGGCCGGCTTCGACGCGATCATGGCCGCGCTTCAGGCGGTGGCCAGCCTCGACCACGACCGGGTGCTTCGCCGTCTGGCCCTGCTGGTGCAGGCGATCAAGCGGACCAACTACTTCCAGCCGGGCCCCGACGGCCGGCCCAAGCCGTACATCTCGTTCAAGATCGCCAGCCGCGAACTGGCCGACCTGCCGCTGCCCAAACCCTATCGCGAGATCTTCGTCTGGGCGCCGCACGTCGAGGGCGTGCACCTGCGCTTCGGTCCGGTCGCGCGCGGCGGCCTGCGCTGGTCGGACCGTCGCGACGACTTCCGCACCGAGGTGCTGGGCCTGGTCAAGGCGCAGCAGGTCAAGAACGCGGTGATCGTGCCGGTCGGCTCCAAGGGCGGCTTCTATCCCAAGCAGCTGCCCCGCGGCGGCGCGCCCGACGCGGTCCGCGCCGAGGGCGTGCGCGCCTACAAGACCTTCCTGTCGGGCCTGCTCGACATCACCGACAACATCGACGCCTCCGGCGCGGTGGTCCGGCCGGCCCATGTTGTCGCCTGGGAAAGCGAGGACCCCTACCTTGTGGTCGCCGCCGACAAGGGCACGGCCACCTTCTCCGACATCGCCAACGGGGTGTCGGCCGACTACGGCTTCTGGCTGGGCGACGCGTTCGCGTCGGGCGGTTCGGTCGGCTACGACCACAAGGCCATGGGCATCACGGCCCGCGGCGCCTGGGAGGCGGTGAAGCGCCACTTCCGCGAGATCGGCAAGGACATCCAGTCCGAGCCGTTCACCGTGGCCGGCGTGGGCGACATGTCCGGCGACGTGTTCGGCAACGGCATGCTGCTGTCGCGCGCGATCCGGCTGGTCGCCGCCTTCGACCACCGCGACATCTTCCTCGATCCGAACCCCGATCCGGAGCGGTCGTGGGCCGAGCGCAAGCGGCTGTTCGACCTGCCGCGCTCGTCTTGGAACGACTACGACAAGTCCCTGATCTCGCCCGGCGGCGGGGTGTTCTCGCGTTCGCTGAAGTCGATCCCGCTGACCCCCGAGGTCAAGGCGCTGCTGGACCTGTCGGAGGACAGCCTTTCCCCGGCCGAGCTGATGCGGGCGATCCTGAAGGCGCGGGTGGAGCTGCTCTACTTCGGCGGCATCGGCACCTACGTGAAGGCCGCGACCGAGACCGACCTTCAGGTCGGCGACAAGGCCAACGACCCGATCCGGGTGGACGCCACAGAGCTGCGCTGCCAGGTGATCGGCGAGGGCGCGAACTTGGGCCTCACCCAGGCCGGGCGCATCGCCTTCGGCCGCATCGGCGGGCGGATCAACACCGACGCGATCGACAACTCCGCCGGCGTGGACACCTCCGACCACGAGGTGAACATCAAGATCCTGACCGGGGCGGCGGAAGCGGCCGGGCGGCTGGACCGCGCCTCGCGCGACGCCCTGCTGGCGTCGATGACCGACGAGGTGGCCCGCCACGTGCTCGGCCACAACTACGACCAGACCCTGGCCCTGACCCTGCAGGAGGCGACCGCGGCGCGCGACCTGGGCGCCCACGGCCGGTTCATGAGCCGGCTGGAGTCGATCGGGCGGCTGGACCGCAAGGTCGAGGGCCTGCCCTCGCCCCAGGCGATGAACGATCTGGCCGCCTCGGGTCTGGGCCTGTCCCGGCCGGAGCTGGCGGTGCTGACCGCCTACAGCAAGATCGAGCTGTTCGACGAGGTGGTGGCCAGCAAGGCGCCCGACGATCCGTTCTTCGAGGAGACGCTCAGGACCTACTTCCCGCAGGCGCTGCTGCGCTTCGAGGACGAGATGAAGCGCCACCGCCTGCGCCGCGAGATCATCGCGACGGTGGTGGCCAACGACATCGTCAACGTCGGCGGCGCCACCTTCCCCGAACGGCTGAAGGCCAGCGCCGACTGCGACACCCAGGCCCTGGTCGTCGCCTTCGAGGCGGCCCGGCGGGTGTTCCGGCTGGACGAGGCCTGGGACGTGATCTCGGGCCTGGACATGAAGATCCCGGCAGCGGCCCAGACGGCGCTGTACCAGGAGGTGGCCGCGGTGCTGCGCCGCCAGACCTTCTGGCTGGCCCGGCGGGCTACGCGCGGGAACGCCACCGTGGCGGGGCTGATCGAGGCCTACCGCCCGGCCGCCGACGCCCTGCGCAGCGAAGGCCCGGCGATCCTGTCGGCGTTCGAGCAGGAGCAGGTGCGCAAGCGCTCCGCCGCCTTCGTGGCCGCCGGCGCGCCCCAGGACCTGGCGACCGCCGTGGCGGTGCTGCGCCCGCTGACGGCGACCAGCGACGTGGCCGACATCGCCAAGCGGCTGGGCTGGTCGGTGCAGGGCGCCGCGCGCCTCTACCACCAGGTGGGCGCGGCCTTCGACTTCGACCGGCTGCGGGGCGCGGCGGGGACCCTGTCCTCGTCCGACCACTACGAGCGGCTGGCCGTGCGGCGGCTGATCGAGGACCTGCTGACCGAACAGGCCCAGCTGACCCAGGCGGTGGCCCGCTCCACCAGCCCGGGCTCCGGCGCCAGCGCGGAGTCGGCCCGCCAGGCGATCCAGGCCTGGACCGGCGAGCGCGCCCGCATCGTGGAGCAGGTGCGCAAGACGGTGGAGGAGATCGAGGGCTCGGGCGCGGGCTGGAGCTTCGCCAAGCTGACCATCGCCAACGCGGCGCTGCGGGAGCTGGCGGGCGGAGCGTAAGCGCCGCCCCCTCCGCGCCCCCCGATGTCCACGCGCAAATTCCTGGTGGTGGTGGACGACAGCCCGGAGCTGGCGGCCGCCCTGCGCTACGCCTGCAAGCGGGCGCGCTCGACCGGCGGGCGGGTGGCGATGCTGCGGGTGCTGCCGCGCGCGGTGTTCGAGCACTGGTCGGGCGTGCGCGAGGAGATCGAGCGCGAGCAGCGCCGCGAGGCGGAGTCCCTGCTGCAAAAGCTGGGTGTCGAGGCGGCCGAGCGTTCCGGCTCGACCCCGGAGTTCCTGATCGTCGAGGGCGAGACCAAGGCCGCGGTGAAGCGGGTCGTGGAGCAGGACGAAGACATCAAGATCCTGGTGCTGGCCGCCGCCGTCGGCGGTCGCGGTCCCGGGCCGCTGGTCGCCTCCATCGCCAAGGACCCGGTCAGCTGGGGCGCGCGCCGCATCCCGGTGACGGTGGTCCCCGGCGACCTGACCGACGAGGAAATCGACAGCCTGGCGTGAGCGGCGCTCTCGTCGAACCGACCGGCTTGGCCTGAGCGCCCGAACCGGTGCATGGTCGCCGGCGATGGCCCAAGCGAAAACCATACTGATCGTCGACGACGACGAGGACCTGCGCGAGGCGCTGGCCGAGCAGCTGGAGCTGCACGAGGAGTTCCGTTCCGCCCAGGCGTCCACCGCCGCCGACGGCCTGCGCATGGGCAAGGAGATCAAGGCGGACCTGATCCTGCTGGACGTGGACCTGCCGGACATGGACGGGCGCGAGGCCTGCCGGCTGCTGCGCAAGGCGGGGGTGCGGACCCCGGTGATCATGCTGACCGGCGCCACCACCGACAGCGACACCATCCTGGGCCTGGACGCCGGCGCCAACGACTACGTGACCAAGCCGTTCCGCTTCGCCGTGCTGCTGGCCCGCATCCGCGCCCACCTGCGCAGCCACGAGCAGTCCGAGGACGCGGTGTTCCGCATCGGCCCCTACGAGTTCCGCCCGGCCGCCAAGCTGCTGATCGACGCCAAGCAGAAGAAGATCCGGCTGACGGAAAAGGAAACCAACATCCTGAAGTACCTCTACCGCGCCGGCCAGAAGCCGGTGCCGCGCGAGGAGCTGCTGACCGAGGTGTGGGGCTACAACGCCGGCGTCACCACCCACACCCTGGAAACCCACGTCTATCGCCTGCGCCAGAAGATCGAACCCAGCCCCGGCGAGGCGCGCCTGCTGCTGACGGAGGCGGGGGGGTACCGCCTGCAACCCTAGGGCAGCTCGCCCAGGAACTTGACGATCTCGCTCCTCGCTTCCGGCTCGGTCAGCATCGGCGCGTGGCCGACGCCGGGCACGCGGACGTAGCGAAGGTGCGGGGCCGCCTCGCGCATTTCGGCGACGATGGAGTCGTCCAGCAGGTCCGAGATCGCGCCGTGGACCAGCATCAGCGGCCGCCCCTCGGCCAGCGTCTTGAACAGCGGGGCCATGTCGTCGACGGGCTTGCTGGGGTCGGCGTTCTTCCACGGCTCGGCGATCATCGGGTCGTAGGCCAGCACCGGGCGGTCGCGCGCGTCCTCGTCGAACACCCGCGCGGCGAACCGCTTCCAGTCCTTGTCCTTCGCCTTGGGGAAGGCCGGGCTGTTGGTGCGCTTGACGTAGCCGCGGGCGTCCTTCCACGAACGGATCTCCACCGGCTTGCCGGCGTAGGCGACGATGCGCGCCAATCCTTGCGGCGCCACCCGCGGTCCGATGTCGTTGATCACCGCGCCCGCGATCATCTCGGGCTTGAGCGCGGCCAACAGCATGGTCATCAGCCCGCCCATGCTAGTGCCGACGAACACCGCCCGGCCTACGCCGAGGTCGCGCAGCAGGGCGACCAGGTCGCCGACGTAGGTCCCGGGGTGATAGTTCGACCAGGTCGGATCGTACTGCGACCGCCCCCGCCCGCGCGCGTCCGGCACGATCACTCGCCGGCCGGTCTCGGCCAAATAGGGCGCGACGTCCTCGAAGTCTCGGCTGTTGCGGGTCACCCCGTGCAGGCAGACCACCGGCAGCTTCGCCGGCCCGGACACGCCGGCGTAGTCGCGGGCGAAGAGCTTGAGGCCGTCGTCCGACCGCCACCACCGATCCGCCCACGCCTGCTTCATCGCCGCCGCCCCCGAACGTGCGGCGAAGCCTATTTCATCCGACGATGAAATCCTACAGGCGCGAAATGACGCGGTGCATGC
>DASPKD010000006.1:0-10733 GCA_035628275.1 Caulobacteraceae bacterium | reverse complement strand
ACGTAGGCGTCGGGGGTCTCGCGCAGGGCTTTCACGTCGTGCATGGCGGGTCTCGGGCGGCTCGTCGGGGTGGAGAGAGGCGCCTGTTTAAGGCGCGCCGGAACGCCTGTCATCCCACGGGCGCGCTGGGGATTCGCGGCGGGCGTGACCTTTGCGCCACGGGCTTGGTTCTGCACACGTTCACCACCTTCGCCTCGGAACCACGGCAGAGGCTTTGCGTATCCATAAGCAGGACCGTCGCCGGATCGACCTCCCTCCGCACCGGCGGCCATCGAGGTGAAACAGAAGCTATGTCAGCGTCCCTTCTGACCGTCGTTCCCGCGCAGGAACCCCAAGCCGAATCCCTGTCCGACCGTGTCCGTCGCCTCCAGGCCGAGGCCCAGTCGCTGGCCAAGCAGCAGATCGGTACGCTCGAAGCCAAGCTGATGGAGCTGTCGCGCCTGGCCGAGGAGATCGCCCAGGGCGGCGACGCCTATCCGATCGGGGCGCGCGAACTGGCCCGCCGGATGGCCGAGGACGCCGCCCAGAAGGCCCTCACGCTCGAGGCCATCCTCCAGAAGACCGCGCACTAGGCTAAAAACGCCCGCGCCGACCCGTCCCGAAACGGCGCGGCCCGCGCGCCTTCGACCGGCCCGGCGTTTGCAGGAGATTCCGCGCGAGCCCCCGACCGCGCCGCCGCGGGACGGGCCGCGGAGATGGTCGAGAATGTCGAGAGCCCGCCTGACCCTGGTTCCCCCGGGTCCCGAACCTAAGCCCGAAACCCCGTCCGAGCGCATCCGCCGGCTGCAGCGCGAGGCCCAGGCCCTGGCCCGCGAACAAATCACCGCCCTGCACCAGTCGATGCGCGACCTGTCGCTGCTGGCCGAGGAGATCGCCGAAGGCGGCGACGCCTATCCCGTCGGCGCCCGCGAACTGGCCCGGCGCCTGTCCGACGACGTCGAACAGAAGGCCCAGACCCTGCAAGCCATCCTGCAGAAGGGCGCCCAACCGGCGCACTAACTCCTTCTCCCGTCGAGAGAAGGAGGGTACCCGCGCACCGCAGCGAAGCCGAGGCCTGCGCAGGAGAATGAGGCGACCACGGCTCCTCGTCCTGAGCCTTCGGCGGCCCTCACCCTGCCGCCGCTTGGCGGCGGCTGCCCCCCGATAGGGAGAGGGACGTGTCAGCTCAGAACCCCGTGCCCAGCACGTCCTTGCTCTCGTCGGGGTGGCGGGTCATCCACGCCGCCGCGTAAGAGCAAAGAGGGCGGAGCTTCAGGCCCTCCTGCCGCGCGTGTCCGACCAGCTCGCGCATGAACCGGTCCGCCGCGCCTGTTCCGCGCAGCTTGGGGTCGGCCTCGACGTGGGTGATCAGCAGGGTGTCGGTCTCGCGGGTGTAGTCGGCGAACACCCGCCCCTCGTCCATCGGCAGGACGAAGCGGCCGTTCTCGGGTTCGTGGCGGAAGAAGGAGGACATCGTTGCTCCTGGTCTTGATTGCTCGATCTCAACCTTCACGGCGGCGGCGCCGTTCCCGGCGCGCTCTTCCCCCGGCGCGGAATGCGGTTAAGCTTCGCCGATCATTCGGGGAATTCTAATGCGCATCGCCGTCGTCCTGCTCACCGCCTCCGCCCTGGCCCTGACCGCCGCCGGCTGCAAGCGCCGCGAGGAGGCGCCCGAAGCGCCCGCCGCCCCGGACGCGCCCGCCGCTCCTCAGGCCCCCCAGGCGCCGCCCGCCCCGCCTCAGGCGGTGCGCAAGGCGGGGCTGTGGGAGATGCGCATGTCCTCCTCCGACAACGAGTTCGTCCAGACCACCCGTTTCTGCGTCGACGCGGAGTCGGAGCGGAAGATGTCGATCTGGGGCCCGCAGGTGACCAAGGACATGTGCTCGAAGAACAACGCCACCCGCCGCCCCGACGGGACCTGGGCCTTCTCCAGCGTCTGCGACATGGGCTCGGGCGGAAAGGTCACCACCGCCGGGACGCTGACCGGCGACTTCGAGCGCCGCTACCAGATGCGGGCCGAGAGCTCGACCACCGGCGCGGCCGTGCCGCAGATGAACCGCACCTCGACCCTGACCATCGACGCCTCGTGGGTCGGCCGGTGCGAGCCGGGAATGAAGGGCGGCGACATGATCCTGCCGGGCGGTATCCGCATGAACGCGCTGGAGGCCGCCGGCCGCTGAAGCCGATGGGGCGAGCGCGGCGGCCGTAACCGCCGCGCCGAGGCTCAGCCCATCATCATCCAGTCGCCGTGGTTGGACGGCCCGTCGTCGTCGGCCTTGCGCTCGGCCCGACGATCGGCGGCCATTTCGCGCCTTGTTTCGGCACGGTCCTGAGCGAAGTCGCGGCGCACGCCCCCGACTTCGCGCATGGCCTCCATGCGAGTGATTTCCTCGAAGTCGCCGATCGCGGCGGGCAGAACCAGCTTGTAGCCGGCCGTGCCGTCCGCCTCGAAACCGATGTCGCTGGCGATCCCGTCGCCGGCGCCCAGGCTGAGGCCGTGGATCACGAAGTGATAGTTCTCGATGTCGGGCATCGCTTCCAGCGGATCGGTCGCGGGGTTCAGCGAGGCCAGGTCGTAGGTCTCGATGAACCGGATGGTGCCGTTCGGGGCGGTCGGAAAGCCCGAGAAGGCGCCGTCATGGCTGTGGCCGTTGTCGGCCCCGGTGCCGTCCTCATGGTTCAGCGCCACGTTCAGCAGCACGCCGCCGTAGTCGGGAGCGCCTTCCAGGAATTCCAGGAACCCGTCCTGGTCCAGGTCCGCCTCGGCGCCCGGGATCACCGCCACGCGGCCCTCCTCGGTGAATCCGTGGATGTGCTGCAGATGGACCTGGCCGGGCTCCAGCCCGTCGGCGTTGACGATCACGGTCAGCTTGCCGGTGTCGTGGTCGAAGAAGATCAGAACCTCGCCGGACACGCCGGACCCGTTCAGGGCCTGCAGGTCGGCCTTGAAGAACTGCTCGGCGGACTTGGCCGCCTCCATGATCTGCTTGTTCTGAGTGCGTGCGCTCTGGGTCTTGGCCATGGTTCCTGCCTCGGGTGCGAACGCATGGGCGGTCCGGGAAGGACTGCTCGACACGCGTACGCCCGGAGCTACGAGCGCCGGATCGGCCACGCTTCAAGCGCGACTGCAATTAGGTGAAAGAAGGCGTTCACGAGCCCGTGACGACCATGCGCGCCGCTCAGGCCGCCGAGGAGTCCTCGTCCATCAGGCCGAAGACGTTGCCCTCGGTGTCCTTGCAGTAGGCGAGCCAGCCGACCCCCTTGATCGGCATCTTGGCCAGGGCGACGCTTCCGCCCAGGGCCTGCGCCTTGGCCACGAAGGCGTCCACGTCGTCGACGTCGACGGTGCAGGCCCAGGCGATCACCGGGGTGGGCGCGGTGGGGTCCGGATCAGGCCCCATGCGCTTGATCATGCCCCCGTCGATGCCGGGCTCCCCCTCCCCGGTCCTGATCAGCCAGTAGGGCTGATCGCCCCACTGCTGGAACGACCAGCCGAACAGGCCCTCGTAGAAGGCCTGCGCCCGGGCCGGGTCGCCGGCGTGGATCTCGAAGTGCACGGGTCTGGGCATCGGAGCTCCCCTGAGACGAGAAGCGCCGAACAGACCACGGATCAGGCCGCGGCGCGAGCCTCGGCGATGCGGGCGCGGGCGATCTCGTTGGCAATCTCGTTGGTCGGCCGCCGCTCGGTCAGCGACCGCTCCAGCACCTCGTCCAGCGTGGTCACCAGCCGTTGCAGCTTGCCCTCGACCCAGTTCGGGTCGTAGGCGCCGCCGGAGTTGCGGGCCGCCACCTCGGAGGCGACGTTGATGATGCCGCCGGCGTTGACGACATAGTCCGGCGCATAGACCAGGCCGCGCTCGAACACCTCGCGCCCGATCGCATGGCCGGTCAGCTGGTTGTTGGCCGCGCCCACCACCGCCCTGGCCTTCAGCCGCGGCAGGGTGTTCTCGTTCAGCGCCCCGCCCAAGGCGCAGGGCGCGAAGATCTCCGCCTCGGCGTCGTAGATCTCGTCGGGACGGACGACCGTGGCGTTGGTACGCTCGGCCACTTCGCGCAACACCGGCTCGTTCACGTCGGTGACGATCAGCTTCGCGCCGGCCGCATGCAGCTTGTCGGCCAGGTAGCCGCCGACATGGCCCACGCCCTGCACCGCCACGGTGAGGCCGGACAGGTCGTTGGCGCCCCAGAGCCGCCGGGCGACCAGCTGCGTGCCGCGGAACACCCCCTCGGCGGTCACCGGGCTCGGGTCGCCGGAACCGGACTTCCCGCTCTCCAGACCGACCACGTACTGGGTCGTCCGGGCGGTGTGCGCCAGGTCCGACGGCGAAACGCCCACGTCCTCGGCGCTCAGGTAGCGACCGCCCAGGGTGTCGACCGCGCGGCCGAACGCCTCGAACAGCTCCGGCGTCTTCTGGGTGCGGCTGTCGCCGATGATCACCGCCTTGCCGCCGCCCAGCTCCAGGTCGGCGACCGCGTTCTTGTAGGACATGCCCCAGGACAGCTTCAGCACGTCCTCGAGCGCCGCCTGAGCGGTTTCGTAGGGCCACATGCGGCAGCCGCCGCAGGCGGGACCGCGCGCGGTGGAATGCACGGCGATGATCGCCTTGAGGCCGGTCTTTTCGTCGAAGAAGGCGTGGACGCCTTCGTGGGCCTCGAAAGCGGGGGAGTCGAACAGGGTCATGCCGTGAACTCGGGCTCGAGCCGGAACAAAAGTGCGCGCCCGTTACGCTCTGGCGCGCCCTGCCGCAAGGCTGCGGCCTCAGGTTAACGTTGAAAAGCTCCGATCAGTTCGGCGGGGTCGGCGCGCCGGGGATGGTCCGCGTCCCCGACGGCAGGGGCGCGGACGGGTCGCGCAGGAACCCCTCCACGTCCTTCCACACCACCTCGGCCTGCAGGTCGCGCAGCAGGATGTGCCACCCGGCCGGGTACCACGCCGAACGATCGGTCTTCTTCAGCTGGCGCGCGGTCTGGAAGCTGGGCTTCTCCGGGATGATCTCGTCGTGGGCGCCGTACAGGTAGGCGACGGGCGCCTCGACGTCGCGAAGGTTCAGCCGCGCGTGCTCCATCAGGCTGACCAAGCCGTAGATGGCGTCGGGCCGGGTGCGCCAGATCATCTGCGGATCGCGCCCCATCCGCCTCAGCTCATCGATGTTGTCCGAGGCGTAGATCCGCTCGGTCAGGAACCGCGGCGGCGACAGGGTGCGGTCGGGAAAGGTGTGGGCCGCGAACCACAGCGTCAGCCGGTTGACGAACGGCTGTGCCTTCCAGCCCCACACCGCCGGCGCCAACAGCACCAGCCGGTGGGCTTGCGGCGGGTCGTCCGACGCGAAGGCCGAGATCGCCACCGCCCCGCCCATGCTCTCGCCGGCGACCGCCACGATCGCCTTGGGATGCTTCTGGCGGACCAGGCCCACGATGGTGCGCAGGTCCTCCTCCATCAGCTGCCGTCCGCCCCATACGCCACGCTCCGGAGAGCGGCCGAAACCCCTCTGGTCGTAGGCGTAGGTGCCGATCCCCCGCTCGGCCCAGTACGGCCCGGCCATGTGGAACGCCATGGCGTAGTCGTTCATCCCGTGCAGGGCTACGATCACCGCCCAGGGCTCGCCCTGCGGCTCCCAGGTCGACAGCCCCAGCCGCGTCCCGTCGAAGCTGACGAAGGCGTCGCGGTCGAGGTGAGGCCCGCGGAAGTTCTCCGGCGGAACCGCCGCCTTCTGCGCCACGGGCGCGGCGCAGGCCGCCAGCCACAGGCCGAAAGCGATCAGCAGGATCGGAAGCGTTCGGATCATCAGCTCAGCAGCGTCGCCGTTCTTTCCCGGAGGTGCGGAACCACCTCCGCCTCGAACCAGGGGTTTCTCTTCAGCCAACCGGTATTGCGCCACGATGGATGCGGCAGAGGTATGACGCCCGGCCCGTATTCCCGCCAGGCGGCGACGGTCTCGGTCATCGACGGCTTCGTCGCCGCGCCCAGCGCCCACGCCTGGGCGTGGCCGCCGACCAGCAGGGTCAGCTCGACGCGCTTCAGCTCCGCCAGCAGCCGCCTGCGCCACAGCTCCGCGCACCGCGGCGGCGGCGGAAAGTCGCCGCCCTTCGGGTTCGTGCCCGGAAAGCAGAATGCCATGGCCGCCACCCCCATCCGGCGGTCGGCGTAGAAGGTCTCGTAGTCCACCCCCAGCCACCTGCGCAGGCGGTCGCCGGAGGGGTCGGTGAACGGCAGGCCGCTCTCGTGCACCCGCCGCCCCGGCGCCTGACCGCAGATCAGCAGCCGCGTCTCAGGGAAAACCCGCACTACCGGCCTGGGCTCGTGCGGCAGGTCGGCGGCGCAGGCGCGGCAGGCGCCGATCTCGGACAGAACGGCCTTGAGCCCGCTCATCCCGCCTCGTCGGGCAGCCGCATGCGCCACACGCCGCGGAAGGTCTCCGGATCGGCGGGCCTGCCTTTGCGGGTGATCACCAGCCGCCCCTGTCGGGCCAGTCCGATCGCGGTGGAGCGCACCTGCGGCAGCACCCGCCGCCAGCCTTCCGGATCGACCGCGCGGGCGACCTCCTCCGGCATCACGGTCTTGCCGGCCCCCTTGGCGGCCAGCAGCTCGAACAGGGCGTCTTCGACGGAACGGGTCATCGACTGTATGTGACGCGCCTCGCATCCAATTTCGAGTCGGAGACGCGTCATGGCCGAACAGGGCAAGCCCGGGATCGTGGTGGAGACCGAGGGCGAGTTCGCGGGCTGGCGCCGGTTCGACACCCACGACACCTTCGACACGGTGGTCGGCCCCTTCTACTTCCGCAAGGAGCAGGACGGCCGGGTGCGCTGCGCCTTCCGCGCGGAGCCCAAGCACATGAACGCGGGCCGGCGGATGCACGGCGGCTGCCTGATGACCTTCGCCGACATCGCCCTGTTCATGCTGGCGTACGAGGAGATGGAAGGCAGCCGCGGCGTGACGGTCCAGCTCGACTCCACCTTCCTCGACGCCGCCCGCGTGGGCGACCTGATCGAGGCCACCGGCGAGGTCACCCGCGCCGGCGGCAGCCTGGTCTTCGTCCGCGGCCAGATCACCACCGGCGAACGGCTGCTGTTCACCTTCTCCGGCGTGATCAAGAAGTTCACGCCCAAGGACTGATCGCCTGCATGAAGCGAGCGGACGGAAGTGTGCCTGACCGAACACGGACTCGCGCGGCGCCCGCACGCTAAGCTTCAGCGCGGGGTGGGAATGGCGAAGCGTCAGGGGCGGCAGCGCGAGGTTCCGGAGGTTCGCCCAGGCGGCTTTCACCCGCCGATCTTCCGGCGGCGCGCGGCGCTCTACGTCGACGGCTTCAATCTCTACCACGCCGTCGCAGCCCTCGACCGCAACTACCTGAAATGGCTGGACCTGCATGCGCTGGGGCGGGTCATCGCGCCGCGATCTGAGGCGGTGCGGCGGGTGGTGTGGTGCTCGGCCTACCGGCCCCAGGTCCGGCACAAGCTGAAGCGGCACGAAGCCTACCACCACGCGCTCGCCAACCGGGGCGTGGTTTGCCGGATGGGACATTTCGTGGTCGCGCCGGACGGCTGCAACGCCTGCGGCCACGCCTGGTCGGTCAGCCACGAGAAGCAGGGCGACGTGAACCTGGCCCTGTCTCTGCTGGACGACGCGCACGCGAACCGGTTCGACGTCGCCTATCTGGTCACCACCGACGGCGATCACGCCGCCACCGCGCGCTGGCTGAAGCAGGCGTTTCCACGCAAGCGGCTGGTGGTGGTGGCGCCGCCCGGCCGGCGGCAGAACCGCGCCCTGCTGGAGTGGGCGGACGCGCAGGCCGCGATCGAGGTCGAGCACCTTGAGGCGTCGCTGCTGCCCGAGCTGGTGCGCGGCCGTAACGGCCTGGTGCAGCGGCCGCCGGTCTACGACCCGCCGCACGTGCCCCGCAAACGCGCGCACCTGACGCTGGTGGCGTCCAGCGGAACTCACACCGTTACGTGATTTGCGTTCACCCGGGAGCGGCGTAGCCTCGCCCCTGTCGTCGCGAAGGCATGGGCCCGTTCAAGAGGCCGCCGTCTTCGCACTCCCTGGGGGAAGGAGGCTCGACCCGTGCGAACCTACTTCTTTTACATCCTGTCGCGCGACGGCTCGCCGTCGTCGTTCGAGATCCTGAACTGCGAAGACGATCAGGAGGCGATGCGCCGCGCGCCCGCCCTGCTCAAGGCCCACGTCACCGGCGTCGCGCTCGAGCTGTGGGACGAAATGCGCCAGATCACGCGCCTGGACCGCGAGGCCTGCCCGGCCTGAAGCCTCAGGCGAAGCGTTCGGCCAGCTCCCGCCGAAGTGCTCCTGACTCCGCCATCCGGAACAGCGCGCCGTGGCCGGCCAGCCCCTCTATCGGGTGCAGCCGCACGGCTGCGATCCCCTCGAACGCCCGCGCATGGGCGCGGTCCTCCGGCATCTCCTCGCCGAAATACAGGTGCACGAAGCCTTTGCGCCCGGCCGCTCCCAGTCGCCTGCGGAAGTCGCTGCGCTCGGCCGGAACCTTGCCCAGCAGCCGGTCGGCCAGCAGGGCGGCGCGCGCGTCGTGCGCCTTCATCTCGGCCCAGATGGCGATGGGCGCGGAGAAGCCCAGGATCGCCTCGGCGTCCAGATCCAGCCCGTAGGACACCGCCCCCATACCCCCGGCCGAGTTGCCCAGGGTGAACACCCGTTTCGCGCCCAGATCGCCGATCAGCCCGCGCAGGCCCGAGATCGCCTGATCGTATCCGTCGCCGAGCGAACTCACGCCGCTGAAGAACCCCATGCGCCTCCGGTCGCGCAGATAGATCGCGCCCAGGCCCAGCTCCGCCAGATAACGGTCGAACAGCGGCAGCGGCATCACCATTCGGTCGGCGAGGCCGGTGAACACCAGCACCACCGCGTCGCGCTCCCCGCGCACGGCGATCAAGTCGCGCGACGGGTCGTCCCCGACCAGCGGGCGGCGCAGGGCCTCGTCCGGCGGCGCGTGGCGGGCCAAGGCGGCGCTCGGCGGCGCGCCGCCGTCGGCGGCCAGCACCAGCGCCTTCAGCTCCGGCCGCTCCAGCGCCTTGGGCCAGCGGCGCATGGCGGCCTTCAGCGCCTCGGCGGCTTCGGCCTTGCGTCCGCTGACCCCCAGCACCCGCACGCCCTCGAACGCCCACTGCGGCCGCTCCGCCTCGGCGGTCGCAAGCGCGCGGAAATACCCCAGCGCCCGGTCCAGATCGCCCGCCTTCTCGGCGTGACGCGCATAGGCCTCCAGCTGGCTCGCGCCCGGAACCCGTTTCGTTGACTGCTCGGACATGCACGCCTCCCCTCGGCGGATCATAGAACGCCGACCCGGCTTCCCGCCACGCCGAAGGCTTGCGCCCGGCGAGCGGGCGTCGTTCAAAGTCGTCGGGGGCCGACTCTGATGCGAGCACGGCCGGGGGGCGTCATGTTCGGTTTGGAAAACGCGCAGAGCCTGACGGGCGTCGTCTTCGTCCTGTTCGCCTGCTGGCTGATGGCCGAGCAGAAGAAGCGATTTCCCGTGCTGCTGATGCTGGGCGCGCTGGCGGTGCAGGCGGGGCTGGTGTTCCTGCTGTTCGGCGTTCCGGCGGCGCAGGCGGGGCTGGACGCTGTCAACGCCGCCGTCGACAACCTTGCCGCCGCCACTCGCCGCGGCACCCAGTTCGTGTTCGGCTACCTGGGCGGCGGGCCCCAGCCCTATGCGGTGGCCGATCAGCGCGCCCTGTTCGTGTTCGCCTTCGAGGTGCTGCCGCTGATCCTGGTGATCTCGGCCCTTTCGGCCCTGCTGTGGCACTGGCGCATCCTGAAGTGGATCACCCAGGGGTTCGGCCTGCTGTTCCAGCGGACCATGGGCCTGGGCGGCGCCTCGGCCCTGGCGGTGGCGGCCAACATCTTCCTCGGCATGATCGAGAGCCCGATCGTGATCCGGGCCTACCTGGACAAGCTCAGCCGCTCGGAGCTGTTTCTGATGATGGTGGTCGGCTTGGCCACGGTCGCCGGCTCGACCATGGTCGCCTACGCCGCCATTTTGCGCGACAGCCTGCCCAACGCCGCCGGTCACGTGCTGGTGGCCTCGATCATCTCCGCGCCGGCCGGCGTGCTGCTGGCCCGCATCATCGTGCCGGAGACCAAGGGCGAGGGCGGGGCGCACGCCGACTACGGATCGGCGCTGAAGTACGAAAGCTCCATCGACGCCATCGTGAAGGGGACCAGCGACGGCCTGACCGTGGCGCTGTCGATTTCGGCGGTGCTGATCGTGTTCGTGGCCCTGGTGGCCCTGGTCAATCTGATGCTGAGCGGCCTTCCTCCGGTGGGCGGCGAGCCGATCACGGTGGAGCGGGGCCTTGGCGTGCTGTTCTCGCCTCTGGCGTGGATGACCGGCGTGCCCTGGAGCGAGGCGGGCGAGGCCGGGCGGCTGCTGGGCGTGAAGCTGACGCTCACCGAGTTCGTCGCCTTCATCGAGCTGGGCAAGGTCCCGGCGGGCGAGCTGTCGGAGCGCTCGCGCATGTTGATGACCTACGCCCTGTGCGGCTTCGCCAACATCGCCTCGGTAGGCATCACCGTCACCGGCTTCACCGTGCTGATGCCCGAGCGGCGGCGCGAGATCGTTTCGCTGGTCTGGAAAGCTTTAGCGGCGGGATTCCTGGCGACGGTGATGACCGCCTCGGTGGTCGGGGCCTTGCCGAGCGCGATCTTCGGCCAGTAGGGTTGCGAAAGGCAACCCGGCGAGGCCGTTCGTGAAGCTGTACGACTCCTACCGAGCGCCCAATCC
>DASPKD010000005.1:0-5254 GCA_035628275.1 Caulobacteraceae bacterium | reverse complement strand
CAGGTTGATCGCGGATTCGCGACCGTCACGGCCCTTTTCGATGTCGTAGCTGATCCGGTCGCCCTCTTGAGGGTCGCCGTGACCGGCCCGTTCCACCGCGCTGACATGGACGAAAACGTCCTTGCCGCCGCCTTCCGGCTGGATGAAGCCGAAGCCCTTGGTGGGGTTATACCATTTAACGACGCCAGTCGGCATTGCAGTTCCTCTTAGTCCGGGCGAGCGGCCCTTGCGCCGCCCTTTTGCCCAAGCCTTGCGCGCCCTGCAACAGAGGCGAGGGGATTCATGTTCCGAAACTCGCTTTTCAGGCGTAGAATAACGTCGTTCAGTCGGCGTTTAACCCAGACTCGCACGGGATTCCGGGCAGAAGCGGGCGCATGCGACGCGACGAGGCCGAGGCCGCCCTGAGGGCGCACTATTCGACGGCCATCCAGCCGCTGGTCAGCGACATGGTCGAATTCCTCAGCATGGCGCGCGCCGACCTGGGCGGCGATCTGGACCGGCTTCTGGTGCTGCTGGTGATCGCCCTGCAGACCGCCTCCTCGCCCGAGTTCCGCAGCCTGCCGGCCGAGGTGGCGCGCACCGGCGACGACCTGGACGTGTTCGAGGGCCGCCCCACCAACATCAGTTCCGTCGCCGACTTCACCGGCATCCCGCGCGAAACGGTGCGCCGCAAGGTGACGGAGCTGCTGGAAGCCGGCTTCATCCACCGCACCGGCAACGATCTGAAGATGTCGCCGGAGGCGCCCCGGCGGCTGCTGCGCCTGGTCGACAAGGTGATCGCCGACGCCGCGCACGCCCACGCCCTGGTCGACGAACTCGGCGCCCGAAAAAAATCTGAAGCTTAGCCGCAACCTACGGTTCGCCCGATCATTTGATGCGCCGTAACCAACGACGACGAGATCGCGGCGGCCCCTAGGCACCCCCCCGACGCATAGGCCGCCGCGCCGAAGGCCTCCCGGATTCCCCCCTCCGGGAGGCCTTCCCTTTTTCCGGGCCGTATTCCGAAACGCCGCCCGCGCGCCTATCTGGGGGCATGTCCCAGACCCAGCCCCGCCTGTCGCCGCTCGCCACCGGCCTTCGCTGCAAGTGCCCGCGCTGCGGCAAGGGCCCGCTGCTCAAGGGCTTTCTCACCATTCGCAAGGAATGCCCCGCCTGCGGGCTGGACTACGCTTTCGCCGATCCCGCCGACGGCCCGGCCTTCTTCGCCATGTCGGGCGTCGGACTGGCGGTGATGGCGATGTTCCTGGTGGTGGAGGTGCTCTATCGCCCGCCGCCGACGTTCCACTTCCTGGTAACCCTGCCGCTGACGGCGGTCGGCTGCCTGGCGGTGCTGAGGCCGATCAAGGGCTGGCTGGTCAGTTCGCAGTACTTCTACCGCGCCGAGGAAGCCAAGTGGGACAGCCCCGGCAAGCACGGGCCGTTCTGAACCCCCTCGTCCCTATCGGGCGTCGCCGGACGGGTTCCGCGGCTTAACCGTTCCGAAAAGGCTTCTGGTGTTCAGTGCCGGGGTTCAGGAGTTCGGGCGAACCCATGGCGACCATCGACACCTTGACCGACCGCGTGGTCCCGGTTTCGCCGGAGACGACCGGAGCCGAGGTCTACGCGCGGTTCGAGAGCGAGCCCGACACCTTGGTCCTGCCGGTGGTGCAGGACGGCCGGCCGGTGGGTCTGGTCGAGCGCGACGGGTTCTTCCGCCAGATGGCCGCCCAGTTCGGCCGCGCCCTGTACGCCGCCCGCCCGGTCACCGCCCTGATGGATCCGGAGCCGGTGGTGGTGGAAGCCTCCACCGTGATCGACACCTTCTGCGACGCCATGCTGGCCGGGCGCGCGGCGACCCTGCTGCGCGGCTTCGTGGTCACCGACCAGGGCCGCTACGTCGGGGTCGGCACGGTGCTGTCGCTGTTGCAGGCCACCAGCGCCGCCAGCCGCAAGCGCGCCGAGGCGATGGCCGAGCAGGCCCGCACCCTGTCGGACGCCCGCACCCAGGCCCAGGCCTCCGCCCGCGCCAAGAGCCAGTTCCTGGCGGTGATGAGCCACGAGATCCGCACCCCGATGAACGGGGTGCTGGCGGTGGCCGAGCTGCTGCGCCGCCAGCCGCTGAACCCCGACGCCCAGGCCTACGTCCAGACCATCATCGATTCCAGCGAGACCCTGCTGCGGCTGCTGTCCGACGCGCTGGACCTGTCGCGCGCCGAGGCGGGCGAGCTGGAGCTGCATCCCGAGCCGACCAGCGTGCGCGAGCTGATGGACGACGTGCAGGCCCTGTGGAGCCCGCGCGCGGCCCAGGACGGCGTCACCCTGCTGGTCTCCTACGACGGCGACCCGGAACTGGCCGCCGCCGTCGACGCGGTGCGGCTGAAGCAGGTGTTCAACAACCTGATCGGCAACGCGCTGAAGTTCGCCCGCAACGGCGTGGTCGAGGCGTCGCTGAAGGCGGCGCTGAACGGATCGACCGTGACGCTCGAAGGACGCGTGCGCGACAACGGCCCCGGCGTCGCCGAGGACAAGCTGGACGGCATGTTCGACCCGTTCCACCACGCGCCGGGGCAACAGCCGGGCGGCGCGGGCCTGGGGCTGTCGATCTGCCGCCAGATCGTCGAGATGATGCAGGGCTCGATCCGGGCCGAGAGCAACGCCGGCCGCGGCGCCACCTTCGCCTTCGAGGTCTGCGCGCCGCGTGCGGACCTGGACCGCCCCGCCGACAGCAACGTGGCGGAGCTGTCGGAGCTGTCGCTGCAGGCCCAGCCGCACGTGCTGATCGTCGACGACAACGCCACCAACCGCGTCGTCGCCCAGGCGCTGTGCGAGATGTTCGGCTGCACCTCGGAGTGCGCCGAGGACGGCGTGGAGGCGGTCGAGGCCGTCCAGAACCGCCGCTTCGACCTGATCCTGATGGATATCAAGATGCCGCGCATGGACGGGGTGCAGGCCACCCAGGCCATCCGCGAACTGGACGGCCCGCAGCGCGACACGCCCATCGTCGCCCTGACCGCCAACGCCGACCCCGACGACGCCAAGCGCTACCTGGCGATCGGCATGGCCGCGGTGGTCGAAAAGCCGATCAAGCCCGAGCGCCTGCGCGCGGCTATGAACGCGGCCCTCAGCGCCGAGCCCGCGGCGGCGGCGGAGACGACGCGGCGGTCCGCGGTCGCCTGAGCGGAGACGCGCCGCCCTACAGGTGGTCCGACAGCGCCTGTTCCAGTTGCTTGACCGGGGTGTGGACGTGGTCCTTGTCGACCTCGGCCACGATCTTCTCGCGCAGGGGATCGGGCGCGACCTTGCGGAATTCGCCCAGCGCCTTGGGACCGGCGGCGACGATCAGGCGGTCGAAGGCGCCGCTGCGGGCGCGGCCGGCCAGGCGGTCGGCGACCTTCTCGACGAAGCCGGTCTCGGTCATCGGCTCGGTGTAGGTCTTGGGCTCGCCGTCGGCGCGGACCTCGCCCGGCGCATCGCCGGCGCGGTGGGGCGCGGACAGGGATTCGGACTCCAGTTCGCGCAGGTTTCCGTCGGCGTCTTTCCTGAACACGCGCGCCTCGCCGCCGTCGAAGGTGGCCACCCAGGTGGTCTGCTTGCCCATGCCGTCGCCTCTCGTGGTTGTCGTCGGACAACTGTCCAGACGGCGCGTCGGTTCAGGCGGCGGTCTCGTCCAGGGCGCTCAGGATGGTGATCTTCTGCCAGATCTTGCGGCCGAGGTCGGTGGTCAGGTTTTCCACGTCGTTGACCGCATCGACCACCCGCGCGTCGTGGGTGTGCTCGGCGTAGAGCGCCGCCAGCTTGCCGATCAGGCTCAGCATCTCGGCGCAGTAGTCGAGGTAGCGGGTCAGCTCGAACCGGCTCATCTCGCGCTTCGGCGACGAGGGCGTAGCCTGGCCGGACCGGCCCAGGATCAGGGTCGGGTCCTTGGTCAGCTGGTGCATGTCTATGACGTGGGCGAAGGACCGCAGTTCGTGCAGGTCGGCCAAGGCCCTGGCGCGCTTGGCCCGCTCCTCCCAGCCCAGCAGGAACCACACCGCCGCGCCCGCCAGGATCAGCAGGTTGACCGAGGACTCCAGCCCCTGGGCCAGGGCGACCGGGTCCGCTTGCAAGGTCAGGGTGCGCGGGATCAGCCCCAGCGTCCACAGCTCGACGCCGAGCGCGACCACCCCGGCCAGGATCAGCAGCACCACGGTGCGGATCAGCAGCTGCGGCCGGGCGTTGCGGCGGGCCCGGCGGGCGGTGGTGCGCGAGACCTTCACCAGGTCGGCGCAGACGGCGGCGATGCCGGCCTCGGGAAAGCGCTCGCCCACGCGCGCGTGCAGGCGCTCGAGCGTCTTCACCACCAGAGCGGCTTCGAGATTGCGGCCGGTCATCTGCACTCCCCCGGAAGGCAGCTTAGCAGAGCCGGCCTCAGTCGTCGTCTTCCTCGTCGTACCCCACCAGCTGCAGGGCGCGGGCGGCGACGCCGTTCAGCTCGGCCCAGCGGATCAGGGCCTCCTCGCGGCCGTGGGTGACCCACAGTTCGCCGGGGTTCACCTCCGCGACCGTGGCGGTCAGCTCGTCCCAGTCGGCGTGGTCGGAGACGATCAGCGGCAGCTCGACGCCGCGCTGGCGGGCGCGGGCGCGCACCCGCATCCAGCCCGAGGCGAAGGCGTCCAGCGGATCGGCGAAGCGGCGCGACCAGCGGTCGGCGATGGCCGACGGCGGCGCGATCACGATCTCGCCCGGCAGCTTGTCGCCCCGCCCCGTGGTGGCCGGCGCCAGCGGGCCGAGGTCGATCCCGTGCGCCTGGTACAGGGCGTTCAGCCGGTCCATGGCCCCGTGGACGTAGATCGTGCGGTCGTAGCCGCCCTCGCGCAGCAGCCGGATCAGCCGCTGCGCCTTGCCCAGCGCATAGGCGCCGACCAGGTGGGTGCGGTCGGGGAACTGCTCGACCGAGCGCAGCAGCTTGGCGATCTCCTCGCGGTCCTCGGGGTGGCGGAACACCGGCAGGCCGAAGGTCGCCTCGCTGATGAACACGTCGCAGGGGACCGGCTCGAACGGGGCGCAGGTCGGGTCGCGGCGGCGCTTGTAGTCGCCGGAGACGACCATGGTCAGGCCCTTGTGCCGGATCACCGCCTGGGCCGAGCCCAGCACGTGGCCGGCCGGGACGAGGGTCACCTCCACCCCGTCGCGCGCCACGGTCTCGCCGTAGCGGATCGGCTGTTCGCGGCGGGCGTGATCGACGCCGTAGCGCTCGCGCATGATCGCCAGGGTCTCGGGCGTGGCCAGCACCGCC
>DASPKD010000004.1:0-2496 GCA_035628275.1 Caulobacteraceae bacterium | reverse complement strand
CCGGGGGTGCGGGGGGTGTCGGTCACGCGCGCTTCTCCTTGGAGCCGGTCATCCGCCTGGCCAGCAGCAGCGCCAGGGCCAGGGTCTCGGCCTGCTCGCGGCTCAGCCGCGTGCGGGCGGGCGGAACATAGCGCATCAGATCAGCTCCACGTCCACGTGATGGCGCGCGCGGATCAGATCGTAGCGGGCCGGGACCGCGGGCGGCGGCAGGTCCACCATCCGCTGCACCGCCGCGCGAGCCCGCTCGGCCACGTCCTCGGCGACCGTCACCTCGAAGCGGTCGTGCAGCAGGGCGTCATGGATGTTCTGCAGAGTGATCCGCTTCATGTGCGGGCACAGGTTGCAGGGCCGCACGAACTCGGTCTCCGGCGCGTCGCAGGCGACGTTGTCGGCCATCGAGCATTCGGTGATCAGCACCACCCGCTTGGGCTTCCGCTGCGCCACGTAGTCGGCCATGGCCGCGGTCGACCCGGCGAAGTGGCTCTCCTCCAGCACGTCCGTCGGGCACTCGGGGTGGGCCAGGATCTCCGCGTCGGGCCAGGCCTCCTTCAGCTCGCGGATGTCCTCGCCGGTGAAGCGCTCGTGCACCTCGCAGCGGCCCTTCCAGGCGATGATGCCGACCGTGGTCTGGCGGGCGACGTTGCGGGCCAGGAACTCGTCGGGGATCAGGATCACCCGGTCCACGCCCCACAGCTTCGCGACGTGCTCGACCACCTGCACCGCGTTGGCGCTGGTGCAGCACACGTCGGTCTCGGCCTTCACCTCGGCTGTGGTGTTGACGTAGGTGACCACCGGCAGGCCCGGATAGCGCTGCTTGATCAGCCGCACGTCCGCGCCGGTAATGGAGGACGCCAAGCTGCACCCGGCAAGCGGATCGGGGATCAGCACCGTCTTCTCCGGCGCCAGGATCTTCGAGGTCTCGGCCATGAAGTGCACGCCGGCCTGGACGATCACCTTGGCGCCCGACTTCGCCGCCTCCTTGGCCAGCCCCAGGCTGTCGCCGACGTAGTCGCCGACCCCGTGGAAGATCTCAGGCGTCATGTAGTTGTGCGCCAGGATCACCGCGTCCTTCTCGCGCTTCAGCCGGTTGATCGCAGCGATCAGGGGGGCGTGGAAGCGCCACTCGATCGGCGTCACCTTCTCGCGCACGCGCGCCCAGACGGCCGAAGTCTCCGCCTCGATCTCGGGGGTGAAGGCGTTGAGGGCGAGGTAGCCGTCGGCCATGGCTTCGATCCTGTTATGCTCAATATGAGCATATGCGGGGTTCAAGAAAACGCCGACCGGAGCCGACGTCGCTTATGCTAGGTATGAGCATAAGGTAGCCGGCGCAAGCCGCCGCGAACGCGGTTCGATCACGAATTGTGACGCGCTCACTCCGCCGGCTGGGGCTCGGACGCCGCCGCGCTCTTCGGCGAAAACGACTGCAGCACCGCCGCCAAATCCTCGGCCGAGTAGGGCTTGCGCAGGAACGGCCAGGGCGCCTCCGACAGCGCCTGGTCGACCGTCTCGCCCGCGTAGCCGGACATCAGCAGCACGTCGAGCTGGGGCCTCAGCGCCACCGCCTGCTTCGCCAGCTCCACGCCGTTGACCCCGCCGGGCATGATCACGTCGGTCAGCAGCAGCTCGATCAGCGGATCGTGGCGCAGCAGGCGCATGGCCTGCTCGGCGTTCTCCGCCCGCATCACCCTGTGGCCCATGTCGCGCAGCATGGCCTCGGCGATGGCGCCCACCGACGGATCGTCCTCGACCAGCAGCACGCGCCTGGCCGCCTGACGCACCCGGTCGGCGGGCTTGAACCTCAGGCCCTGCGGCTCGGCCGCGGCGGCGGATGCGGGCAGGTACAGGGCGACCTCGGTACCGCGCCCGACCTCGCTGTCGACCGTCACCGTTCCGCCCGACTGGCGGGCGAAGCCGTACACCTGGCTCAGGCCCAAGCCCGTGCCCTTGCCGACAGCTTTAGTGGTGAAGAACGGCTCGAACACCCGCGCCAGCACCTCCGGGCTCATGCCCGAGCCGGTGTCGAGCACCGCCACCCGCACGTAGCTTCCGGCCTTCGCGTCCGGCAGCTCGCCGTCCGTCAGTTCGCGCCGGCCCGTCTCCACCGTCACCGTACCCCCGTCCGGGGTGGCGTCGCGCGCGTTGACCAGCAGGTTCAGCAGGGCGGCGTCGAACTGGCCGGGGTCGATCCGCGCCACCGCCGGCCCGTCGGAAAGCTTCACCTCGAACGCCACGCCCTCGCCCACACCTCGGCGCAGCAGCGGCTCGCCCTCGCGGATCAGGGCGTTCAGGTCGCAGACTTCGGGCCGCAGCGCCTGCCGGCGCGAGAACGCCAGCAACTGGTGCGTCAGCCGCTCGCCCCGGCGCGCCGCGGCCATCGCCGCCTCGGCCATGCGGGTGCGTTTGCGCACGTCGTCGGGGTGCTTGATGATCATGTCCAGCGCCCCGACCACGACCGTCAGCAGGTTGTTGAAGTCGTGCGCCACGCCGCCGGTCAGC
>DASPKD010000003.1:0-7530 GCA_035628275.1 Caulobacteraceae bacterium | reverse complement strand
CTCGCGGCCGTCGACGACCAGTTCGGAGCCTTCCTGGACGGCGGTGTCGATCCAGCCGATCACCCGCTCCTTGTGCTGTTGGGTGACCACCGGGCCGTAGTGGGCCTCGGCGTCGGTGGAGACGCCGACCTTCAGGGTCGGGATCTCGGCCACCAGCCGCTCGCGCAGCGTGTCTGCGGTCTTCTCGCCCACCGGCACGACGACCGGCAGGGCCATGCAGCGCTCGCCGGCCGAGCCGTAGGCCGCGCCGACCAGGTCGCGCACGGTCTGATCCAGGTCCGCGTCGGGCAGGACGATCCCGTGGTTCTTGGCCCCGCCGAACGCCTGCACCCGCTTACCGTTGGCGGTGCCGTTGGAGTAGATGTAGTGGGCGATGTCGGAGGAGCCGACGAAGCTGATCGCGTGGATCATCGGGTGAGCGATGATCGCGTCGACCGCGGCCTTGTCGCCGTGGACCACGTTCAGCACCCCGGCCGGGGCGCCCGCCTCCATCATCAGCTCGGCGAGCCGGATCGGCACCGACGGATCGCGCTCTGACGGCTTCAGCACGAAGGTGTTGCCGCAGGCGATCGCCACGCCGAACATCCACATCGGGATCATCGCCGGGAAGTTGAACGGGGTGATGCCCGCCACCACGCCCAGCGGCTGGCGCATGGAGAACACGTCGATGCCCGGCCCGGCGCCCAGGGTGTACTCGCCCTTCAGCGCGTGCGGCACGCCGCAGGCGAACTCGATCACCTCCAGCCCGCGCTGGATGTCGCCCTTGGAGTCTGCGATCACCTTGCCGTGCTCGGACGACAGCAACTCGGCCAACTCGTTCATGCGCGCCTCGACCAGCCGCTTGAACTCGAACATCACTCGCGCGCGGCGCTGGGGGTTGGTGGCGGCCCAGCCGTCGAAGGCGTTCAGCGCCGACTGGACGGCGGCGTCGATCTCGTCAGGCGCGCCCAGCTGAACGCGCGCCTGCACCTCGCCGGTGTTGGGGTTGAACACGTCGGCGAAGCGGCCCGACCGGCCCTCGACCTGAGCGCCCCCGATGAAATGGCGAATGTCGCGCACGCGCGCCTCCCGTATGGAATATCCGAAACCGGCGGCGTCTTAGCCCGCGGCGGAGCGGGAGGCTAGGGCGGCGGGAGGCGCCGCCGCCCTTCGTCACGGTCTCAGGCCTGGGCCGTCGGACCGACCTTCTTGCGGACGGGCTTGCGGGCCGCGGGGGCGACCGCCTCGACCGCCGCCTGGATCGCGGTTTCAGCGGAAGGCGCGGCCTCTCGGGTCACGGCGGGGATCACGGTGTCAAGCGAAGTCGTCGCGGAGACGGGCGCGGCTTCCGCGGCGACGGTTTCGACCGGCGCGGCTTGCGCGGGGGCGGGTTCGGCCGGCGCGTGCTCCATCACCTCTTCCGGGGCGACCACGATCTGGGAGGTCGTGTCGTCGGTCGGGGGTTCGGGCAGCACTTCCGGCTCCGGCTGGTGCGCCATCACCGCTTCGGGGGCGGTGTCGGCCGCGTCCTGCGGGGCGAAGGAGCGGGTCTCCGGGCGGCGGGTCCAGGCGGTCATCCACCAGAAGGCGGCGCCCGCGGCGGCGGTCACGGCGAAGGCGGTCCACAGCGGGGCGACGATGGCGCCGGCTCCGATGCGCACCGCGCGCTCGGAGTCGAACTCGGGGGTGGTCAGGGTCGGGAATTCGGGCCGGATCATGAGCGGGTCTCTTTCGCGAGTGCGGGATAGTCTGCTGCGGCGCAGCATAACACGGGTCCGCGGCTCACGCCAAACCGACGGCTCCGAGCGCCCACCCCGCCGCAGCGCAGAGCAGGATCGTCCATACAACCCCGAGCCTCAGACCGAAGGTCGCGACCATGGCCAGAGCCACGAGCGCGGCGGCGGCGGGGCGGAAGCTTGGGAGCGCAGGGCCCGTCCAGCCGAACGGCCCCCACGGCGCCTGTTCGGCGAACAGCAGCCGGAGCGCGAACCACCAGCCCAGCGAGGCGATCACCCCCACCACCGCCGCCGACACCCAGCGCAAAGCGCCGGTCAGGCGGGCGGCGTTCCTCAGGCGCTCCACGTGCGGGGCTCCGGCGAAGATCCACAGGAACGACGGCGCGAAGATCGCCCAGCCGGTCACCGTCGAGGCGGCCAGCGCCCAGCCCCACGCCCAGCCTTCCGGCGCCGCCTGCCAGGCGCCGACGAAGGCGGTGAACACCAGCACCAGGATCAGCGGCCCGGGCGTGGTCTCCGCCAGCCCCAGGCCGTCCAGCATCTGCCCCGCGCTCAGCCAGCCGAACCGCTCGACCGCCGCCTGCGCGACGTAGGCCAGCACCGCGTAGGCGCCGCCGAAGGTGACCACCGACGTCCAGCTGAAGAACAGGCCCATGCGTCCGACCGGGCTGTCGGGCCCGAACGCCAGCGCGACCAGGGCCACAGGGACCAGCCACGCGGCGCCCCAGACCAGAACGGCCCGCCCGGTGGCGCGCCAGTCGGCCGGGGCGGCGGGCGCGGGTCCCTCGCCTCTTCCGCGCGCGAGCAGGGCGCCGGCCAGCCCCGCCGCCAGCACCACCAGCGGGAACGGCGCCTCGAACAAGGCCATGGCGACAAAGGCGAAGGCCGCGACCAGGGCCAGGGCGCGGGACTTCAGGCTCTTCTTCGCCACGCGCACGACCGCCTGCAGCACGATCGCCACCACCGCCGCCTTCACCCCCAGCATGGCGGCCTGGAACGCCGGGGCCTGGCCCAGCGTCACGTAGGCGGCGCTCAGGGCCACGATCAGGGCGAAGCCCGGCAGCACGAACAGCAGCCCCGCCGCCAGCCCGCCGCGCACGCCGTGCATCAGCCAGCCGAGGTAGGTCGCCAGCTGCTGCGCCTCCGGCCCCGGCAGCAGCATGCAGAAGCTGAGCGCGTGCTGGAACCGCGCCTCGTCGATCCAGCCGCGCCGATCGACCACCTCGCGGTGCAGCAGGGCGATCTGGCCGGCCGGGCCGCCGAAGCCCAGCAGGCCGACCTTCAGCCAGACCGGCAGCGCCTGGCGGAAGCTCGGGGTCACAGGCGCCACAGCTTGGCTCTGCCGCCGGGGGCGCCCAGCGCCTCGACCACGAAGGCGCAGATCGCCTCAAGCTCGGCCTCGAAGCCGTCCGGCGGGTTCACGGCCACCAGGGCGCAGCCGTTCATCTTCATCGGATCGTGCAGCGGCCGCAGCCGCGCCTCGGCCACCAGGGCGCGGGGTAGCCGCAGCGCCTCCAGCCGCCTGGCGAAGCCGTCCAGGGTCTCCAGGTCTTTCAGCGGCAGCCACACCAGGGCGGCCGCCCGTGGGTCGGCCTTCAGCACCGCGCCTAGCGTCTCGGCGGTGCGCAGATAGTCGTCGGCGCGCTCGAACGGCGGGTCGATCAGCAGCAGTCGCCGCCCGGGGCCGCGCGACAGCTCGCGGGCGGCTTCGTAGCCGTCGCCCCGCCGCGCCTCGGCGGTCTTGCCGGTGCGGGCCAGCAGGGCCGCGAGCCGCCCGTGCTCGTCCTCGCGCAGCTCGCAGCCGACGTAGCGGTCGCCCGGCCGCAGCGCCTCGACGATCAGCGACGGCGAGCCCGGATACCAGCGCACGCCCCCGTCGGGGTTGCGCCGCTCCACAGCCTCGCGCAGGGCGGCGAACGGCGGCGGCGTTTGGCCGCCCATCAGCCGTTTGACCCCGGCCTCGGCCTCCTTCGAGCGGGCCTGCTCGGCGTCTTCCAGGTCGTACAGCCCCGCGCCGGCGTGGGTGTCGATCACCAGCAGCGGCGACGGATCGCCGGTCAGCCGCCGCACCAGGGCCAGCACCGCCGCGTGCTTGACCAGATCGGCGAAGTTCCCGGCGTGAAAGGCGTGGCGGTAGTTCATGGCCCTGCTCCGTCGCCGCGCCGCCCGGCCTCGTCAAGCTGGAACCGCGCCGGAAGGGTCACGTTCCGCCTTAGCGCCCCTCCCGGCTATTCCTTGTTCCGCTCATCCCCGCGAAGGCGGGGACCCAGACAAGGATCCACCCGGGAGGAGCGGATCGCGGATCGTGGACCGGACCACGGGACGCACACGGGTCTGGGTCCCCGCCTTCGCGGGGATGAGCGGTGATTGTGGGGCGCATGAGCGGGCGAATAGTCGAACGAGCGGAAGAGGCGCGGCGGGGAAGGAAGGTCGCGTCGTCCCGCGCCGAACCTAAGAGCTTCGCGGAGGAATCCGTCGAGCAGCTCGCCGCCCGCCTGGCCGACGCCCTCCCTCCCGCCCCGCCGGAAATCACCGCCGCCGACCTGGTCTACGTCGACGACCACGGTCCGGGAATTCGCCGCCGACGCGCGGGCAAGGGGTTCTTCTATTGCGGTCCGGACCGCAAGCCGGTGAAGGACCTCGACACCCTGGCGCGCATACGCAAGCTGGCGATCCCGCCGGCCTGGACGGACGTCTGGATCTGTCCCGACCCGCGCGGCCACATCCAGGCCACCGGCCGCGACGTGAAGGGGCGCAAGCAGTACCGGTACCACGACGCCTGGAGCGCCTCGCGTTCGGAGACCAAGTACGGCCGCATGCCCGCCTTCGGCCGCGCCCTGCCCGGCATCCGCGCGCGGGTGGACGCCGACCTGGCGAAGCGCGGCCTAACCCGCGAGAAGGTGCTGGCCACCGTCGTGCGGTTGATGGAGCTGACCCTGATCCGGGTCGGCAACAAGGAATACGCCCGGCAGAACAAGAGCTACGGCCTGACCACCCTGACCAAGCGCCACGTCGAGGTCGACGGCTCGGCCCTGGCGTTCCACTTCAAGGGCAAGAGCGGGGTGGTGCACAAGATGAGCGTGCGCGACCGGCGCCTGGCGCGCATCCTGAAGGACGTGCAGTCGCTGCGGGGCCAGCACCTGTTCAAGTACCGCGACGAGAGCGGCGAGCTGGTTCCGGTCGAGTCCGCCGACGTCAACGCCTACATCCGCGAGGTGGCCGGCGACGACTTTTCGGCCAAGGACTTCCGCACCTGGGCCGGCACCGTCTCGGCCGCGCGCGCGCTGCGCGCCCTTCCCCCGCCGGAGAACAAGACCCAGGCCAGGAAGCTTACCAACGCCTGCCTGAAGGGCGTGGCCGGGGCGCTCGGCAACACGCCCGCGGTCTGCCGCTCCAGCTACGTCCACCCGAAGGTGCTGGAGGCCTACGCCGAGGGCCGGATGGCCGAGGCCTTTCCCGAGCCGGAGGATCCGGCGTTCGAGGATGCGCTGATCGCCTTTCTCGAGGCCGAGGCCGGCGACCCGGCCGGGTTCCAAAGGCGGCCTGACTCGGGCTAAGTCGTTCCGGACGCGGCCTATTCCGCCGCGACAGGGGGACTACCGATGAAACGCATTTCCGACCGCTTCCTTCAGCTCGGCGTGATCGCCGCCCTGATCGGCATGAGCCTGGGCGTCTACATGGGCGCCACGCACAATTTCCAGCTCTCGCCGGTGCACGCCCACATCAACCTGCTGGGGTGGGTGTCGATGGTGCTCTACGGCCTGTTCTACCGCGCCTATCCGCACGCCGCTGAGGCCAAGCTGGCCCCGGTCCATTTCCTGGTCAACGTGATCGGCGTCCTGATCATGGTCTCGTCGCTCGCCGCCCAGATCATGGGCCGCACCGAGGCCGCCGGCGCGCTGGCGATCTCCTCGATCGTCGTCGCGGCCTCGATGGTGCTGTTCGCGATCATCGTCTTCGGCGCTACCAGCCGCAAAGCCGCGACGGCCTGACGCGGGCTTACGGCTTCAGGGCGTTCAGCCTGGCCTGCACCGCTTCGATGGGGTGTTCGGCCAGGCGGGCGCGGCGGGCGGTCAGGTCGGGGAAGCCGGCGTCGTGGTCGGCCATCAGGCGGCGGACGAAGCCGCCGTCCTGCACCTCGGCCAGCACCGCGCGCAGGGCGGCGCGCGCCTCGGGCCCGATCACCCGCGGGCCGGTCAGGTAGGCGCCGTATTCGGCCGTGTTGCTGATCTTGCCGAAGCCGCCGGCGATGCCGCGCTCCCACAGCAGATCGACCACCAGCTTCAGCTCGTAGAAGCACTCGAACCAGGCGACCTCGGCCGGATAGCCGGCTTCGGTCAGGGTCTCGAAGGCGGCGTGGACCAGCTCCATCACCCCGCCGCAGAGCACCGCCTGCTCGCCCAGCAGGTCGCTCTCGCACTCGTCCTTGAAGGTCGTCTCCAGGATTGCGCGCCGGCCGCAGCCGAGCGCGGCGGCGAACGACAGGCCGATCCGCCGCGCCTGGCCGGTTGCCTCCTGATGGATCGCGAACAGGCCGAACACCCCCTGGCCCGCCTCGTACAGTTCGCGGATGCGCGGGCCGATGCCCTTGGGCGAGACCAGCACCACGTCCAGCCGGGGCCCGGGCTCGACCAGCCCGAAGCGCACGGACAGGCCATGGGCGAACACCAGGCAGGCGCCGTCCTTCAGGTGCGGCGCGATCTCGTCGCGGTAGAGATCGCGGTGCGCCTCGTCGGACGTCAGCAGCGCCAGCACCTCGGCCCAGGCGGCGGCCTCCGGCACCGGCACGACCTGGAACCCGTCCGCGCGGGCGGCGTCGGCGGATCTGCCTTCGCGGACGCCGATCTTCAGGTCGCGCACGCCGCTGTCGCGCAGGTTCAGTGCCTGGGCGCGGCCCTGGCTGCCGTAGCCGACCACCGCCGTCCGTTTTCCCCGCACGACCTCCAGGTCGCAGTCGCGGTCGAAGAACACCGGCAGCGGGGCGGGCTGGGTCATGGGGCCGCTATCGGAGCCGCGCCGCGCCGGGTCAAGCGGGCGCTTGAGGAGCAAGGCGCGCCGCCGTCGCCTAAGTCGCACCCGGGCGAACCGGGTTAGGTCTTGATCTCGCCTTCGCGGCGGGGCACACGGACCCTAGTTCTGCGGAGAACGCGACAAAAACGTCACGCGAGGGGGTCGCGCGGCGAGGCGTCGCCGGAGAACCCACGCCCGCTCCGGCCCGCATCATCGACGGTCAGAAGAAACGCCAATGTTTTCACCGCTGTTCGGAATGATTTCGAACGACATCGCCATCGACCTCGGCACCGCCAACACCCTGATCTACATGAAGGGCAAGGGCATCGTGCTGAACGAACCCTCGGTCGTGGCGCTGCGCAACGTGGGCGGCCGCAAGGTCGTCCACGCCGTCGGCATCGAGGCTAAGCAGATGCTGGGTCGTACCCCGGGTCACATGGAGGCCATCCGCCCCATGCGCGACGGGGTCATCGCCGACTTCGAAGTCGCCGAGGAGATGATCAAGCACTTCATCCGCAAGGTCCACAACCGCAAGGGTTTCGTGAACCCCAAGGTGATCGTGTGCGTGCCGTCGGGCGCGACCGCGGTGGAGCGCCGGGCGATCAACGATTCGTGCCTGAACGCCTCGGCCCGCCGCGTCGGCCTGATCGACGAGCCGATGGCGGCCGCGATCGGCGCCGGCCTGCCGATCCACGAGCCGACCGGCTCCATGGTGGTCGACATCGGCGGCGGCACCACGGAAGTGGCGGTCCTGTCCCTGTCGGGCATCGTCTACTCGCGCTCGGTGCGGGTCGGCGGCGACAAG
>DASPKD010000002.1:0-7969 GCA_035628275.1 Caulobacteraceae bacterium | reverse complement strand
GATCACGAGGAACCCTGCGAGCACGGTCACGGCGGCCAGGATGTAGAAGGCGATCGCCTGAAGCATGCGGACGTCCGCTCCGTGCGGTCCCGCGAGCCTGTCCTTCGAGGTGAAGACGCGCGGCGGAAACTGGTGGTGCCGGACGGCGCGCGCGGGCGCGAATCCTCACGCCTGCGGCCCCGTCGAGCCGGCGCCCTTCTAGACCGCGCGCCTCCGCTTTGCAAAGGGGGTGAACGCGCAAGAAGCGGGTGGCGAAGCGGGTGCGGCGACGCCATGTAGAGCGCCGTTCACAAGGACCCCGATCCATGGCCGAAGAGCACGAGCGCGACTACCTTCTGGGCACCCACGACGAGGAGGTCGAGCGGCTGGGGCTGCAGCACCGGGTGTGGCGCCCGCGGGTGCTGGACGCCTGGCGACGCGCGGGCGTCACCGTCGGCCAGACGGTCGTCGACGCCGGCGCGGGCCCCGGCTGGGCCTCGCTGGACCTGGCCGAGATCGTCGGGCCTTCGGGCACGGTGCACGCGCTGGAGCGCTCGGAGCGGTTCCTGAGCTTCCTCGGCCAAACCGCGGAGCGGCGAGGACTTTCAGCCCTGCGGACCCACAACCTGGATCTGGTTACCGACGACCTGCCGGTCGAGGGCGCGGACGCCTTCTGGGTGCGCTGGGTGCTTGCCTTCGTCAGCGACCCGCGCGCGGTGCTGGAGAAGCTGGTGCGCACGCTGCGCCCCGGCGGGGTGGCGGTGATCCACGAGTATCTGGACTACGACACCTGGTCGTTCGCCCCCAAGCTTCCCAGCCATGAGGCGTTCCGCAAGTTCGTGGTCGACGACTGGCGCGCCAGCGGCGGCGAGCCCGACATCGCCCGCTCCTTCCCCGCCCTGCTGCCCGAGGTCGGCCTGCGCATCCGCGAGGTCCGCCCGATCGTGGACGTGGTCTCGCCCTCGAACTTCGTCTGGCAGTGGCCGGCCTCGTTCGTGAAAACCTACCCCGAGCACCTGGTCGAAGCCGGCAAGGTCGACCGCGCCTGGGCCGACCGCGTGCTGCGCGAGTTCGAAACGGCCGAGGCCAACCCCGCCGCGGTGATGGTCACGCCCATGGTGCTGGAGGTGATCGCCGAGCGGGTGTGACTCCGTTCGTCCCCGGCAGCCGCGCTTCAGCCCGGGACGCTGGCCGGCCCTGCCGCGCCGCCGCCAGATCGGCGCATGGAACCGATCATCACCGCATTTCTCGCAGTCCACATCGTCTCCGGCACGGGCGCCCTCTTCTGCGGGGCCCTGCCGATCTTCGCGCCCAAGCGGAAGGGCTTCCACACCCGATGGGGCAAGTGCTTCGCGGCCTGCATGTGGGGCGTCCTGGGCTCCGCGATCGTGCTGACGCTGATCAGCCGCAACGCCTACTTCGCGGCCCTGACCACGTCCGCGACGCTCGGGTGCTTCTCGGGCCTGCGGGCGCTGCGCCGAAAGCGGCCGGACGTTCGTCAGGACGACCGCGCGACCGGTCTGGACTGGGCGGTCACCATCGCCGCCCTCGGCGTCGCCCTTCTGCTGGCAGGGTTGCAGGTCCAGGGTCATGTGAAGGGAACACCCGCCGTCGTCTGGTCGCTGCTGGCGGGCGCGTTCGTGGTCGGAGGCTACGATCTGCTGCGGTTCGCGTTCCCTGCGGCATGGCCCTTCTTCCCGCGCCTGTGGTTCTACGAGCATCTGGTCAAGATCCTGACCAGCTATGCGGCGGTGCTTTCGGCCTTCAGCGGCAGCATCGCCTTCCGCTTCCTGCCCGACCCGTGGAAACAGCTCTGGGCCCCCATCGCCGTGCAGATCCTGATCCTGGGGATGATCCTCTGGTACGCCCGCCAGAACCGCCGCCGGGCCAGCGCCGCTGCAGGCGGGTGATCCTCTGATGCGCCTGCACGCCGCGCTCCAGAGGCGTTGGGCGGCCGCGGCGGTCGCGTTCGCCCTGATCGTGACGATCGTCGCCGCGGTCCTGACGCTCGCGAGCGGCCGTCACGCGGCCGGCGTCCCGGCGCGGTGGGGAGAGCTCGTGGTCTGGCAGGCGCTGGTCTACGGATCCTGGGTGCCGATCGGCGCCGTGGTGGACCGGCTGGTGCGGCGAAGCGGACTCACCGCGCGCCTGGCGCTGCTGCTGTACGCCTGCGGCCTGCCGCTGGCGGCGGCCCACGCGGCCTTCGCGACGGGGCTGGACGTCCTGTTCTCGCCGGCGGCGCGCGCGCCGGAAGCGGCGGGGCATTGGGCGGCGCGCATGCCGATCGACCTGCTCGTGTATCTCGCCGTCGCGACCTTCGTCGTCGCGGTCCGCGCGCAGCAGCTCGCCGCCGAGGCCGCGGATCGCGCCGCCGGCCTCGCCGCCGCGCTGGACGCGGCCCGCGCCGCGGCCGCCCGCGCCTCCCCGGGCGCCGCCGAGCCGCCGGCGCACCTGTTCGTTTCCGTCGGAAGCCGCCGCATGGTCGTGGACGTCGCCGAGGTCGAGTGGTTCGCCTCCGCCGGCAACTACGTGGTGGTGAACTGGGAAGAGCGCGAGGGCCTGATTCGGGAGACGCTGAGCGCGCTGGAACAGCGCCTCGACCCGGCCGTGTTCGCCCGCAGCCATCGCTCGACGATCGTCAACCTGGCGCGGGTCAGGGAAGCCGCCTCGCTGGCCGACGGCTCCTGGAGACTGGTCATGAGCGGCGGGGCCGAACTGGTCGTCAGCCGGACGTACCGGGACGGGGTTCTGGAGCGGCTGCGCCGCTGATCGCCGCCCGTCCCTGCGGGCCGCCGTTCGTCCCGTGGGCGTGGCCGAGGGCGACCGTACCGGGCACTCGACGCGGGTCGACCACAAGGAGCCCGACATGAACCCGCTGATCTTCGTCGCCGCCCTCGCCTCTCTTCCGCTCGCCGAGCCTGCGCCCGCCTCTCAAGACGCCGTTCAGGTCGAAAAGACCTTCATGGCCGGCATCGAGGCGTTCAACGCCCACGACCTGGACCGCTTCATGGTTCAGTTCGATCCCGAACTGCAGATGTTCACCCCGACCGGGTGGCTGCGCGGCGGCGCGGCGGTTCGGGCCAGGTTCAGCGAGACCTTCGCCCGCTTCCCGGCCGTGCGCATGGAGATCGACAGGCTGAAGGCGAAGCAGGTGAGCGACGACACCGTCGTCGTCACCTTCGCCTGGACCGTCCGTCCGCAGGGGGCGGGCCCCGCCTTCGAGGGCGTCGGGTCGGGCGTCTATGTCCGCAGGCCCGAAGGCTGGCGCGAAGTGATCGAGCACGAGACGGTCACGCGCACGCACCCGGACCTGGCGCGGTCCGCCCCGAAATGAGCGAGGCGGCTGCTGGACGCCGCGCCTCGCGGCTAGAGCCGCGCCGCCACGTACGGCCACAGGGTCAGGGCCGCCGTCGCCCAGGCGCCGAAGGCGGTCAGCAGCACCGCGCCGGCGGCGACGTCCTTGGCGCGCCGGACGTGTTCGTCAGGTCCGGGCGAAACGAGGTCGCAGATCTGCTCGACCGCGGTGTTCAGCGCCTCGGCCGCCAGCACCGCGAACACCCCCGCCGCCAGCCAGCGCCAGTCGGCCGGGTCGATCCCAAGCCACGCTCCGGCCGCGCAGAAGGCCGCCAGCACCAGGATGTGGAACCACAGGGTCGACTGGCTGCGCAGCATGAACCAGACGCCGGCAAGGGCGTAGCCGCCGCTGCGGAACCAGCGCGGCACGTCCAGGCTCTGGGCGATCCAGCCGGGCAGGCTCACCGATACGGCGCGTCCAGCTCGAGGTTCTTCGCGATCTCGCGCTCCCACCGGTCGCCGTTCGCGAGCAGCTTTTCCTTGTCGTAGAACAGCTCTTCTCGGGTCTCGGTGGCGAACTCCAGGTTCGGCCCCTCGACGATGGCGTCCACCGGGCAGGCCTCCTGGCAGTAGCCGCAGTAGATGCACTTGGTCATGTCGATGTCGTAGCGCGTCGTGCGGCGGGACCCGTCGGCGCGCGGCTCGGCCTCGATGGTGATGCAGTTGGCCGGGCAGATCGCCTCGCACAGCTTGCAGGCGATGCAGCGCTCCTCGCCGTTCGGATAGCGGCGCAGCGCGTGCTCGCCCCTAAACCGCGGCGACTGCGGGTTGCGCTCGAACGGATAGTTGATGGTCGCCTTGGGCCGCAGCATGTACTTCATCGCGAGCCCGAAGGCTCCGGCGACGTCGAGCAGCAGCGCGCCTTTGACCGCCTGGCCGAGCCTTTGAATCATCTTACTTCCTTGCCGGCTTGCAATCGTAATCGCCGGGCGTGGTTCCGTCTCTTCCGGCCCGCACCTCGGCCTCGCGGCCGGGACAGCGGGATTGGGCGTCCAAGCGCGCGTCTTCGGCGCGGGCGCGTTCCTCGGGACTGAGTTCGCGCGGCGCGCGCCACTCGAGCGACGAGCAGCCCCCCAGGAGGAGGTTCGAGCCGATCAGCAGCGCGACGCCGAGCGATCTCCTCACGGTCACACTCGCCCGCCGGAGTCTTTGATGTCGCAGGCGTAGTCCACCGGCGCCTTGCCGGTCATGGCGCCGGTCGGCACCAGGATGCCGTTGCGGGCTTCGCAATCCGCCTTCAGCTTGGCGTACTCCTGGTCCCGGACCGATTGTCCCTCGGTGGTGGCGCAGGCACCCACCAGGGCGGCGGAGGCGGCGAGAAGAACGAACGTTCGCTTCATGATCATGCCTTTCACGCTTGCACGGTGAAGACGCGCCAGGCGGCGACGGCGACCACCGCCACCAGCGAAGCCGGCAGGAACACCTTCCAGCCCAGGCGCATCAGCTGGTCGTAACGATAGCGCGGAACGACGGCCTTAACCACGGCCACCATGAAGAACCAGAAGACGACCTTGACGATGAATACGGCCAGGTAGAACAGGTTGGCCAGGGCCGCCGGGGCGCCCGCCAGGAAGTCGGTCGGGAAACCCGGGTTCCATCCGCCGAAGAACAGGATGGTGATCAGGGCGCACATCAGCACGATGTTCGAGTACTCGCCGATCATGAACAGCAGGTACGGGGTGGAGCTGTATTCCACCTGGTAGCCGGCCACTAGCTCGGACTCCGCCTCGGGCAGGTCGAACGGCGGGCGGTTGGTCTCGGCCAGGAAGCTGATGAAGAAGATCACCGCCATGGGGATCATCACCAGCGCCATCGGCAGGTTGGCCAGGCCCCCGCCCAGCAGGTTCCAGTTCCAGATCCAGCCGGCCTGGTGGCGCACGATGTCCTGCAGGTTCATCGACCCGACCAGCAGGATCACGGTGATGATCACGAAGCCCAGGCTGACCTCGTAGGACACCATCTGGGCGGCGGAACGCAGCGAGCCCAGGAACGGGTACTTCGAGTTGGACGCCCAGCCCCCCATGATGATGCCGTAGACGCCCAGCGAGCTGATCGCGAACAGGTACAGGATGCCGACGTTGATGTCGGAAACCACCCAGCCGGGCGCGAACGGGATCACCGCCCAGGCCGCGAATGCCAGCACGAAGCTGATCAAGGGCGCGAGGATGAAGATCACCTTGTCGGCCCCGGCGGGGATGACGATCTCCTTGAACACGAACTTGAAGAAGTCCGCGAACGACTGGAGCAGGCCGAACGGGCCGACCACGTTGGGGCCTTTGCGCATCTGCACGCCCGCCCAGATCTTGCGGTCGGCCAGCAACAGGAAGGCCAGCGACAGCAGCACGCCGACCACGACCAGCAGGATCTGGCCGACGGTGAGGAGGGTCCACCCGGGCGCGCTGGCCCAGAAGCTGTTCGGCTGATCCATCGGGGCTTACTCGGCGGCCATGGCGGGGCGGACGTGCACGGCCGAGCACTCGGCCATGGTCACGCTCGCCCGCGCGATCGGGTTGGTCATGTAGAAGTCGCGGATCGGGTTCTGGAACGGCGCGTCCGACATCTGGCCCGCCGCGCCCAGCCTGGACAGGTCGAACGCCCCGGGCGGCGCGACGTAGTCGATGCGCCCGAAGGTCGGGTGCTCGGCCATCAGCCTGGCCCGCAGCTGCTCGATGCTGTCGTAGGGCAGGCGCGCGCCGAGCCGCTCCGACAGCGCCCGGACGATCGCCCAGTCCTCGCGGGCCTCACCCTTCGGGAACACCGCGCGGTCGGCCATCTGCACCCGGCCCTCGGTGTTGACGTACAACCCGGGCTTTTCGGTGTAGGCGGCGCCCGGCAGGATCACGTGGGCGCGATGCGCGCCCTGGTCGCCGTGGGTGCCCATGTAAACGATGAAGGCGTCGGTGCGGGACAGGTCGATCTCGTCGGCGCCCATCAGGAACAGCACGTCGGCCCCGCCGCGCTCGACCAGCTCGACCGCCGAGCGGCCGCCTTCGCCCGGCACGAAGCCCAGGTCCAGCCCGCCCACGCGGGCGGCGGCGGTGTGGAGCACGTTAAAGCCGTTCCAGCCCTCGCGCACCACCCCGAACTCGCGCGCCAGCCCCGCGACCGCGTTCAGCACCGCCGCGCCGTCCGGCCGGGACAGAGCCCCCTGCCCCACGATCACCGCTGGCGCTTTGGCGTTCCGCAGCACGTCGGCGAAGCCGCCGAGGTCGCGCAGGGACGACGGCCGCGCGCCCAGGTGCGCGTAAGGATAGGTCAGCTCGGCCGCCTCGCCGATCACCCCCACCTTCAGGTTCCCGAGCAGCCAGCTCTTGCGGATGCGCGCGTTCAGGACCGGCGCTTCCTTGCGGGGGTTGGAGCCGACCAGCAGCAGGGCGTCCGCCTGCTCGACGCCCAGGATGGTGGTGTTGAACAGCCAGCCCTCGCGCGGGCCGTAGCCCAGCGCCGCGCCGTCCTGGCGGCAGTCCAGGTTCTGGACGCCCATGCCCCGGAACAGGTCCAGCGCAGCCTTCATCGACTCCGCGTCCTGCAGGTCGCCGGCGATCACGCCGATGCGGTCGGGCGTGGAGCGCTGGATCGCCTGCGCCACCGCGTCGAACGCCTCGGCCCAGGAAGCCGGGCGCAGCTTGCCGTCGACCCGCACGTACGGTCGGTCCAGCCGCTGGCGCATCAGACCGTCGACGGCGTAACGGCTCTTGTCCGACAGCCACTCCTCGTTGATCAGGTCGTTGACCCGCGGCAGCACCCGCATCACCTCGTCGCCGCGGCTGTCGGCGCGGATGTTGGAGCCGAGCGCGTCCATCACGTCGACGGTCTCGGTCTTCTTCAGCTCCCAGGGGCGATAGTTGTAGGACCACGGGCGGTGGGTGAGCGCGCCGACCGGACACAGGTCGTTGACGTTGCCCGACAGCTCCGACCCGATCGCTTTTTCCAGATAGGTGGTGATCTCGGCCGACTCGCCGCGGCTGATCATGCCGATGTCCGGCACGCCCGCGACTTCCGACACGAAGCGGACGCAACGGGTGCACTGGATGCAGCGCGTCATGAACGTCTTCACCGTCGGACCCATGTTCTTTTCTTCGACCGCGCGCTTGTTCTCCGCGTAACGGGAGCCGTCGCGGCCGTAGTACATGGCCTGGTCCTGCAGGTCGCACTCGCCGCCCTGGTCGCAGATCGGGCAGTCCAGCGGGTGGTTGATGAGCAGGAACTCCATCACCCCTTCGCGGGCCTTCTTAACCATCGGCGTGGCGGTGAAGATCTCCTGCCCCTCGGCGGCCGGCAGGGCGCACGACGCCTGCGGCTTGGGCGGCCCCGGCTTCACCTCGACCAGGCACATGCGGCAGTTGCCGGCGATGGACAGCCGCTCGTGATAGCAGAATCGGGGAATCTCCTTCCCCGCCAGTTCCGCGACCTGCAGCACGGTCATGCCGGTCTCGAACTCGACCTCGACGCCGTCGACTTTGGCTTTGGGCATGCCGGTTACTCCGCCGCCAGGGTGGCGCCGGCGAACGAGCCGCGGCGCGAGCGGTATTGATGGATGCGGTCCTCGATCTCGTGCCGGAAGTGGCGGATCAGGCCCTGGATCGGCCAGGCGGCGGCGTCGCCCAGCGCGCAGATGGTGTGGCCCTCGACCTGG
>DASPKD010000001.1:0-8596 GCA_035628275.1 Caulobacteraceae bacterium | reverse complement strand
TCCCCGGAGCCCCGAGGTAACCCCCCTCGGGCTGCGAAAGCCGTGCCGGAGGTGAGTTCACACCTCGAGCCGGACCCGCTCGACCACCGCCCCGTCCCGCTCGGGAGCCTGGATCCGGGCGCCCTCCCCGTGGACGGGGTTGATCAGGATTATGCGGCCGGTCCCGGGGGGCGGGCGTAAGTATTTGTTTCGCCCGCCTTGGTCCCCGCTTTTCGCGAGCGGGCGGAGCGGCGCTCATCTACCCTTCTCCCCTTGCGGGAGAAGGTGGTTGCGCGAGCGACCGGATGAGGGGTGTCGGTGTGAACTTTTGCCGATGCGCAAGCCCTCGGACGGGATGTGAGCCCGTCGGCGTAGCTCGGCAGTCCCAAACCGTCGGCGCCGACACCCCTCATCCGGCCTGCTCCGCAGGCCACCGTTCGTCGCTGCCGTCGACAAATCGTTGTCGACGGCTCGGCTACCGCCGATCGCTCCTCACCCCGCAAGGGGAGAAGGAAGATGGAGGCGGCGGCCGGGCGGGCGCGCGCCTCTCCACAGAAAGCCGCGGGCGTCCACAGGTCGGACCGCCTGAAACCTCCGCACGCGCCGCGAATCGGGCAAGCTCGATCCTCGTCACCGCACGAGGCGCCCATGAACGCCCCCCTCGCCCGCACGCCGCTGCACCACGCGGTCGTCCACGCCGCACCGGACCACCCGGAGCGCCAGTACCTGGGGCTGTTGCAGGACATACTGGACAACGGCGTGCGCCGCGACGACCGCACCGGCACCGGCACCATCGGCGTGTTCGGGCGGCAGATGCGCTTCGACCTGGAGCGCGGCTTCCCGCTGCTGACCACCAAGAAGCTGCACCTGAAGTCGATCGTCTACGAACTGCTGTGGTTCCTGCGCGGCGACACAAACGTGCGCTGGCTGCAGGAGCGCGGCGTCGGCATCTGGGACGAGTGGGCCGGCGCCGACGGCGAGCTCGGCCCCGTCTACGGCAAGCAGTGGCGCTCGTGGGCGACCCCGGACGGCCGCTCGATCGACCAGATCCAGCGGCTGGTCCACGACCTGAAGACCAACCCCTACAGCCGCCGCCACGTGGTCAGCGCCTGGAACCCCGGCGAGGTGGAGGACATGGCCCTGCCGCCCTGCCACTGCCTGTTCCAGTTCTTCGTCGCCGACGGCCGGCTGAGCTGCCAGCTCTACCAGCGCTCGGCCGACGTGTTCCTGGGGGTGCCGTTCAACATCGCCAGCTACGCCCTGCTGACCCTGATGCTGGCGCAGGTGACAGGTCTGAAGCCCGGCGAGTTCGTCCATACGCTGGGCGACGCGCACCTGTACCTGAACCACCTGGAGCAGGCCGAGCTGCAGCTGTCGCGCGAACCGCACCCGTTCCCGACCATGCGCCTGGCGCCGCGGGACGACCTGTTCGCCTTCGAGTACGACGACTTCGCCCTCGAGAACTACGTCGCCCACCCGCACATCAAGGCGGCGGTGGCGGTTTGAGCCTGAAGGCGCTCACCGACCAGGTCGCCGCCGTCTCCGACCTCTACGCCGAGGCCTTCGACATCCGGCGCGACGACGACTGGTTCCTGCTGAAGGTGCAGGAGGAGCTGGGCGAGCTGACCGCCGAACATCTGCGCCTGACCGGCCGCGCCCGCGGCGAGGGCGACGCGGCCAAGCGGGCGGACGAGGCGGCAGACGTGCTGTGCATGCTGCTGCTCTACTGCCGCCGGCACGGGATCGACCTGGACCAGGCGGTCCGCCGCAAGTGGCTGGCGCATCTGGCCGAGGCGGTCTGACCGCCCGGCGCCTTGCGCCCCGTCCGCAACCGGGGCACTCGGTGCGGAAACTCCGGAGGGCGGGATGAGACGGTTGGGCGCGATCTTGGCGGCGGCGGCGTTGTCGGATTCCATGCCGGCCATGGCCTCGCAAGACCCCTTCCCCACGCCTGAGCAGATCCTGCCCCCCGCGCCGAAGTGGCAGGGTAAAAGCGAGCGGCTGGTCGCCAAGAAGACCGATCCCTGGGTCACGCCTTCGGAACTGACGGGGCTCACCGCCACGCCGTCCTACGACGACACCATCGCCTGGCTGAGATGGTTGGACGCCGCCTCGCCGCTGATCCGCATGGAGGCGTTCGGCCGGACGCCGCAGGGCCGGGACCTGTGGCTGGTGATCGCGTCGAAGGACGCGGTTCTGAACCCCGACAAGCCCAAGCTGCTGGCCCAGGCGGGCATCCACTCCGGCGAGATCGACGGCAAGGACGCGGGGCTGATGCTGCTGCGCGACATCGCCTTCAGGGGCAAGGAGGGCCTGCTGGACGGGGCGGACCTGCTGTTCGTGCCGGTGCTCTCGGCCGACGCGCACGAGCGCTCCTCGGTGTACAATCGGCCGAACCAGCGCGGGCCCGTGGCGCAAGGCTGGCGCAACACCGCCCAGAACCTGAACCTCAACCGCGACTACGTGAAGCTCGATGCGCCGGAGACCCGCGGGATCGTCAGCGTGATCCGGCGCTACGACCCGACCCTGTATCTGGACCTGCACGTCACCGACGGGGCGGACTACCAGTACGACATAACCTACGGCTACGAGGGCTGGGACGGCCGCTACGACCGCTCGGAGCGGATCGCCGCCTGGCTGGAGCAGCGCTATCGGCCCGCGCTCGACAGGGAGTTGAAGGCGCAGGGCCACATCCCCGGGCCGCTGGTGTTCGCCGCGGACGACCGCGATCCGCTGAACGGGGTGGCGCACTTCGCCAGCACGCCGCGCTTCTCAACCGGCTACGGCGACCTGGTTCGCACGCCCACCGTCCTGGTCGAGAACCATAGCCTCAAGCCTTACCGGCAGCGGGTGCTGGGGACCTACGTGCTGATCGAGCAGTCGCTGAAGGCGCTGGCCGCGCACGGGGCGGAGCTGAGGGCGGCCATGGCGGCGGACCGGGCCGAGCGTCCGGCGCAGATCCCGTCGGGCTGGCGTCCGGTCGAGCAGCCGGTGGCGGAATGGGACTTCCTGCCGATCGAGAACGAGACCTACGTCTCGCCCGCCTCGGGCCGCGAGGAGGTCCGCTGGCTGGGCCGACGGGGAAAAGCCCGCAAGGTCAAGGTGTTCGGCCAGGAGCCCTCCGGCTTCGTCGCCCGGCCTGTCGCCTACTGGGTGCCACCGACCAAGCCGGAGGTGATCGAGCGCCTGCGCGCGCACGGGATCGCCGTCGAGGAGCTGTCGGCGCCGCGCACGGTCGAGCTGGAGATGGTGCGCGCCCGCGGCGCCAAGCCGGGGCCGGCGAGCGAGGGCCACGTCGTCGTCCGGGCCGACGCCTTCGAGGCCGAGCGGCGACGCGAGACCTTCCCGGCGGGCTCGGTGCGGGTGCCGACCGACCAGCCGCTGGGCGACCTGGCGATGATCCTGCTGGACCCGCGCAGCGGCGACTCCCTGTTCGCCTGGGGCTTTTTCCCCGAGATCCTGACCCGGGTGGAGTACATCGAGGGCTACGCCATCGCGCCGCTGGCCGAGAAGATGCTGGCCGACGACCCGGCGCTGAAGGCCGAGTTCGAGGCGAAACTGGCCGCCGATCCCGACTTCGCCAAGAACGGCGACGCGCGGCTGCAGTGGTTCTACGAACGCACCCCCTACTTCGACGACCGCTGGCTGCTGTACCCCGTCGGGATCGAGCGGTGAGGGCGCGCGCCGCGATCAGCCTGGCCGCCGTCGCCGCCCTGGCCTCGACCATGGTGTCGGCGCAACCGGCGGCCTCGCCCCTCGACGAGGAGCCTCCCGTTTCCGCCGAGCTGGTGGTGCGCGGCCGCCTGCCGGGGCCGGCGTGGTGGCGGGTGTCGGACGGCGACACCACCGTCTACGTGCTGGGCATTCCCGGCGCCCTGCCGAAGAAGGCCGTCTGGAACCAGACCGTGCTGAAGCGCCGACTGAAGGGGGCGAACGTCCTGATCATACCGCCGAGCTCCAGCGCCGGCGTCGGCGTGCTGGGCGCCCCCGCCCTGATGCGGCTGGCCACGGCGGAACGGCCGTTGCCCGCGCCGTTGGCCGAGCGGGTGAAGGCCGCGGCCGTCCGGGTGGGCGGCGACGCGGACGACCTGCTGCGCACCCGCCCCTGGTTCGCCGGGGTCAGCCTGATGACGGCCTACGAGCGCAAGGCGGGCCTGGACGCCGTCGAGCCCCTGCGCACCATCCTGAAGGCCGCGAAGAAGGCGAAGGTGAAGAGCCGCCCGATGCTCTCCGATTACCGTCTGCAGGGCCGGCCGTTCCTCGACGCGATCCGCGCCATGCCCGAAGCCGACGGCACGGCCTGTCTTGAGGCCGCGGTCGAGCAGATCGAGCGCGGCGACCGCGAGATCAAGGCGGTCGCCGCCGCCTGGACGGTAGGGGACGCGCGCACCGCGGTGGCGGGCCCCCGCAACCTTCAGCGCTGCTGGTATGCCCTGCCGGGGTTCCGCCAGCGGTACGCCTCGCGCATGGACGCCCAGGTCACCGCCGTCGAGGAGGCGCTGAAGCGTCCGGGGCACGCGGTCGCCGTCCTGCCCCTGTCGACCCTGGTGGTGGAAGGCGGCGTGCTGCACCGGCTGAGAGCGCGCGGCCACCAGGTCCGCGCGCCGGAGTGACCGCCATGCCCTCCCCCGCCCTCGCCCTGGTCGTCGCCCGCGCCCGCAACGGGGTGATCGGCCGTGGCGGCGGCCTGCCATGGCGGCTGAAGTCGGACCTGGCGCTGTTCAAGCGCAACACCATGGGCAAGCCGGTGATCATGGGCCGCAAGACCTGGGAGAGCCTGCCGCTGAGACCCCTGCCCGGCCGGCTGAACCTGGTGCTGACCCGCGACGGCGGGTTCGAGCCCAAGGGCGCGGTCGCCTGCGAGCGGTTGGAGGAGGCGCTGGAGATCGCCCGCGAACAGGCGCGCGAGGACGGAGTCGGCGAAATCTGCGTGATCGGCGGCTCGGCCCTGTTCGAACTGGCCCTGCCCAGGGCGCGGCGACTCTACCTGACCGAAGTCGAGGCCGAGCCCGAGGGCGACGTGGTCTTCCCCGCCTTCGACGAGGACGCGTGGACCGAGGTCGCCCGCGAAACGCATCCCGCCGGCCCGCAGGACGACCACCCGTTCGTGTTCCGCCTGCTGGAGCGGCGCTGATCGCGCCGTTCGCCACCCTTCGTTAACCATCCTCCCGGCAGTTTCTGCCTGGTGTTTCGGTGGTTCCGCTGATCGCGGGCGTCAGGGTTTACAGGCATGAACGGGGCGGAGGTTCTCGACGTCGGGCGCGACGCGATCTGGCTGACCATCCAGCTGTGCGCGCCGGTGCTGATCGTCGGCCTGATCGTGGGCGTGGTCATCGGCCTGATGCAGGCCCTGACCCAGATCCAGGAAGCCACCCTGATCTACGCGCCGAAGATCATCGCCATCTTCGTGGCCCTGCTGCTGTTCCTGCCGTTGATGGGGGCGCTGCTGGGCGGGTTCATGCGCGACATCGCCGGCCGCATCGCGGGCATGTGAGGTGCAGGCCTACGCCACCGCCGACCAGGTCTGGGCCGCGGGGCTGGTGTTCGTGCGGGTCGCCGCCATCGTCATGCTGATCCCCGGGATCGGCGAGCCGGTGGTGCCGCCGCGGGTGCGGCTGGCCTTCGCCCTGCTGCTGGCGCTGACCCTGACGCCGCTGGTCGCCCCGACCCTGCCGCCGCTGCCGGCCACGGTCGGGGGCATGGGCGGATGGGTGCTGCGCGAGACGATCCTCGGGCTGATGATCGGCGCCCTGCTGCGGATGCTGCTGGCGGCGCTGGCGGTGGCGGGCGAGGTGGTGTCGCTGCAGACCACCCTGTCGTTCTCCCAGACCGCCAACCCGATGCAGGCGCAGCCGTCGACGACGCTGGGCGCCTTTCTGACCCTGCTGGGCATCACCCTGGTGTTCGCCACCGACCTGCATCACCTGTTCATCGGCGCTGTCGCCGACAGCTATCAGGTGTTCGCGGTCCGGAAGGGCCTGCCGCTGGGCGACGCCGCGACGCTGGCGGTCCAGTCGGTCGGCCGGGCCTTCGCGCTGGGGGTGCAGCTGTCGGCGCCGGTGCTGGTGTTCTCGCTGGTGTTCAACGTGGCCACCGGCCTGATCGGGCGGGTGATGCCGCAGTTCCAGGTGTTCTTCGCCGCGACGCCGCTGAACGTGCTGCTGGGCCTGTCGGTGTTCGCGCTGGGCCTGGGCGTGGTCGGGCTGGTGTGGGTCGAGGCCTACCGCGAGTTCACCGGCGTTTTCCTCAGGAGCTGACGGATGGCTGAAGAGCACGATCCGTCCTCCAAGACGGAAGAGGCGACGCCGAGGAAACTCGAGGAGGCTCGCCGCAAGGGCGACGTCGCCAAATCCCCGGATCTGCCGAGCTGGCTGGCGCTGGCGGCGGCCTGCGCGGTGCTGGCCGGCGCGGGCGGCGCGTTCTCACAGAACCTGGCCGCCGCCCTGGTGCCCTTCCTGGCCTCGCCGCACCAGTTGATGGACAGCCTGGAGACCGGCGGGGCGGGCGAGATCGCCCGCCACGGCCTGATGGCGGCCCTGCCGCTGATGGGGGCGGTGATGCTGGCGGTGGCGCTGGCGGGCGCCGGCGGCAACCTGATCCAGCACGGCCTGCTGTGGAGCCCCGAGAAGCTGAAGCCGGACTTCAAGAAGGTCTCGCCAATGGCGGGCTTCAAGCGGATCTTCGGTCCCGACGGCCTGGTGCAGTTCCTGAAGACGGTGCTGAAGGTGATCGCCACCGGCGCCATCGCCTGGGCGGTGCTGAAGCCCCGCGCCGAGGAGTTGCAGGGTCTGGCGGCGCTGGGGCCGGGCGCGATCCTGCCCTACGCGGTCGAGGTGCTGCTTGCGCTGGCCTTCGCGGTGCTCGCGTTCCTGGGGGTCGCGGCCGGCGGCGACTGGCTGTGGCAGCGCTTCCGCTTCATGCAGCGTATGAAGATGAGCCGCGAGGAGCTGAAGGAAGACTACAAGCAGACCGAGGGCGACCCGCACGTGAAGGCCCGCCTGAAGCAGATCCGCGCCGAGCGGGCGCGGCGGCGGATGATGGCCAACGTGCCCAAGGCCACCCTGATCATCACCAACCCGACCCACTACGCCGTCGCCCTGCGCTACGTGGCCGGCGAGACCCCCGCGCCGCTGTGCGTGGCCAAGGGAGTCGACACCCTGGCGCTGAAGATCCGCGAGATCGCAGGCGAGCACGCGATCCCGATCGTCGAGGACGTGCCGCTGGCCCGCGCGCTCTACGCCGCCGTCGACGTGGACGAAACCATTCCGCGCGAACACTACGAGGCGGTGGCCAAGGTCATCGGCTTCGTCATGAACGGCCGCCGCCCGGCCGCTCGCGCACATCCGCTTTAGGAGTCATCATCGTGTCCGATTCGCTTCAGGCTGCGGCGGAGGAGCCGGTCATGGGCGTCAAGCACGGCGGTCTGCTGAAGCGGCTCGATCCCTGGTCGGCGGGCGCGGCGGTGCTGTTCCTGGCCGCGGTCGGCGCCGCAGCCTACCCGGCCTTCCGCACCGATCCGTTCAGCACGCCGGGCGTGCTCCTGCTGCTGGGCCTGGTCGGGGTGGCGACGCTGGGCCTGATCGCCTTCGGGGCGGCGGAGTCCAAGGCCGGGATCGAAGGCGAACTGGCCCCCGAGGCCCTGCTGGCGGCGCTGGTCGAGCCCGCCGCCCTGGTGTGGGCCGACGGACGGGTGCTGGCCGCCAACGCGGCCTGGGCCGAGGCCGGCGGCCCGGACCAGCGCCTGCCGCGCGGCGCCGCCGCGCCCGCCCTGTTCGTGGCCCTGTCGGAAGCCCGCGCCGGCGGCGTCGGCCGGGCGCTGCTGCGGCTTGGCGAGGCGGACGTGGAGGCGGTGGCGACCGCGGTCGGCGCCGGCCGCTACCTGGTCCGCACCGCGCCGGAAGGCCTGCTGGTCCCGCCCGCCGCCATCGTGCCGCCGGTCGTCGAAGCCCCGGCCGTCGCCGCCGACCCCGTGGAGGCCGCGCCGGACCCATTCGCCGCCGCCGCTCCGTTCGGAGCCGCGTCCCTGTCGGGCGAGGACCTGTTCGACTCCACGATCGTCGAGGCCAACGCGGCTCTCGCCGACCTCACCGGCGGCAAAGCCGCGCCGGGCATCCGCTTCGGCGACCTGATCGACCCCGCCAGCGCGGCTGAGGCCAAGGCGCGGCTGGAGGCCGGCGCGTCCGGGCCGCTGGAGGTCGAGCTGGCCCTGACGCCGAAGCGCTGCGCCCACCTGTATCTGGCGTCCGACGCCGGGCGGCGGCTGGTCTATCTGTTCGACGTGTCGGAACAGAAGCAGCTGGAGCTGCACCTGGCCCAGGCGCAGAAGATGCAGGCCATCGGCCAGCTGGCCGGCGGCGTCGCCCACGACTTCAACAACCTGCTGACCGCCATCCAGCTGCGCCTCGACGAGCTGCTGCAGCGCCACCCGGTCGGCGATCCGTCCTACGAGGGTCTGAACGAAATCCGCCAGACCGGCGTGCGCGCCGCCGACCTGGTGCGCAAGCTGCTGGCCTTCTCGCGCAAGCAGACGGTCAAGCGCGAGAAGCTGGAGCTGGGCGAGCTGATCTCGGAGTTCGAGGTGCTGCTGCGCCGGCTGCTGCGCGAGGACGTGAAGCTG